>DATALT010000002.1:706423-1059635 GCA_036260945.1 Candidatus Babeliales bacterium
AATTATTCATTCATAGAAAACACCGAAAAGCTTCACCTTAAAAAATTCCCTAGTTTGCGCTTCTGGCGCTATCCTTCATTTATCGTATCTTTTACCAAAAGTTGCGCAGCAGCATTTTCACTATTGAAAAAAAAGCGACCGTCAAAAATTATAAGTTTTGGTGGCGCAATTTCTATCCCTGTCTGCTTGAGTGGTGCTGCGCTTGGTATTCCGATTGAGATTTATGAATTTAATGCCATTCCCGGCAAAGCGGTGCGACTACTTTCTTATTTTGCTCAGCGTATTTATATCTGCTTTGAACAAGCACTCGATAAATTACCCGCGTCAAAATGCATACTCACTCCCTATCCAGTGCGATTCAAAACTGCAAAACGAGAAGCATTAACTCCCGTCGAGCGCAAAGAACATAAAACAATTTTAGTGCTTGGTGGCTCACAAGGATCTGCATTTATTAATTCTTTTGTGAAAAATTGGCTTATAGAAAGCCCACTTGCCCCCTCACTTCATATTATTCATCAAACGGGTGCTCAGCATGTAGGGGAACTTGCAGAATTTTATAAAATCAATGGCTTGGCAGCGCAAGTGTTTGATTACGATAATGCACTTGATGCGTATTACCATCAAGCAGATTTGGTGGTCTGCCGAGCGGGCGCTGGATCATTATTTGAAACACTTTTTTTTCAAAAGCCATGCATTACCATTCCGCTTGAAAATTGTGCAGATAATCATCAAAATGCTAACGCCGTTGCGTTAGCAGAACGTTATCCTGAACTCGTATATGTTTTGCGCCAAAGCGATCTAGTAACCGACCCAGAACTTTTTGATTATGCCCTTCGTATTGCATTACATTATGAAGGCCAAGAATCGGGTCTACCACCGAGCGTAAACACATAATAATTAATCCCTGCTTTTCGCAAGAGCGGATAGTTTGCTATACTTATTGGCCCATCCAAAATCATATCAACCATATGTTGTCCTTGCCCAGTTAGAACCCGTTGGCTATTAGCCGCTGAACCATTAGCAAAGAGCACTGCATTTCCATTGTCTTGAATATATTTTTTCAGCTCATTTTCAACAGTTGTTTTATTTTTCGGATACTGCGTAATCCAAGAAAGAAAATTTTTCTGTGCCGCTTGAGCAATAGAGGGCTTGAGAGTAATTGCGCCACTTTGATCTTTGGTATACGAATCATCCGAAAAATAAACAAGTCCCAATAATTGATCAATCCGCAGATCTGGCGAAGGCGCAAAATAATAAAAGTTCGCTGAACTATCAACACCTGTTGGCAAAAACGAATCGGCAAAAATCACATACCCAACGACCCCTGAACGATTTCCGTCTTTTGGATCGGTATCGGCGATTAACCCATTAGTATTTGCGCTAATTTTAGAGAGATCAAATTCGGCGCCCATCAACCCAGCCTTTGTGTACACGGCTCCCTGCCCAATTTTTCCTTCACTTAAACGATCGAGAAATTTTTTTGCTTTTGTATCGTCATTAGTCAAAAGCGTAACGCCATAAAGCCACGCCTCTTTTTCTTTTATTTGTGGTCGGATAAGCGTAAAATCTACAACTTTTCCCGCTTCTACCTTTTTTGCAATACTATAATCGTGCGTTTTATAAGCAACCCAAAAGGTTTCTGGGGCATCGTAAGCAATAGAGCTGGTATCATCGAGTGTTTCTTTTGTACGGGCTTTCATGCGCTCGATTTGTGCTTGCTGTGCAGATTGTCGCCATACATGGCATTGAACTGGATTAATATCTCTTAATTTTCCCGAGGTTGGCTGATCAAAATTTCCTATTGATAATCCTTGAATCGTTACATCAAGTGCCGCATTGTCTTTAGAATATACTTCATAGGTATAAAGCATAGGGCCGGCCGGATCGTATGTTTTTGTGGTTTCGTTATATGAAACGTTGCCTATTCCCTGCTGGGCAATTGGCATCGTTGCAAATGGAGTATTGCCCGCTGAAAAAACAAACGCAGCTTTCTTGCCCGGCTGTGGCCGAATTGAAAAAGGAAGATCTGTTGAAGTAGATTGCAATGAATTAAAACTGCCAGCTTCAAGAGTTATTTTATAATCTTGGCCGTCTTTAATAAATTCGAGCATAACATCTTTTGCACTATTATTGTAGAACATGCCCAGAAAATCGGTCGTCGCCGTTTTAATTCCCAAATATTCTCCCGCAAAAGCACTTTTTGATCTGTAAACGCGATAAAAATACATATTATCATCATCTTTTTGCCAAGGATAAATATCCCGTGAAAAAATCTGATACTGGGCTGATGCGCCTGCTAATTTTTGAAGGTCTTGTACAGATGCTTTGCCAAGAAGCTGTCCAAAACTATTTTTAGGATCAGCAAAAAGAACCACGCTAAAATAAAGCTGCTGATTCAAAAACGCTTGACCACTATTAGTGAATGGCTCAACTAACTGCGCATAATCATAATCTTCTGAAATACTCATCCCCATTGCCGGAACTATTCTTTGCGTAGCGGCAAGCACGGCATTTGCAGTATCGTTCCATATTTGAAAGCTGTAGTGATAATCAGCTGTTACAATGCCGACACTTTGGCCAATACCTTTAAGAAAACCACCGGCACCGTCACTGGCACTTTGAGCCGTATTTACAAACTTATTTTTTAAATCGTCCCATTTTTGATCGATGTTTTCGTTTTGGTTTGATTGATCGTTCTGACTCGCCTGCCCAACACGCGGCGTGATGAGAGAAAGAAAAATTATCACCCAATAAAATGGATTGCCGATTATGCTCATCCGTTTCTCCTTGCTTCTTAAAAACATTGCTATACTACTAACCTGATTATGCGATTAGCAAGCATTGTATGCGGCCAACTAAGGCTCGATTTAATCAGCAACTAAAATTCGGGTTGCGCCAGAATCGCTCATTGCACAACGATTTCCTGTTTTTTCATCGATGATTATAGATTTTAAAGAAGGATCGTAGGTGAATTTTTTCTGCGTGCATGGAAGGTGCTTCTGCATAGATAACCACAGAGGAAAAGCAGTAGCGGACCCAAAAATATATCTTCCCAACGATCGATTATCATCGCAGCCAATATAAACGCCGGTCGTATGCGTTGGCGTTGAGCCAATAAACCAGCAGGTGCGGCACGTATTTTCTGTTCCAGTTTTTCCAATCGCTTCAGTTTGCAATAAATCAGGGTACCTTCTTTTTAAGCGCTCGATGCTCAAGCCAAGAACGTGCGCAACTTGTCCGCTTACCACGGATGAGATGATCTGTTTTTTTATTGGCTGCGCTTTCCATATTTTAGCGCCCCATTGATCCTTTACCCACGAAATGAGGTGCGGTTCTACATACGCCCCATGTTGAGAAAAAATATTGAACATTCCTACCGCTTCTTTGAGCGTACCGTCAATACAACCAAGCGCAAGAGAAGGGTATTCATGAATTTGACATTTTATTTGGCAATCGCGCGCAAGCTGAGCGACGCGCGCTGCGCCGATGCGCAATAATGTTTTGATAGTCACGATGTTATTCGAATGCGAAAGCGCATACGCAAGCGTCATCGGGCCATCAAATTGATTCGAAAAATTTTCTGGCTTCCAAACGGTATTTCCCGAAGGAATTTCTATCGGCTCATCAACTTCAACTTCATCAAATCGAATTCCCTTTTCAACCGCCGCAGCAAACACCAAAGGTTTTAAAATCGAACCGAATTGGCGATGCGCTGCATGTGCGCGATCAAATTTCGATGCCGCAAAACTATAGCCTCCAACCAACGCTTTTATTTTCCCAGTTGCACTCTCCATGACGATAAGACTTCCGTCTATTTCTGGCATCATCTTAAGACGCAATTGGCTAATTTTTTTTTCAAATTCTTGCTCTGCTGCCTTTTGTATTTGCAGATTTATCGTCGATTGAATAATCAAACCACCTTTATAAAGTTGATCGCGCCCAATTACCTGCTCGGCAAATGCACGAATCCATTCTTTTGCATGGGGCGCATGGAAAGTTGTTGGTTTTGCCAATTCAAGCGGTTTCTTTATCAAATTTTCGTAATCACCTCTAGTGATGAATTCGCATTGAAACATCGCGTGCAAAACAACATTTCTGCGTTCTTGGCACGAAAGTGGAAATAAGAGTGGACAATAATGCCCCGGCGATTTCATAATTGACGCAAGAACTGCAGCTTGATCTATCGTTACATCTTGCACTGAACAATTCCAAAAACGTTGACTTGCTGCTTGAATGCCGTAAATTCCACAGCCAAAATAAACATTATTTAAATATAGTTCTAGAATCTGATGTTTGCTGAGTTGCTGTTCGAGCATAAGCGAAACAATTTGCTCTTTAATTTTACGAATAAATGTTTTTTCCGGATCAAAATAAAGCATTCGCACTAGTTGCTGCGTGATGGTGCTCGCGCCCTGTATTTTTTTTCTGTGATAAAGATTAACAAATAAAGAACGAATAATGCCGCGGCAAGAAATGCCCGTATGTTTAAAAAAAGAACGATCTTCAGCCGCAATAAACGCTTGAATCACATGTTCAGGGACTGCTGAAATCGTTATTGGTTCTTTGCGGTCTACTTGAAAACGTGCCCATTCAATGCCCTCATCATCTAGAATAATTGAGGGCCGAAGGGCACTATCCCGATGTAAGGCCGAGACATCGATCCAAGGATACGCTGCAATAAAAACAAAACATCCAAAGAGCATTCCCATCAAAGAACCGAGAACTAGAAAGAAGAAAGTAACGATGCGTGACAAATTCATAAATAAAGGATAAAAAAAAGGCCGTTTTTTTCAAACGGCCTTTTTAAATTCAAATTAATCAAATGACTAATCCAAGCTCGCACTTAATTGCGTGCAGCAAGCTTTGTCATATCACCTGATGTTTGTTCTTCTTGGCTAGAAACAATTTTGTAAGCAACCAAAACACCAGCAATTAGAGCTGCGCCCACACCGTATTTAATTGGATTAGAACGAACGTGCGCTATAACAGTTGATCCAACTTCTTTAATACGCGCAACCACTGAAGTATTGTCAACAGACTTAACCTCAACTTCTGCAGAAATATTAGAAACATTTACAAGTACTAAGCTAGCAAGTGCCGCCCCGAATAATAGATTTTTTTTCATAAAATCAACTCCTAAAAATAACGGTATCCTTATTATTTCGTATAAAAGTTACTTGAATAAGGTGGTTTGTCAATATAATATCTCGATGGAGTCAATTTTTTAACGGAGGACCCAAATTGAATATTATTTGCACACCCAATATATATGTAATTCTGCCCGTATTTTTTTTTGCCGATCTATCTGTCGCTTATTTTTTCTCCTATCCTTACCTGCAATTATTATGGTCACTCTTTTCCGTTGCGCTTTTTGCTACAAATTCTCTACCAACCTTGTGCTCATTGCTAGGATTTCTCTATCTTGAATATTTTTCTTATATTTCGTGTGCACAAGAAAGCGTAAACGTTATTGCATACGCTACCTTATGGATCGTGCCCCTTCTGCCTTTTTTGAATTATAGGGTAGACCTCTTTTCGTACCTATTTTTTTTCTGCTCGCTCGTTATCGCCCATTTTTTACAAAATCCCTCTTGGATAATAACTCCGAGCGAGATATCCTGTACCATTATTCAGATTTTTGCTAATCTGTTATTGATTCGGATACTTTTGAAATATAAAAATTAAAGGCAATCTAGACAATCGCTTTCCCCTATAAAAAAGGGAAAGAGGAAAGTCCGGACTCCTAACGAAAAAGCACCTTAGAAACTAAGGGGGGCGTAAGCCCATGGAAAGTGCCACAGAAAATAACCGCCTTTTTGTATAAAAAAGGTAAGGGTGAAAACGTGCGGTAAGAGCGCACGCGTTATTCTAGTGATAGCATAGCGAGGCAAACCCTGCTTGGAGCAAGACACAATAGGCACGAACGGTATTCGTTCCGGTTTTAACGTGCGGGTACGTCGCATAGATAAATGATTGTCATTCGCGTAAGCGAAAACAGAATCTGGCTTACTGATTGCCTTTAACTTTTTTCTTAAAAGCACAACCACATTGAAAATTAACTCTTTCTTTTGGATAATTCCCTTCTTAAGTTTTATGGCTGGTTATTGCATTCTTTATGTTCGCTATGCTCAACAACAAATACCAGTTCCAGCACTTATTGGTACCACTATTCATAGTGCATCGCTTATTCTTGCTGAAAATCAACTTAATTTGCGTGTTTTGGCACGAAAAGAGGACAACGATTTACCCGAAGGAACAATCGTAAATCAAACGCCTCAAGCTGGCCAATTGACCCGTCTTAACCAACCTGTTTTTTGCGTTGTCTCAAAACAATCAACGCTCATGCAAACACCTGATTGCATTGGAAAATCTATGTATGAAATTGATCAACTCGCAAAGAAAAATTCATTGTTATTGACCATCTATGAAATTCCTAGTTTGCAACCAGCGGGTTCATGCATCGGCCAAATTCCTGCAGCAAATACCGATTTAACAAACCGAAAACTAATGGTATATAGTACGGCACCCGTAAACAAAGAATTTATTTTCCCCGATATCAGGGGCAAAAGAATTGCTGATCTTATTTCCTTTATCGAGGAAAATAATTTCAAAGTAGAAATCATCCACGATCGTGAGAAAGCCTTTGCACACGATTGTTCAAAATGCATCGTTCGCGAACAGCGCCCTCTTTCTGGCACAATTATGAATCAAAAAAGCTATATTCCGGTTCAGCTCTTGGTTGAATAACCGAAATCCTTTGTTATACTGAGCTCGAATTCCATATATTTTTTTTCTCAAGGAGAATTTATGAAAAAACAAATCTCACTTTACGCTTTTGCGTTGGTTTCATCTCTTGCGCAAGCAGATTGCTCAACATGCCCTGCTGCTGAATCTACTTCAATGAGAGAAATGGCTAACAAAATTGAAGGCATTGAGTTCAGATTTTCTGTAAGCAGAAAGCCCGGATGTGATGAGGCAAATTGGAATCGCATTGTTGGCATGGCCAGCGATTGCATTATGATGTGCCAAACACAAGCTGATCAAACAAATATTATGCCTGAAGTTTCAAACGTAATGTGCCAAATTGCTGATTGCTGCAAAATGGATAAAAACATCGAAGGTAATTTATCTATCGGCGCATTTACTGATTCTGAAGAAGCAACACGCCAAGTGGCAATGGACGAAGAATGCACTACGTGCGAATCAACATGCCAAGATGGCGTTTGCCCAGCAGTAAAAAATGAAGAAGTTTGCTGCGATCAAGTATGTGAAAAAGATGCTTGTGCAGAAAATTGTGTAGCTACAGATATGCAAATGGCTGCTTAATCGCTTTTAAAAAAACACTATCTTAAGGGACGGCATTCGCTGTCCCTTATTTTTTAGGAGATCAATGAATTCAAAAAACCTAATCGTTATTTTAATAATCGGACAGAGCTTTATCGCCTCTTGCAATAATCAACCGCATCAGAATTTTCAACCAGTAGCACACATTCCTGGACTACAAATTTTCCAAGGAATCGCTGCGCAAAATGAAACAATCAGGGTAGAGGATGGAACTGTCAAAGGAATTTTGGTGGTTCCAGGTGAAACGCAAAAAAAGGGGCTCGCACTTATCGCAAAAATTAATAAAAATAAATCTGCGTCAGAAAAATTACTGGCTGCTTATGTAGCTTATTTGCAAGAAATCGATCTTGTTCCAGATACTGAACAACTTTCAGCGCTAGAATTAATGCTCAACTCTGCCGCGATTCAAGCGCTCACTTTCCTAAATCTTCAACACCGGAAAGAACAGCAGCTCATTGAAATTGTAAAAAAAAATAATACTGATACTGCAAAAATTTCAGAAATCGAAGAGTATAATAATCAAAAACTTGCAGAACTCACCCTATTTCTCAATCAAACAAGAGATCTACTCAAAGAGCACTTCTTTCCTAAGTTTGAAGCTGCAAAAAATAATAAGTGATAGTAAAAATAAAGAGGCGTGTGTTACATGCCTCTTTTACATTAATTTTTAATAACGCACTCTTGCTCGAGCGGTCTTTTCATGAGCTCATTTAGTAAATCATCGATTTTTTTTGTTCCGATAATTATCTGATACACGCCTTTACATACTGGCAAATCCAAAGAAAACTCTTCAATGAGTTGATTAATCGAAGCAGCGGTGTTCACACCTTCGGGAATGTATCCTGTTTGTTCAAGAATGCGCTGAATTGTTTGCCCACTGCCGATTCGTTTTCCAACTTCGCGATTGCGGCTACGCTCTCCCATTGCGGTAAGAACTAAATCACCAACGCCAGAAAGTCCAAATACTGTTTCAGGCCTTCCGCCACGCAACTGACAAATGAGCATCATTTCATGCAATCCGCGCGTAAGAATAAAAGATTTTACGTTATCTGAGTAACCTGCTCCATCAAGCATGCCGATTGCAAGTGCAATAACATTTTTGAGTGCGCCGCCAATTTGTACACCAATAAGATCGAGCGATAAATAGGGCCTAAAAAAATCGTTGCTCAACATTTTTTGCAATTCTAAACCAAAATCACAATCGGTGGTAGCGAGCGTTACTGCTGTTATTTGCTCAGTAGCAACATCCCCGGCAAAACTGGGGCCAACGAGTACAGCTTTATGTGCAACCGGTCCTAAGACGTCATCCAGCATTTGGGTTGGCAATAATAATGTTTTGTTTTCAATACCCTTAGAAAGAACAATCCATTTTTGATCTGATCGCAGGTATTTTTTGCAATTTTCCAATGTTGAACGCAAATACTGCACCGGAACTGCTTCAAATATGATCGAAGACTTATTAAATAATTCTGCTAAATCTGTTGTTGGAATAATAAAATCTGAAAGCAAAATACCAGGCAAGTAACGTGAATTAGTTTTTTTTGTCCGAATTTCCTGAGCAACTTCTTTATGATAGCACCACAAATGAACAGTGAATCCATTTTGGGCAAGCAATGTTGCGATTGCTGTTCCCCATGCTCCCTCACCAAGAACTGCTACATGCTTCATGTACCAAAATTCCTTTTGCATTCTTCAAAATTTAAGCACGCAGCTTGCAAATGATCTTCGGTAATTTCTGGCCATAAACAATCGAGGAAATAAAATTCGCTATAAGCTGCTTGATAGAGAAGAAAATTACTAATTCGTTTCGTGCCGCCAGTTCGAATAATCATATCGGGCTCAGGAATTCCAGCGGTCCACAATGAATTATTAAGCGTTTCATCCGTAATATCGTTTTCAGAAAGTTCACCGTTCTTTATTTTCTGAATTATAGATTTAACGCCGTGAACAATTTCTTGGCGCGCACCATAACAAAAAAGAAAATTTACCTGCAGGTTGTGCCCTTGATTTGTTTGCAATTCAAGATTTTCAATTGTTGCAAGCAAATGCGCCGGAAAAAGTGATCGATCCCCAATAAATCGAGCCCGCACGCCATATTTAAGAAAATCGTCGATCAGTTGAGGAGCTTTTGAAGCAAGCAAATCAAAAAGATAACTTCGTTCATGTTCAGATCGTTTAAAATTTTCAATAGAAAAGGTATAAAGCGAAAGATAGGGAATTTTCTTCTTTAAACAAAATTCGACCGCCCGCTTTGCCGCCTCAAAACCGTTCGAGTGCCCAACCAGCGAGCCCAAACCTTTTGATCGCGCCCAGCGTCGATTACCATCCATAATTATTGCCAAATGATTCATCACGCCATCGATCCTTTTAAACCAATTGCAAAACTTTTGATCTTTATTAATTTTTCACCAAACCAGTTGCCACAATAATAAATAAGCACCATACCTGAAGCGTAAATTAACCTCTCAATAATAACAATGGGCATCAATGCGGCAAACATCGGTACCGTCATCGATAAACAGTAGATCCACAAAACAGAACCAACCGCATGCGCCGTAAATGTAGTACCAAATGCCGTTAGAAAAAGAGAGCGGACAGGAATCAACTGAATAACCATGGGGATAAACCAATAACAACTATACCACCAGGCTTGAGCTCCAACCGGATGCGCCAAAAAAAGCGCTATACAAATCAGCGGAATAAGAATTTTGATCGCTCTATTTTCTGCGGACCAATAAGCAGATGCACAAATGGTTGGAATATGATATGCTAATGGTGTGAAGATAGTATCAGTGAACAACAATCCTTTCAGCAATCCCCTTAGAACTAATCCACCTATTGCCAGCGGCAATCCGCACCAAACACCGATTAAAGGTAGTACAGAATTACTCAACGAAAAAAACGCACATTGGGAACCCAAAATAGCGTTTACTTTAAAAAGGCTGACTATTTGAAGTAAAATAAAACTAAGAGCGAGCCCGAAAAGCGCTTTTGATGAAGGGCGAATCATAACTACCCCTGAGGTAACATAAAACAATGAAACATTTAAAACACATAAACGTAGTATATACACAAGACCGCTACGGGACAACACCGAAAGGGAATTCATGATAAATCGGTATAAAGCCGTCATCTTTGATTTAGATGGCACAATCGTTGATACCGAACATATTTGGAAACGAGCAACTAAGGAATTGCTCAACCATCGCGGCATTGCGGTTTCATCAGAAATCGAGCTTTTGCTGCAAGAAAAATTGAACGGCCTCGCACTCAATCAAAGTTGTACTTTTTTAAAGAACCATTTTGATTTACCTGATGCGCTCGCAGTACTTACGGAAGAAAAAGCGCTACGCGCAAACCAATTGTATGTGCACGAAGTGCGGTTCGTTCAAGGATTTTTAAGTTTTCACGGTGACGTGATTAAACATAATCTAAAGACGGGCGTGGCGACTAATGCACACGACGAAACGGTAGCGATCACCGATCGAGCGCTTGGCCTTTCGAAACTTTTTGGTGAACATATTTATCCAATATCGCGCGTCAGTAACAAAGGAAAACCTGATCCAGCGATCTATTTGCATGCGGCCGAAAAACTCGGGATGAGCCCGAAAGACTGCATCGCTATTGAGGATTCGGCGCACGGTTTGGCGGCAGCAAAAAGTGCCGGGATGTTCTGCATCGGTATAAATACAGCAAAACGCAGGTCACAACTTGAGCAAGCACATCATATTATTGAAGGATACGAAGAACTTAGTTTGCCTCATATCTTGAAACGTGTATCGTAAATGAGGTCAACTGCTTCGCGCACATCGTCTGTAATCGTCAGCACATCGGCCAAATCTGAACGAATGTACGACTGATTACACCCCTGGCTGTACCAAGCTACCAAAGGCTTCCAGTAGTGGGTGCCAATAAGAATAACCGGCACGCGCGGTATAATTGAAAATTTAATAGTATTTAATGTATCAGCAAGCTCATCCAAAGTGCCTATGCCACCAGGAAAAATAATAAAAGCGGCCGAATATCGAATGAGCAGCCATTTGCGTGCGGCAAATGAAGGCATAGCCACAAAGTTTGCATCGCAGGCTAAATGAAAATGATCATCTACGCCCCGAACACCGATGCCAAGCGCACTCCCTTTTTTATCTTTTTCCTTTTGAAAACCACAAAGCGACGCCTCCATGATTCCCGGACCCCCACCAGTTAATAATGAAAAATCACGAATTGCCAAAAGAGATCCGCATTTGAACGCTTGCCCATAAGGTTCATCTTTCTTATGCATTTCCTTACCGCCAAATATCGTTACAATAGGCTGCGGCATGCGTATGACTTTCAACCATCCGTACCAAAACATCGGACTTGTAATCCAACGCGAAGCGACAACAGGAACTCTTTTATTTTTCACCCATTCCCCTATTTCTTTTTCAGCAAATCCGCACATTCTTGGCATGCATGCTGCAAAAGCTTAACAGCTTCATCAAGATCATCGGTCACCCTAATATAATTAAGCTGCTCCTGCCTAATCAAATTCTCTCTGAGGCTATAATCTTTGAGCCAACATAAAAATGGTTTCCAATATTCTGTACCGATGAGAACAACGGGAGCTACAGATAATTTTTTTGTCTCCATTAATGTTAATATTTCAGTTAATTCTTCCAACGTTCCAAATCCCCCGGGAAAAACTGCAAATGCGACCGAGTAATTAATTAATAAATATTTACGCGCAAAAAAATAGTCAGTCACAACATAATCGTCCATCACGCACTCATTCAACGGCTCAGAATCGGACAAGCCACTAACGAGTACCCCGAGCGTTCTAGCGCGTGAAGAATCTGGAATTTCTGCGCGAGCGCCGCAGGTCGCTGCTTGCATAATACCTGGTCCGCCTCCTGTAATAACCGATATTCCAAGCTCGACTAATTTATGTGCTAGGAGATGCGCTTGGCGTGCATAGATCGTATCTTGCTCAAGGCGAGATCCCCCGAAAACGGTGACAATAGGTTGCGGTAATTTTGATATTTTCCAGACCCCATAGATAAGTTGAAAGGTTGTTCGAAGAGATCCCTTGAGCAAGACGCCGTAGGTATACAAAAAACGTTTAAGCCCTGCAAACATGATTCCTCACCTTTAAAAACATGAGGCGTTGCAAAACAGCAACGCCTCATTCTTTCTGCAAATTAAACTAGAGTACATCGATCATGAATAATGATTCAAACGAAGCGAATCTGCTCATCACCGCTTTTTTGGTCATCCATTCAGGAACAACACGCTGCGCATATTCCATAAAAAAACGTAACCCGACTCGATATTCGGTGCTTCCATCTGGATAAGCATATTTTTCCGGAAATGCGATACCTATTCCAAATAAGCGCGGTGCTATGATTCCCGATATATCATCATAAATGAGTTCTGTTTTACCGTTGATAGGAGGCAATTGATTCGGTTCGTAACCAACAGCATAGATGATCTTATTGCAGATCGGTAACCAAGCATTAAGAGACTCTGGCGTATTAAAAATTCGTACTAAATTAGCTGGCGGATTTTTTTCCAGAACATTTTTTGCCCACTCTGCGGTTGTTCCTTTCAACCCAGCTTGCTGATGCTCAACCCATGTACCATGATCGATAACATAAACGAGCGGATTTTTATAAAAATTCACGATTCTTCCAACCGGCAACTCAGACAGAAATTTCAGAATGAGCATAGCCGAGTGAGCACTGCCAACTACTGCCACCGTGTCTGTGCTGTGTACATGCTGTGCCAAAAACGATTTGTTAAGCGCAAGATCCAATGAAATTTTATGCTCAACAGGATAGTCGAGCTCTTTAGGATGCGAACCGGTAGCAAGCACAACATAACGGGATTCAAAGTGACTCGTTTCGGTAGCTACATGCCACGTTTCATTATCAAAATGAAGCGATTTTATTTTCCCATGTATTGCGTGAACTTTTGATTTCAAACATTCGGTAATTTTCCTCAAAGGATCAATAATAACGTGCAGCGGGTACGCAGCTGTTAATTCAAGCTTTTTCAACTCATCAAGTGCTTCGGGCGCGCATTCCTGAAATGTATTGCATGCACTCAAATAGTCGATGTACATCTTTGTTGTAGCGTTTCCAGGTACCGTGTAATAATATTGGCCAAGTCGGCCTACATCAAATTCAGGATCGATCCAAGCAATCTTATCAGGATCAACCCCCAAATCAATAAGCAATCCAACTACCGCAAGGCCTGCTGGTCCTGCACCCACGATAGTCCAAAGAGGCTGAAAATCCACCGCATGGGATAACGTAGTTATAAAAAAAAATGAATTTAATAGCGCGATTTTTATCAGTTTTTTCATCGCCGGCTCCTTTTAATAGTAAATCGATTTCACTTTACCGCAGAGTCCCAATAAAATACAAGATGCTCAGCGCTTCCAAGTAATTGACGAACGAAGCTTTCTTGAATTATGGTAAACAAAAAAAGGAGTAGATCATGCCAAAGCTTACAGAACAATCAAAAGAAATTTTAAATAATACTATTGTTGAATGTGAAAATTGTATCACAGCATGCCAAGATCTCGTTGATATGTGCAGCACCAGCAACGGACCGGAATGCGCCGAGGCAGTTGGAAAAGCTGTTAAACAATGGTCAATTACTATTGAAACATGCAATCAAACGATCGCATGGTGCAAACAAGAACTCAAAGATGGCTCGTTTGCTGGTCGTTCTCTTTACGATAATTGTATGCAAATCTGCCACGATGTGGTCGATAGTTGTAAAAAATGTATCGAAGAATGCCGTACTGGCAACGAAGGCTGCATGAATGCCACTCTTGATTGCATAGCAAAATGCGATGAAGCTGCAGAATGTTGCGATGAAATAATTGAATAATAAATAGGGCGTCGTTGATATATCGGTCAGCCGTTCGCCCGGCAGGCCAGAAGCAAACGCCGATTAAAAAAACGGAAACGAAATAGATCTAGGACTTGTATTTGATGGACCATGCACTTTGATGAAGACTCTCTGTCATCTTTTTACTATATTATGCAGTTTGTTACACTTATAAATGAACAAGATATTTTGTTTAAAAAGAAGTTGCAAAATACTGGCCAGGCAGTTATTTTTTCGGGCCACTTCTGAGCTGGACACGAGCAAATTTCCTAATGGAAGGAAGTTTTCAAGTGCCTATCGCACAAAATAGATATGGATTGCAACGCCTCTTTGATTTTCGAGCTGCGTTTACGTGTGAAATAAAATTTTAACATTTTGAAAAGAATATGATCATTTCAAAACAAAAAAAAATTACTCTTCTTCTTCTTCTCCTTTTGATGAGCTTTTCAGTCTACTTTGCACAACATTCATCCTATTTAAGTTTTGCATGTTTTAATGAAGTCAAAGAAGAGCTTCTATTACATGTACAAAATAGCCAAACCAAAGCAAGCATCATCTATATATTGCTTTATATTGTGGTTACGGTTCTCACGCCCAGCGCTGCCATGTTTGCTCTTGCCGGTGGTTTTTTATTCGGGGTTTTAAAAGCAACAGCTTTTATTATTATTGGCGCAACCGTAAGCGGATCTCTCGCATTTTTTGCAACACGCTATCTATTGGGAGAGCAGGTGCAAAGAAGCTATTCTGCTCAGCTAAAAAAATTTAATGATGAATTAAAACAATACGGGAGCTACTACTTTCTGATGGTGCGCATTATTCCTATTTTTCCATTTTTCTTGATTAATATCATTGCTGGTCTTACAACGATTTCATTCAGCACCTTTGCATGGACGACCGCTCTCGGTATTATTCCTGGAACAATGATTTATACCTATGCTGGGCGCCAACTGTGCACTATAAACTCACCGCGTGATATTTTATCGCCACATCTTTTTGCAGCGCTTTTTTGCTTAGGTTTACTAGCTTTAGTTCCTGTGCTTCTTAAAAAGCGGAAAAATTTACGCTAGGTATCCTTCGTTCTGTCTTGGTTACTCGGGTAAACCCCGCTGCTTCCATATTCACTGCTACTTGAATCAATATTTTCAAGCTCGCTCTGTTTAGGATTATCCAATCTGTTTCTGAATTGATCCAATTTAACAGCCAATAGCATATTTTCTTTCGCGATGCTCATCTGATTCTTGCAATAAAGCTCTCGTCCAATTGCTTTTTTAATATCCCAGCAACCAGAAAGAGCCAATTTCCATGAAGAAAATCCAAGCCCTAGGGTGCACGCAGAAGCTTTCAAGATTTCTATATTATTTGTTCTGTTAGCAAATATCTCGTTCAACATTTTTTTTGAATCGTATACAATTAAACTGATTAAACCTATTGCTACACCCACCTGAAAACTGCCCAGTAATAAACCTCGGATTTGGTAAGAGCTCTTTTTTTCTAACTTTTCGCTCATTTCCTTATCAATGAGAAGTTTTTTAATTTCAGCCCCATTTTTAATTACATCACTAAATCCCGGATTATTGGCGAATCCTATCTTAATAGCCTCAAATGTTTTGCGAGTACTCCAAAGTTCTTCGAATTGTTTATTCTTCAAAGTCAGTGTATCAATCCTGAATAATTCAGCTACGCCTTTTGCAATCGGCTTATTTTCGCTCAATGCGCATAATATGTTAACCGATGGAACAGTTAAATTTTTTGTCGTTACTACGGTTTCCATTCCAAAGATGTGCGTCATTATATTGATAACGAAAAAAAACCATATAAGTAGTACGCACATGGTTCTCCCCCAAAAGCGGGCCCATATCAGATTTCTATGGGCCATTTGGCATCAGTTGTTAGCTAACTTTTTTCTTTAAATATGATTAACGGTGTTTTTCGCTTCATTAATCGTTGCTGTTTTCTTATTTCTTTGCCCTTTTGGTGTTTTCAGGTTAGGATTCGCTTTGCGCATCCCGCTCATAAACTTGCCTATCTCGCTAAAGAAAATCTCATTATCACGAGCAATTAATTTTTCGAGCTCAAGCTCTTTTGCTAGATTTGCTCCCTTTTTTACATTGTAAAAGCCATTTTTCAATCCCCATAATGAGCCCGAACATAGCATTACGTATGCTGAAGCTTTCATGGTTCCTAAATGAGCTGTTTGCGCTGTAAATAAAGACTCTTTTTCAATCAATCCGCCATTGATCATATTTTTTATATCATAGGCAAGAAGAGCAAGACAACCCATACCGACTATTGCCTGCGCAAAACCTGCTCCTAGATAACTGCCCTTCACACGCAAAGGATTTTCTAACAACGCCGCTTCTTCTTTTTCGATTTCGTCTTTTTTATCCGCGGCACATCTTGCAGCCTCTTCACATGTTTTTCTATATGCTCTCATTCTTTTATACAGAACTTTATTATTCTCATTGCTTATATCCCCCTTGAAGCCCCATTGTTCTTCTAACATTGTTCTAGCCGGCTCGTTTGCCACAACCTTACTACTTATTGCATGTGAGAGACCACACGAGCGAGATGCTAAGTAGGCTGATTCATCTGGTGTGTTTAGATCAGAAACTTCGAGTTGCTCTTGTTTTGTGTCTGGCACTTGCGGCGCTTCCATCGCAAAAAAATTACCCGATACCAATCCGGCACAAAGTGCCATTATAAAAAGAATTTTTTTCATCATTGACTCCTTTTGGTTTTTTTCACCTTAACCAACCGATCAATGATGATTCAAGAAATTGATATCGATGTAGAAATTTTAGCGATAATAATAAATAAGCATCACGAGCGCCATAATTGCCATCGAAAGATCTTCTAGAAGCGTAACGTAGGTCATGGGTATTTTAAAAACTGCGCCAAGACACGCGCATATTATTTCTTTATGCTGCGCGAGTTCGTAAGCAACGCCAATACTTCCCACGCTCATGAGAAAAAGAGTTATCGCATTAGTAGCAATGGGATAAATACCAGTGAGATACGCAATGCCCAAGCAAAATTCTATAAATGGATAGATATACGCGTAAGCGATTGATCGCTTTGCTATAAGATCATACATTGAAAATGCTTCAACAAATCCATGCAAATTGTAGATTTTAAAAAGACTAAAAACAATAAAAAAACTTCCCATAAAATCGTTCGTTGCATCAATAATGTTCCAACCGTAAATGAATCTACGCAATACTGTGAACAATAAAATAATACTTAAAATGAAAAATAATGGTGCAAACGACTTTAGTGTAATTCCTGCGGTAGGATTTGAATTATGCATCTTCATTTGTTTTTCCTTGTTTATTTTTTTGAAGAAACTACGTTCCTTTTAAGGCTTTTGTGCAACCGATTCCAACCCCCGCTAAAATCGATCCGAAAATGACAGCCCGTTTGCTCCAGCGATGATCGATAACTTTCGACTTTTTATAAATAATTACGAGGGGCTCAAACTTTCCATTATTGACCTCACCAGAAATAATCCCTCGATTTTTTATGGTATAAAAAAACGAAGTATAGTGTTGAGAAAATTTGTATGTTTTTTTTGCGTTAGTTGATCCAAAAACTTGTTTGGCAGTAATTTCTTGAATATTTTTCGAATAATCATTAATAAGTCGTTGAACATCATTTGGCAATCTATCTTTACGCGCTTTTCTACTCGGCGATAAAATGTCTGGCCGAGGAATATAAATGGTTTGTAAATCTCTTTGCACAAAAGTCATGCAGAGCCTATCGATGCCTATAGCTGATCCTGCTAGTATTGCCCCCCCAATTTCACCACCAACAACGCCGACCAAAAGTGCTAATGAATATGTTGGCAATAAAAGCATGTTCCAGCGAGAATACTTGGGAATAGCGAGTATCTGCACGTCGTACAATAAAACACCAAATAAAAAAACAATCTTGATATTTTTTTTAGGGAACATCCATTCTCCTAGAAAGCGCACCCACCATTTTAATTATACTATACAAAGAGCGCAGAGAACCGCACAATAGAAACGATAACGCAAAAAACGATAGCTCGCGCTTCAAAAAATTGATACGATTGAACTAGGAAAATAACTGAATCGAAAATAGTGAATGTTATGCGATTACCCAAATATTTTTTAAGTTCCATTTTCGCTTTCACTCTTTGCTCACGCGCATTATTTTGCGCGGAGGAACAATGGATTACTATTTTTGTTCATGGAATTGTGAGTATTAAACCTCATCTTACCACCGCTAATATTATCCGGTTTTTAAGAGACGATATCAGCAATTCGGTATATGAAAGAGCCGTTCAACTTACACGCAAAGACGATTTTTTCTATCAATATCATGCAATGCAAGAAATGGGTTTAAAGAAAATCGATTTGGATTGTTATGAAAAAGGATACGCATCAGGCGTTATTGCTCGCAGTTTTGATGCAATTGCAAAATCGGCCAATCCGCAAATGCCCGAGAATCTTTATTATACGTTTGGTTGGTCTGGCCTTTTAAGTCAGCGATTATGGACGCTTGAAGCCCAAATTTTTTATCAAGATCTTGAAGCACTCGTAAACGCTCTACGTGCTCAAGGAAAAGAACCCCGAATTAGATTAGTTTGCTATAGCCACGGGGGGAATTTTGCGCTCCGCTTAGCACTTTTTGATTCTTGCACGTTTCATGTTGAAGATCTTTGGCTGATTGGCGTCCCAATTCTTCCTGAATCGTACGATTTGGCCGATTGTTCATTTTTTAAAAGAATTGATAATTTCTATTCTGAAGGGGATCGGATTCAGCGTTTAGATTTTTTCTGTTCACAAATCTTGTTCTCTGACCGCGCCTTTTATCCGTCTCGGCAAAAACCTCTTTCAAACCGAATAACCCAAGTACAGTTAAAGTTTAGGCGCGATTCAACAAAACGATGCAGAAAAAATTGCTGTGTGGATATGCAAAGGTGCGTCATAAAAAATCGATTGCATAGCAGAAATGCTGATCCGGGCCATTCTGAGCTCTGGTCTTTTGGTTGGTCGCCAACCAGCTATCGCCCAAAATTTCCACTCTATCCCCTCCCCGTAGCAGTATTCCTGCCAATTATCGCGCAGGCAATGAGAAATGCTCATGGACAGGGATGCCACGGTTCTGTTGAAATTCATCCAACTCGCGAATTTATGTTTGTTAAAATACCTGGCTGCAAGAGAATATGTATGCCGTTCATCCCGATATCTCTCCTTGAGCAACTAAAAGATGAAGCGCTGGCATGCCGGCCTGAAAATTTTAATACAAAAATATTTGATGAACGGATTTGCGATATTATTCGTCAAGCAAACCAAGAGATTGATGCGGTTAAATACGCGACTAAGAATTAAGTTTTTTCCAAAGCGTTAGAAAATCGTCTATATTCATTTGCTGTGCACGCAAAGCTAATAATTCTTCAGAAATAATCGATATATCAAAATGGGTTTGTTGCATATTATTTCTCAACGTACGCCGCGGTTGGCGGAAACACATTTTAATGAAATCCCAGAACGCTGGTTCATCAGGTATGGGGGCAACATTTTCTTTTGGCTTAAAATATAATAAACGTGAGTGCACTTTTGGAGGCGGTTCAAACGCTTGAGGCGGCACTTTATCAAGCTTTTCCCAATTAAAATAGTATTGGAAAAACAGCGAGGGATACCCATAGCCGCGGCCATGCGATTTGAGCAATTTTTCTGCGACTTCTTCCTGCACCATAATGACGCCTTCGTGCAAAAGATGCCTGTTTTTTTGCAGCATATGCAAAATAGGAAATGTAATTTGATAAGGAAGATTGGCAAGAAGAGTCCATGGTTGATCAGGTTCGAAAATCGACCAATCAAGATCTAAAATATTTTGCTCATAAATAGTCATCCGCTTATTTGGCATCGATTTACGAACAAAATCTGCCCATTGTGGATCTATTTCAAAAACCCACAATTGTTTGATTGGCTGTTTTAAAATTGAGCGAGTTAAAAAACCATCGCCGCAACCGATTTCAAATACAGAACTATTCTTATCAAGCGATACGCGCTCGATCATATGATCGATCACTACTTGCCAACGGAGAAAATGCTGGCCATACTGCTTTTTTATTTGAATGCCATGAGCAAAATGCATCTTTAGATCCTTAAGTAACACCGTTTTAGTGTACCATAGACCAGTAAAAAAACAGCATTTATGGCTTTATTTATAGAAAAAGCGGCAGGCCAGGGCACACGATCTACGAATTTCAGAAATTTCAAAAGAATTATTTGTTCTGAAGAAAGATGCCCTAAAGTGAAATCCCTAACGCGGTGCCTAGGCTAATTTTTCTTCCCCATTTAAGTTTTTTTGCTCTTGTAATTTAAAACGGGTTATGAATATAAGCAATTATATAAACGCCGCGCTGCCCGGATTAAAATCAATCCGCAACCCACTCCTTGCACAATTTTGCGAATCCGCAATAATGATTGTTCTTTTTTTTGATCGATCTCAACGATCTTACTTTTTTCCGAAACTTGAGTAATTACTTTACGAATCCATTGCCCATCCTCGATCTTTTTAAAAACGGTCATCTGTCTCTCAATACCATGCCGCTTAGGGATGATTCTTATTTCCGAAAGATGTTCGAGAATTTTTTCGTCATCTTTCATTTCAGGGCTCGCGGGTGCTGTTGATTCTATAAGTCTTTTATTAGTATCATAAAATTCATATTCCTCTTGTACCTCTCCTGGCATGAGAATCGACTTCATTTTCTTTTTAATCTCGTCATTAGAAAAAACTATTTCTTTGCCCGTTGAGGTAAAATCGGTTTGAGATGACTGCTTCCATATCGTTTTTTCTTTATATGTTGTGCATTTATTTTTTATATAATCAGCATTATAGTAACACGCGGCTCCCAATAAAGCCGTCCCACACATAATTTCTTTTGAAAATAATAATTTTTTTAGAAATAATGATTCTTCCGCCGTAACTATCGATCCAGAAAGAAAAAAAATCCCCAATAATTGTTTTACATTCATTCCCTACCCTATTTTTGTTAGTAATAGCACGTTTCAAAAAAAAAGAGCCACGTTTTGCAAGTGGCTCCCTGGTATAGCTATGGAAAATTATTTTAGAAGTGCGTCCTTGAAGAAATCTAATTGCTCCAGTACTTTTCCGGCACCCATCACAACGCAAAGGAGTGGATTTTCAGCTAGGTGAACTTGCAAGCCGGTCTCTTTTGAAATCAATTGAGCAAGCCCCTTAAGAAGCGAACCACCGCCTGCCATCACAATTCCTTTATCAACTAAATCTGAAGAAAGTTCTGGCGGTGTATTTTCAAGCGCCACGCGCACCACGTCCACAATCGTAGCAATTGTTTCAAGTAAAGACTCATGCACTTCAGCACTCGTCAAAATGATTGTTTTTGGAACTCCGGTCACTAGATCGCGCCCCTTAACTTCCATCGATTCATCTTTTGACTCCGGCATCACCGAACCAATTTGAATTTTGATCAATTCTGCGGTGCGCTCACCGATAAGCAAGTTATATTTTCTCTTAACATATTGTACAATTGCGCGATCCATCTCATCGCCGCCAACGCGAACTGAACGGCAAAAAACAACGTCTTTCAGTGCTATCACTGCAACTTCGGTTGTTCCACCGCCAATATCAACTATCATGCTGCATGATGGATCTTGTACTGGCAATCCAGCGCCAATTGCTGCCGCCATCGGTTCCATAATAGTATACACTTCGCGCGCACCAGCTTGTTTTGCTGAATCTTCAACGGCGCGGCGTTCTACTTGAGTGATGCCCGATGGAACACCGATAATCATGCGCGGGCTGATAAGCATGCGGCGATTGCCGTGCACTTTACGGATAAAGTAACGAAGCATGCTTTCTGTAAGTTCAAAATTTGCGATCACGCCATCACGCATTGGGCGGCATGCAACAATACTTTCAGGAGTTTTGCCCAACATTTCTTTAGCGCCTCGCCCTGCAGCAAGCACTTGATTTGTATTTGCCTTAACCGCAACAACAGATGGTTCATCCAGAACAATACCGCGATTACGTACATAAACTAATGTGTTTGCAGTTCCTAAATCGATCGCTAAATCGGTCGAGAAAGCGCTAAACAATTTTTTTGCAGGAAAAAATCTCATAGTGGCCCACCTTTATCTTTTTTCTAAAAACTAAGTAACAATCCTAAAGAAAATCGCTGCGTTTTGCTCACACGTTTTGCAGCAAGTACCGAGACCGGCATATCCCATTGTAACTGAACAATCGGTGCGCACCAATGCGGTTTGCGCACGCGAGAGAAATCATAAAACAAATTCACCGTAAAATATTCAGATCCAAAATCTGAACGATCGTTCAATGCTTGTAATGTTGCAGAAGGTACTGGATTTTCGCGCTTATCGACATACAAATCATCATAATGAACTACGGCCGTATATTGCAACTGACCGCCAAGTCCATCGCGAATATCTTCTACTCGAGCATAGGGCGAGATTGCAAATGTTAATCCAGGATCAACACGCAAATCTCCAAGAACAGCACCAAAAAGCGGCTGCTCGTTTGCAATAGGAATTCTATTCGGGAATGTACGCGCAAATCGTTTACTCATGCGCACATAAAGCCCCGCTTTCCAATCTTCCTTCAACTCAAATTCTGCATCACCTGCTAAATAAAGACCAAAAAAACCGTTGCCGCCATACGGAAGCGATGCAGGATTATTGACATCTCGTTTTAATCCGGTATTGATCATCATACCGCCACGAATTCCTAAATCGATGCGTTTGAATTTTAAGAAATATTCCCAAATTTTGCCGAATCTAAAATAAAGATCGATATCGGAAAATCCAACCGTGCTTGATTTTGTCGGTTGCAAACCAAGCGAATTTTGTAACTGCCTTCTAATTTGATCAAGCTGCAAAATTTGGTCTTCACTCAATCCGTACTGCCGGATGAGTTGGTCATCTAAATGAAAATTAATGCGCGAAAAAAGATGCATAAAAAATGCATTGAAACCAATAGAGAAATGTTTCGTAAATCGGTGTTCATACGCCCATTCAATACCTTGGGAATCGATTGCGCCAGACATTTTATAAATAATAGAACTAAATTGGTCAAAATTGGGTGCAAGTGGATTTGCGTTTCCCAGAAGTACAAACGCATTTGCAAGTTTTATTAAATCATACTGGCCCCAAATTTCAGGAATACCAAACGTGATATCTTCTTCATCGGTAGCATTATGCGCGAGCATAAAAAAAGCATCTGCAGAAGCATAAGTTTTTTTTGCCGGTGTACGCGAAAATGTATGCGGAAACAAGGGGAAATATCTATTATCAAAGACCATTGAACGAAGCGATATGCCCCAACAACAGATCACGGTGAACAGCAGAAGGTTTTTTCGAAGGCGCACCATACTCTATCATCCTGATTTTAGATGCATTAAAAAGCAACAGTTTTTATGGAGAGAGAGGGATTAGAACCCCCGATTCCAATTTAATTAGGAATAACCGCTTTCGAGGCAGCCGCTTTCAACCACTCAACCATCTCTCCAGCGTACCGTCACCTTATTTGCAAAGGTGTGATCTTAATCATAACCAATTTTCGTTTTTTTTAAAGAAATTTTGCGCATTACATCGCTACAATGAAAATTGACATTAGCAGGAACTCGCGTTTAAGCTTTTTACAATTGAAAAATCACGAAACTTTTTTTTATTAAATTATGAAACTCACGACTTGAACTCAAAAAAGGAGACACCATGAAATCGCCTTCGATCCAAGCGATTGTTTTAGCGGCTGGTAAATCAACACGATTTAACACAGGCCGCACAAAATTACTTGAACGCGTATGCGGACAAGAAATGATTTTGTATACAACAAAACTTTTAGAGTCACTCAATTTACCAACGACTCTTGTTTTAGGATACGAAGCTGATGCGATAAAAAAAACAGTAACCGCTCATCATCCAGCGCTTACGATCGCACTCCAATCCGAGCAAAAAGGAACTGGGCATGCGTTGATGTGTTCTCAAGCCTTTTGGCATGCTGATCATCTTCTGGTGATGAATGGTGATATGCCGCTGGTAACAGAAACAATTATTGAAGAGCTTATTGCAAAACATACCGATTCAAATGCTGAAGTTTCTTTTGTTGTTTCGCATTGCGATCATCCAGTCGCTGCTGGCTACGGCAGAGTAATTGAGACAAACGGAAAAATAAAAATCGTTGAAGAAAAAGATCTCAAAACCATCGCAAACGAGTCGTGCTGTATTAACGCAGGCATTTATATTTTCAAGAAATCTTTTGCGCAAGGATACTTGAATACGTTGAGTACAGAAAATGCCAGCAATGAATATTATTTAACCGATCTTATAGCAAAAGCACAAAACGTTGTTACCATTCAAGCATCTTTTGATACAATTCGCGGCATTAATACGCTTAAAGAACTTTGGTCGGCCGAACAAATTAAACGTTCAGAATTAATTTCGATGTGGATGGAACGTGGCGTACGATTCTTTGCAGCACAAGCGGTGCATGTTGACGTAAATGTTTCGATCGGAAAAGGAACGACAATTAGCTACGGTGCGCACATTATTAATGGAACCGTTATTGGCGCGGATTGCACTATCGAACCATTTGCCGTTATTGATAATTGCACACTTAGCCAAAACGTTATCGTCTATTCGCATTCCGTCTTACGAGATTCAACTATTGAATCGGATGCACAAATCGGGCCGTTCGCTCATATTCGCGGCAAATCGGTAATTAAAGAAACTGCGGTTGTTGGTAATTTCGTAGAACTTAAAGCAACCTCTTTAGGAATTGCAAGCAAAGCAAAACATCTTACTTATCTTGGCGATGCGCGCATTGGCGAACATGCAAATATAGGAGCCGGCACCATAACCTGCAATCATAATGGTGTAACTAAAAATCAAACAACAATAGAAGATTTTGCTTATATTGGCAGCAATAGTACACTGATAGCACCGGTAACTATTGGTAGAAATGCGTATACTGCAGCAGGTTCTGTAATTAATAAACAAGTTCCTGCAGATGCTCTTGCTATTGCACGCGCATATCAGATTAATAAAGAAGGATATGCTGCCAAGTTACGCAAGAAATTTGAGCAAGGTGAAGATAAACCAAAAGATACTGTAAATGAAACAGAACAGGTTTCATTTGTCGGCGCACTCAAAACCCATAACGATTCGGCACTTTCTGGCAACACATGATACGTTTTGTACACACCGCTGATATTCATTTTGGCGTCGAAAATTATGGCAAGATTGATCCAGCAACAGGGATTCATACTCGGTTGCTGGATTTTGAACGAGCGCTCGATTTTTGCATCGAGTACGCAATTAAAGAACAAGTCGATTTCTTTTTATTTTCGGGCGACGCGTATAAAACAACGAATCCAAGCCCAACGCAGCAACGCCTTTTGCTTAAATGTTTTTTGAAACTGCACAAAGCACAAATTCCACTCGTTATGGTGGTCGGTAATCATGATAATCCACTCAGCTTTGGAAAAGCGCACACGCTTGATCTCTTTAATGATTTGCCACTAAGCGGTTTTCATGTAATGGCAAAGCCGCATGCGTTTGTGTTACAAACAAAAAGTGGGCCGGTAAATATTGTCGGGCTCCCGTGGCCGAATCGTACAACGATCGCCACATCGCAAAATCATATGTTCAAATCTGCGGGAGAATTAACCGATTATATTTCTCAATCAACGGTCGCAATTTTGCAGCATTTAATTACCCAACTTGATCCACAATTGCCTTCAGTTCTTGCTGGGCATTTAACCGTAAGCTCAGGAATTTTTTCTGGTTCTGAAAAACGAGCGGTATACGGAAATGATCCACTTTTTTTACCATCACAATTAGCAATTGCGCCGTTTGACTATGTCGGCCTTGGCCATTTGCATCGTTTTCAAGATTTAAATGCGCACGCGCACCCGCCAGTAGTTTATTCAGGATCGCCAGAACGAATAGATTTTGGGGAACGAAAGGAAGAAAAAGGTTTTTGCGATGTACGGATTTCCCAAAAAGGGAAAACATCGTACGAATTTATCAAAACGCCCGCACGCCCTTTTATTCAAATCGAAGTTCATTTACAAGCAGATTGCGATCACACACAACAAATTCTTGATGCACTCAAAGAGCACGATATCGCCCAAGCAATTCTGAAAATTATTTATCACGTCGCTCCAACAATAAAAGATACGGTCGACTTATCTAAAATTGAACGCGCATGCGCTTCAGCACTGCATGTCGTAGGCATTATTCCGGTGCACCAACCAAAAAATCGTGAAAAAAGATCCAATTTAAAAGTTGATATGGATCTAGAAACTATTTTGGATCTCTATTTTTCCGGCAAGCCAGAACTAGCAGCGCAAAAAGAAAATCTTATTGCTAAAGCGCTTGCACTCAAAGATGAACTGGCTCTAAACGAAATAACGAGTGGGAATGACTGAAAAAAATAGAGTTTCAGATCCTATTTTATGCACTTGTTGTTGCATCGTGAGAATAATAAACGATCGATGCAGAATCAAAAAGCTGATCTTTATATTTCTTAAATAGATCGACCGATTTCTCTTGGCGCAATTCTGCAACAATATGCTTATAGCGTTTTTTGAGAGAAACTAAGCGCTGCGGTTTTTTTGCCGATACCTTAAAGAGTTCAAAGCCGCCATTCGTTTCTAGTGGTTCAGAAATCTTATTTACATCCAGCGATAATAGAAAGCGCATATGCTCCGCCATTTCGCTCTCTTTGAGCCAAAACTCATCTTCCCAAGATGTAATAAATGAAGTATCGCCCGCGGCAATTTTATTTACCAACTCATCTTTAGAACTAACTTGAGAAAAAGAAACAAATGCTCTTGAAATTTTTACTCGAGGTTCATTATAAATTGGATGCTCTTTGTAATAGGCTTCTATCTCATTTTCAGGTACCACAACGCCTTGCATTTTCATTTCGCTCATATAATTGACCGCGTACATTTTTTTCAGCTCTTTAATACCTTCTTGCAGCGTATAGCCAGATTGCGCAAGAATTTTTTCTAAATCGCTCATGCTCCAATTATTTTGTCTGCAGAGGCCATCAATATAATTGTTGACGATTGAGTTATCGTTCGGGTCCATTTTTTGGCGCTCAATAAGCTGCATCCAATTTTGATAAACCAACTCATTAAACGCAAACATCTCTAGTTTTTCAGCATCAGTGCGAGCAGCCATTGGCGCTAAACCTGGCCGGTATTTGTCGGTCTCGCAAAAAATTTGGCATCTCTCTGGGCCGTTAACTGCGCAGGCAACCCCATCCAGATAAACTCTGCCCGCTTTCATGGGTTTTGGGGGCGCAACGACGAGCATTTTCTTATCCGCTAGCGGATCGTCGGTCTTTTTTATCTCTTGAGAATGGGTCAGTTGTTTGCTGGCTTTAGAGCCTTTTTGTGCCTTAGATGAATCATCACTTTTTTTTGCAGCAAGCGTTGCCGCTGCAGGTTTTTTTTGCGCTGATTTGTTGGTTACGCTCGTTGCTTTTTTAGGCGCAGTTGCCGGTAAAGCGTTCTTAGTAACCGTTGCCTGCTTTTTAGGGGAGGTAGAAGGCTTGCAAAACCCTCCAGAGCTAAAACCGGCTAGCAAAACGATTAAGAGGAGAAAATTACGCATATTCATTCGAGTCATCCTTTAAAGTAGTTTCCCAGCCTTGCCTTTTTTACCAGAGATCTCATTTTTTATTCGGGGTCCCCAAACAAACTCTTAAGTTTTTTGGGGTCAAAATAAGAAGGGGCACCGATATAATGCCCCTTCTGGTTATTAGCTTAAAATGTTTCACGCTAATGCGCAACTGGCCTTATGCACCCTTTATGGCTGATGGCGCTTGGGAAATGCTGTCCCCTTGCTCTTCATCGCCCTGATTCATGCTTTGCTTTTGGCCACCCTTTTCCATCATATTGTTCATTTCTTCTTCTTTAAGCTTCTTTTTTCGCTCAAAATAGTCTTTGTTTTCAACGATCTTGAACTCATTGCGGAGGCTTTCGAGCTCTTTATTGAACAATTCGCCCATTTTTTGCTGCTGCAAGAACGCCTCTATGCGGGGCTTAATTTGATCGAACGGCACATATTGTGCATCTTTTTTAGCGGTTGCTTTAATAACCCACGTTTTGTCTTTACCTGAAGCCATTTCAATAGCAGGGAATTTCTTCATGCCATTTATTTTTTCGCGAACCACTGGATCAACATCAAAACTCATTTCATTAATTTCTTGGAACGATTTAACGTTGCCTTTTGCTTCTCGTGCTGCTTGTTCAAAATCAGCTTTGCCTTCTTTCACTTTTGCCAAGAATGCTTGAGCATCTGATGGTTTATCAAATGTTGCAATTTGCGCTGCAACGCCGCCGCGATTCATCATGAGCTCAGGAATGGTTTTCTTGTTTTCATCATAATACTTGCGCACTTCCGCTTCACTCACATTTACTGGGTGAGCTTCTTGGAAATATTTTACCGCCAATTGACGCTTGCCGAAATCAACGATCATTTGAAGATCTTTTTTGTATGCGTCTTTTTGGTCTATGCCACTTTTTGCAAGCCAAGCTTGAAGCATTTCTTCATTTGCCATGCTCTTGAAAAGTTCCATTTCAGCATCTGGCATCAGCGCAATAAGCTGCTTTAATTGCGGTTGCGCTTCAAGAACAGTGCTTACATAATTTTCAAAACGATCAACTGTAATGCGCGGTTTGCCATCGATAGAAAGTAAAACTTCTCCACTTCCCGCTGGCATTTGATCCACAGCGGCAGATGATTCGCTTCTTTCTTCATTCTTGCTGCCAAAAAAATCACATTGAGGCAAAACTACTAAAATTGATAAAACAAACACTCCTTGGAGTGATCTATAAAGATGCATCTTCACGAGATCCTTTCTTTGATACATATAATTATTTTTTTCTGGTGGTAGCGTACCATAGAACGAAAATCGTTGCAAAATCATATAACGCGTGCAGCAACAGCTCCGTAAAGCGCTTCGGGTTTACACCCGTATAAAATAGTGCGCGCAACTGCGTGTAATGTGGCTCCAGTTGTCAGCAAATCATCAATAAGCAAAAGAGTTGCGCCATCATACTTTTTTAAATCTCCGATTGGAGCAAACGCATCGCAAATAATTTCGGAGCGTTCGTGAATTTTTCTGGATGATAAATAAGGAGTCGATGTTTTTCGTTTTATGATCTGCGCAATCGGCTTTCCAGAAATTTTATTTATTGTTTGCGCAATCACCTCTGCTTGATTATATCCGCGCCATGCATAACGCCGCCAGTGCAAAGGCACTGGAACAATATAATCAAAATCTAAAACAGAAATTGCAGTGCGTTGCCAAATTAACTCTCCCAATTGAACACTGGCAACGCGGGAAGACCAACTTTTTCCAAGAATAAGCGATTTGAGTGGCTCTTCATAAACACCGGCCGCAAAAACTGGCATCTGAAAAGATTTAGTGACTTCAATAGTTTTTGAAACAACGGGCTTTACTTGAGCTGCACATTGCGCGCACCACCATGCTTTTTCAAAAAGAATAATGCCACAATAGGTACAAAATGATGGTGCAATGAGGTGGCGCACATTATTAATAAGTAAATGTTTAATTATTCCCATTGATGAAAATATTTCTCAACTTGTTCACTGCGATTTTGTTCGTAGCACCATCTATCCCACATAAATTCATAACCAACTATATATTTTAAATATTGGTCTTCAGAATAACGTCCATGAACTTTATTATTTTTTAATCGATGCATTGTCTGATGCAATTGTCGAATCACTTTGACAGCGTAGTAGCGATCAATAGAATCGGGATGTGTGCTTGGTGGCTTGCCATACAACTCTTCCATCATAACCAACAACTCTCCATTGTTCTCATGAAATGCATGGCCTGCTAAAAAGTTTTCAATCAGCAAGGCATGATCTAGTCTTTGAGCTGCAGGTCGCTGGTCCGCACGATATTCAGCGAATAGACAGAGATCAGAAAATTCAATTTTTTTTTCACCAACCGTAATCAAGTGCGAAAAAATTATCCTGTATGCATGATCTCGCTTTTTCCCATGGCCAGCAATCTCATGAAGTAATGTTGCTTTTTGCTGATCACGAGTGAGCCAAAAAAACTTTCTTCCTAATAATAAGACTTGGTCACGCGGCTGTTTTACTATTGAAATGGAGGATGTCTTAGTACGCCGCTTTGTGAGTTTAATAGCTTCTCCCATTGCAGCGATGCGGGCATTATTTTTTCTGTCGTAAGTAACTTTTAAAGACCCTTTTAGCTGTTCCTGCTCGCAAATCTCTTCGATCATTTTAGTGATCGCTAAAGAATTATCTCGCCTAAGAAAATCCCTATCCGGGTAAATTGAAATTTTTTGCTGCGATAATTTTTTTTGATAATTTTCCAATTTTGTTAATTCTTTTTCTACGTTCTCTACCGATTGATCAGATATGCCCAAATCTTTTTTTGTTATTTCAAGTGCACGTTTTCCCTGTTCCTTCAACACTTCTTTTACAAACGTTTTTACGGTCAGGCCATTTTTTTGCAATTCTTGCACAAACTCATCCATCGGATGTTTTTCACAATTGCCGCGCAAATAACAACTACGCTGTTCTTGATATTTTTCATCTTTAATAAGATCGTAAATCGTTTCAAACTGCTTATTATGAATTGTTTTTTCGATAAATTTACAGCGCGCATTTTCTGGTGAATTCATTCCAAAAAAATTTTGGACATTTACCCAGTAGCTTTGCTCTACTTTGCAAAAAATATTTTGCGAAATTGTGAAAAGAAAAAATAATCCGAATATAAAACGCATTTGTCCACCCTAAAAAAATAAAATCCTACATTCCCTAAAAAAGAAGACGCAGCACTATATTTGCAACAACGCCCGCTACGATATCATCAAGCATAATTCCCCAAACGCCAGGAAGACGTTCTGTGCGGCCGATAAACGATGGTTTACAGATATCAAGAATGCGAAAAAGAATAAATCCTGCACATAACGTGGTTGAGGTTAACGCAATACCATAAAAAGTTACCAAGCAACCAACAACTTCGTCGATCACAATTTCGTGCGGATCTTTTTTATCAAAAAAAGGCAAACTTGCGCGCACCAATGCAAAACCAATGCCAATTGTTGCTGCAAGAATAATGAGATAATCCAACGAAAACCGCGAAATAAGAATTACCAACGGCAATGTTACGAGCGTCGCCATCGTACCCGGCGCCGGTGCATACCCAATTTTTGAAAGTGTTACTGCACGTTGCGCAAAGCTACTCATTTTGATTTTCCCCCAAACGATTCTATAATCATCAATCCCGCACCTATAACTATTGCTGCATCGGCCACATTGAAAACCGGCCAAGACCACTGCCCAAAAGAAACCAGAATAAAATCAACAACCCCGCTATACATAATTCTATCAATAAAATTAGAAAGGCCGCCCGCAATAATAAGCATTTCGCCAACAATGCTAAATCCTCTTGCCGCACGTTGCCATGCATAACAAATAAGCATCATGCAAAACGCACCAATTACAAACGTAATTATCCAATAAGCATATTCGGGCGCTGAATTAAAAAATCCCCAAGAAATTCCACGATTCATCGTTTTAGTCAATTCAAGAAACGATGTGATACGATAACTTGATGAAAGAAACGTAAGAACGCACCATTTACTCACGCGATCTAGAATAATTATTCCAAAAAATAATGCGGCATAAAAGAGTGATCTATTTTTCATCGAATCACCGCGCCGGTATTTTTTAATTTCATGAGAACGTGATCGTACAAATGATCAATTTCTTGCTGAGATAATGTTTTTTCTGCATCGCGCGCAAAGAAACGAACCGTAACCGATCGCTGATCTTGCCATTCATCTTTTTCATAGAAATCTACAAGTTCGACTTTATAAATTCTGCCATCCGCATCTAAAATAGTTTTCTTGATTTGTTCAACCGTAATCGTACGCGCAATCATCATGCTAATATCAAACCAAGTTGAAGGATATTTTGCTAACGGAGTAAAACGTTGCGCATCAACCGCTGCATTTTTAGTCAGTTCTTGTACATCAAGCTCAAAAATAAATGCATTTCCTTCGACAACGCTCCCAAGAAATGCGCTGTTTGCCATTCCTGCATACCCAAGAGATGCGCCATTTACTTGAATGCGCGCAGTTTGATGCGGATGCATCCAGGGCTCGATAGTAGTCGCTTGTTTCCATTCAGCTGCTATATTCAGCATAGAAAAAAGCTTACTCAATTGATTCTTAAGAACATAAAAATCAAGCGCAGCTTTGGCAAAAATAATTCCGGCTAGATTCTTTTTTTCAATAACCTGTGTGCCCTTTTTATCCCAAACATTATTATATTCAAAAAAACGAAGCTCACGCTCAGTTTTATTCTGAACCACATTTTTTATTAAATGCGGCACAAGGCTTGTTACCATCGCTTGCCAGTTTTCTGAAACAGGATTTTGAATAGTAACCGTTTGCGCAGGTTGCCATTTTAATTGACGCAAAAACTCTTCATCAAAAATTGCATAATTCGTTACTTCGTGCGCTGAAAGTGAATAGGCACAGAAATTTTTTAGATTCCGTTCTTGAAACGTAGCTGAAAGCGATGATGGTTTGAGTTTTAGAGCTGGCATTTCGAGCGGAATAGTATTGTATCCAAAAAAGCGCCCAATTTCTTCAACGATGTCTTCTTTTACAAACGTTTCTTTCGATGAACGAAAAGTAGGAATGCTTAAATGATAAACATTTTTCTCCCTCTTAACGCCAAAATCAAGCGCTTTTAAAATTTTTCCAATCTCAGCTGCTGGAACTGGTGCACCTAAACGAGAAGTAATAAAATCGTGCGAGATTTTTAACTCTTCTTGCCCAACTGCATGCCCCAAGAGTACAAGAGAACCCGCAAGTTCAAATTCAATTTTATTTTCACTCAAAAGAGTTAAAAATCTCCCGAGTGCTTTAATCACGTTATTAGGATCTAAGCTTTTTTCAAACCGAGATGATGCTTCGGTACGTTTTTTTACACGCAATGCCGTTTTGCGAACTCTTCCCGCATCAAAACATCCCGCTTCGATAAAAATGGATTTCGTTGTTGCACTTACCGCTGACGATGCCCCGCCCATAACGCCAGCAAGTCCTAAAGATTTTGCACCGTCGCTAATAACCAGATCTTCAGGATCGACCGTTATTGTTTGGCGATCAAGAAGTTCAAGCGTTTGTTCGCGGTTCGCGCATCCAGCTTCAATTTTTTTCACATCTATTTTTGCTGCATCAAACGCATGCATCGGTTGACCAATATCAAACATAACGTAGTTAGTAGTATCCACAATTGCGTCGATAGGTTTGCTATCGACACGTGCCAAACGATGCGCCATCGAAATTAATGATGGGCAATAGGAGATCGATGAAATATAGCCACCGCCAAGTTGTTTAACCAACTCAGGATTTTTTATCTTCAGAGAAAATGGACGTTCTTTGCTTGAAGACGAAATCGACTCGTGCCGTTCGATCGGAAACTTTTTGATTATTTCTTTTTCTGAACGCATTTTAATTTTTAAGATTGCGCTTATTTCGCGCGCGATGCCGCGATGGCCCCATAAATCAGGCCGATGCGTCACCGATTTATTATCAAGATGCAAAATATAATCTTCGCTTTCAAAAGAATCTTTCCAAGATCCCTCAAGCTCTTTTTCGGTCGCGCTCAATGCGCCAATGAGCCCTTCTTTAGCCGCATGCCAATCGGCAAGCGTGGCCCAACGAACATCTTTATTGTTGTGAAAGACGAGAAACACAGCGCCCGCTACTGCATCAGTGCGAGAAGGCAGTGTAAACTCTTTATCAAGCTCCGCGCTGAAGAGAATAACTTTTTCTTTATCAATCTTTAAAACGGTGCCCAACGTGAAATGGTCCGTATTAAGCGTAATATGCTCAACCTGCTCAATCTCAGCGGTCGTCGTATTAAAACGGCGCACCAACTCCTGGATATCATAATCTGCCCATGATCCCTTCAAATGATCAAAAATCCAAGAGAGCGATAATTTCATAACAATACCCTTATTTTTCTATCGGAGGCTGTTGGAGGCTATTACCCTGAGAACACTCGTCCACAATTTGCATTACAAATACTGAAAAAATCAGATTTTTGGCTCAAAATGTATGAATTTTAGAGTACGCCAAATTGCAAAAATGATCAATCGGAGCAAATTCTAATTGCTTGTGGCGATTCATTACTTTTTCTATATACTCAATTAAGTATGTTTTCCTCACATTACCCCATAACTATATTATGCCGCCGCAAGAACCGATTTTACGCGTCGCAAACCTCACGAAGGCGTTTATAACGCGCCCCTTTTTTGCGCACACAATATCTCAGGCGATCGCCGTGCGCGACGTTTCATTTGATATCCATAAAGGGGAAATCGTGGGCCTACTTGGGCCAAACGGTGCGGGAAAAACGACGACGCTTCAAATGCTGATCGGAACCTTAAAGCCAACCTCTGGAACAATTCATTATTTTAATCAGGATTTTTTTCTCAACCGCTCCGAGCTTCTTCAGCGAATCGCTTTTGCCAGCGGCTCAATTAAACTGCCCATCACTATTTCCGTTGCACAAAATCTTGATATTTGTGCTCGTTTATATGGCCTTGCGCGAGCTGTACGAAAAAATCGCATTGAGCAATTATTAACCACGTTTGGCATTTTTCAGTTAAAAGATCTTTCAACAGGTCAGCTTTCGGATGGGCAAATTTCTCGCGTCATGATAGCTAAAGCGTTTTTAGCACAACCAGAAATCGTATTTCTTGATGAAGCGACAGCCTCTCTAGATCCGGAGATTGCACTTACGGTACGCCAGTTCTTGCTTGAGGAAAAAAAAACACGTGGTACTGCGATGCTCTTTGCATCGCATAATATGGAAGAAGTTGCCTCATTGTGCGATCGAGTTCTTATTATGAATAATGGGATGCTGGTTGCTGATAGCAGTCCGCGTACACTAGCAAAAGAAGTTACCACGGTGAGAGTCCAATTTACTGGCGCTCACGATATACAGAAAATGGATCAGTTTTTGAATCGTCATGCGGTTGCGCATAGCATCGATAAAGAAAAAATTACGATTGAGCTCGATGAGCATTCAATTGCTCAACTATTGCAGCATTTTGCTCGAGAAGAGATCGTTTATTCCACTATTTCGATCGAGAAACCGACGCTGGAAGATTATTTTTTAAAAATCACAAATCCGCATAAAACCCTCAAGGAACTCGCATGAAATGGCATCGCATCTGGGCGATGGTAGTTCGTTATATGCTTACTTGGATACGCAATCTCCACAATTTCTTGGATGATATTTTATGGCCTATTTTAGATATCATTCTTTGGGGAATGACAAGCATGTGGATGCAAGACCAGCAGCACGGATCGTTGTCTTCCAATATTCTGGTACTGTTAAGTTGCTTGGTGTTTTGGTACGTGGTGCAAAGGGCTCATGATGCGGTTTCTATGAACGCACTCGAAGAGCTTTGGGATAGAAACTTTATTAATTTATTTTCCACCCCCCTCACTATTTTTGAGTGGATGACGGCGATCATCATTCTGAGTTTTTTTAGAATCTTTTATACACTTTTTATCTGCGTCGCGATGGTTTGGCTCCTTTATTCATGCAATGTTTTTTCTTCAGGGTTGATGCTTCTCCCCTTTTTGTTTTCGCTTCTTTTATCCGGCCTATTTATCGGTTTTTTCACCACCGCATTTATCATGTACTGGGGAAGAAAAGCGCTGTTCTTTTCGTGGACCGTTAGTTGGATTTTTTCACCATTCAGTTCAGTCTACTATCCACTTGAAACACTCCCAAAATGGGGCCAATATATTGGTAAACTAATGCCAATGACCTATGCATTTGAAGGGTTGCGCACGATCGTGACGCATCACTATTTTCCAATGGACTACCTTGTGATAAGCATCGTACTGAATATTATCTACGTTATTTTATCGATGATGTTCTTTGTTTTTATGTTTGAGCAATCCCGCATCAAGGGCTTTACCAGCCTTCAGTAAAAAAGCGCAGCTCGACGAGTAAATAGATCCATGATAAAGTAACAAAAAACTATTATTTATTCGCGGTAACGGGATTTATGGGCAAAATTACTATTTTTTATAAATACGTCGATATCGAATACCCAACAGCCATCATGAAATGGCAAAAAAAACTGTGCGTTGAACTTGGGCTCAAAGGCCGGATCTTAATTGCGCATGAAGGAATCAATGGCACGGTTGGCGGCACCGATGAAGGTATAGAACTTTATCAAAAAACGATGCTGGAACATCCACTATTTGGCGGCATTGATTTTAAAGATAGCGCTGGCGCCGCAGATTATTTCCCTCGTTTGCGCATTGCCGTCCGCCCAGAAATTGTGCATTTAGGCCTTGATACTAAAAAGTTCACCGCAAAAGACGCGGGAAAACATCTTTCTCCTCAGCAAGCTCACGAATTTATGGCGCATATGAATGAAGATACGATTGTCCTTGATACCAGAAACAGCTATGAGTGGAAAATCGGCCAATTCAAAACGATAAACACCATCAACGCCCCTACTGAATATTTTAGGGAGTTTCCTGAATTTATCGATACGAACCTAGAAACATTTAAAGATAAAAAGATTTTAATGGCATGCACCTCGGGCGTACGCTGCGAGCGCGCATCAGCCTATTTAAAATCGAAAAATGTAGCCAAAGAAGTATATCAAATTAATGGCGGCATTCAGCGCTATACCGAACAATTTCCTGACGGATTCTTCCGCGGAAAAAATTATGTGTTTGATGGACGCGTCACAGCAAAAATTAATGACGATTGCGTGGGCAATTGTGATCGCTGCAACGCACCTTATGATGAACCTATCAATTGCATCAACGCCGAATGTAATAAACAGGTAATCTTATGCGACAATTGCCAATCAACGTTAATAAATACCTGCAGCGAAATCTGTTCACAATTAGTACGTGAGCATAAAGTAAAAGTTCGCACTAAGCCATCACGAATTGGGCGCACGAATCAAAGCAATGAATCTGATCCAGCACAATGTTCCATTAAATGACAAAAACTGGTTTAAAACGGGCGGAGCTGCACGTTTTTTTATTGAGCCTGCAAACGCGCAAGACTTTCAATATGCGTGTGCCTTTGCACAGCAAAATAATTTGCCTATTTTCGTACTAGGTGAAGGCGCCAACGTATTAATTAGTGATGATGGCTTTGACGGTTTGGTAATTCGTCCATTTCTCAAACAAATTACTCACGAGATTATCGATGACAAAATAGCATTTGTTCATGCAGGAGCTGGCGTTACGATTAACGATTTGATTGAATATTGCTTGCAGCATAATTTAAGTGCACTTGAAGAGTTCAGCGGCATTCCTGGCACCGTCGGCGGATCGGTCTATATTAATTTGCACTATTTTGAATTCTTACTTGATCAATTTTTAGTAAGGGCCGAAGTTATTGAGCGAGAAACGGGAATTATAAAAACAGTTTCTCCCGAGTGGTTCAATTTTGCGTACGATTTTTCTACGCTGCACGATGAAAAACATTATTTGGTCCATGCAACTTTTAAAACTAAACGTATTTCTGAACTTGAAACGGCGTATGCGCGCGGGCGCCGCACAGAAATTATGCGGCATCGCTTCAAACGGTATCCAATAGCTAATACCTGCGGCAGCTTTTTTAGAAATTTTTTGCCTCATGAAATTGAACCAGAAAAAACTGGAGTAAAACTGCCTTATATCGCTTATTATTTAGATAAAATCGGGGTAAAAGGAAAACTTTCTGTTGGTGATGCAATCGTTTCTCATCAACATGCAAACATGATCATCAACCGCGGCAACGCAACGAGCACCGATATTATTAATTTGGCGCAAAAAATGCAGGAATTGGTGCATAAAGAATTTAATTTGACGCCGCATGCTGAATGCAGATTAATTGGATTTAAAGATACATTAATATAGAAGAAATTATGAATTATTTGTTACTTGTACTTTTTGCTATGAATGTGACTGCAATAAGCGCAAATCCAAGAATTTTTACTCTCGAGAAAAATGCAAAAAATATTCCCGTCTGCACCGAAGGGGATAAAATAATATTCGAAGAGGAAAAAAAATCCACTTATAGAGTTTCCACGATAGTACCCGAAACAGAAAAAAATTACGGAGTGATATATCTTCGCAATTGCAACTGGGAATCACAAAACCATAAAAAAATATTTTTCGCGAATGATGAACTTAAAGTTGTCCAGGCTGCTACCGGGCAAGATCTTTTCAATGCGCGACAACTTCAAATTAAAACTCGATATTATAATTTTCAAACATGTAAGTCAAAACCTATTGTCTATCGGGGAGAGAAATGGTACCTGCTTGAAAAACCAGAATGGCATCCCTCCGGCTCCACGCTAAAATTGCGTCAACAAAATTTTTTTGCCGAAACAGGAATCACACTTGCGACCATTCACACACTTAAATTTTCAGCAGAAAAAATCTGGAACAACTATACCACTGCCGAGTTTCCTGGCCCAGAAGAATATTACAGAAAATATTATTGGGGGCGCATTGCTGCGGTTACAACTGCCAGCGTAGCTACAACTCTTGGCTGCGCTTATTTAGCTTATAAAAAATTCTGGGCAAAAAATTAAACATTTACCAATGAAGCAATTTGGTTGGCTTTTCTTTTTTCTCATCAGCTCTTTGCTTAACTGCATGGAGAAAGACTTTCCCATAAACAAAAATATTTGGAAACACCAAATCAAATGCTCCGATGGCATCACCTTTCTGACCATGCAAGAACTATCTCGGTTTCAATCACTCAAACCGCAAGCCAAGATTGCACTTCCAACAATTTCAGTTTTGGCAATAAATATACTTTCACGTCCCGAAGCATCTTTCCCTGGAATTATGTACGAAATAAAAAAACAAAAAGCTCTTACCTGGGATAAACTTCTTCACCTTTATAAAGCTGCAGAGTATCTAAAAGTATGCGATGAAAAAAAACAATTATGCTTAGAATTATTGAAGCGGAAATCTTATTCGGTTCATAATCTTTTGGAAATAGAAAAAGTTTCGGCGCAAAATCGCTCTATTACATTAGAAAATGGCACCCTTACGATTAAAACTGGTTACTTAAAAACACTCGAAGGCATCCAGGCTCTTGCAGACAAAAAAATTTCAGCGTATCAAAAAAGCGTTACACGTATTATCATTTGGTTATTACTCATGTCAAAAACCAATAAAATCTCTAGACGTTTCCGAAAACCGACTGAATAAATTAAACTTGGAACTCATTCTTGAAAATTTTCCTGAACTTACCTTCATTAAGAGCCACAGCAACAGTATATCTGAGGTCGTTTTTCCTGAGAATCCACCAAATCAGCATTGTTTAATTGATCTTCGCAAGAACCTTTTTTATAATTTTGATCTTAATACAAAAAATAACGATAAACTTGCCAAAAAAACGTTTTGGTCTCGATTGCACAGTAAATTGCCATCGCAAGAATCGGATCAATTTACATTAGGTTTATTCAGCGTTGGTCTTGCCGCTTCGGGGATCCATGCAATTATACCACTCGCCAAGCTTTTCCTCGGAATCGAACACTTTGAAAAAAGGGAGAACAAAAAGGCATGGCATAAACCAATACCCTTTTTATTTCCTATTTTAAGTTCGTACCCATTTGAAACTGCTGCTTTAAGTACGTTTCTGCTTTCGTGGGTTGCAGTTCTGGGAGCCTATGAATTGATTGCTCAACGCGCTAAAAACTCGCCTACATTTAACTTTGTGTATTTTGATTGAAAAAATCTATGCAATAAATTAACCTGGGTACCTTTTTAAGATCACTATCGGATTGTACAAATTTTTTCAATTTGACACGTAACGGTCAATTGGTATTCTGGTTAAAATCTAATCATTTTCGCGTTTGCTGCGTTGTTACGTTTTTTACCAATGAAATTTGATTCACGATATGGAGATCCTTGTGTTAAAAAAATCGGTGTTAATTACCTTACTTTTCCAGATAGCTACAAGTAACACCCTAAAAGCCGGATTATTTGGACTGGAAAGCAATCCTCAAGCTCTCTTTGCCGCTACTGCTTTATGCGTTGCTGTTCCGACGATTTTATATAAAACCTGCTCCAATAAACCCCAAAAATCACGCGGTGAGCGTGAGCTCGAAAAATTTGTCGCCCATTTTAAAATTCCGGAAACGACAGATCTAACAACGTTAATAGATAAAGGCAATGATATTGATCGCCTTATCAATGCCTATCGCGCACAGAGATTAATTGAGAATGAAAAGTTTAAGTATGTAGGTATACCCCTGAAATATGCAAAAAAGACATCCGATGGACTTGTAGAGATCTTTGCACAAAAGATTACACCTAGTGACCAACAGGAAGAAAAATATTCGCTAGCTCAAGTGAAAGATTTTGCCTCATTTGTTGAACTATCTGGATTGAGCGATTTCGGCGATAATGCTAATCAAAATATCATTTATGCCAATGATAAGCTTTATGTGATCGACACTGAAAACTCTTCATTTGAAGCTAATACCTATGGCTTTAAAGCAACTAATTTAAAGAGCTTAAAAATATTTTTTGGCAAAAGAATTTCAGATGACGCATCCCATTGGCTAGATGCTAAAATAGATGAATTGAAAACAACACATCAAGACTCGGGTATAGAATGCCCTACTATTGCAACTATGCCAGATCTTTATACAACTAGTTTTGATCTACAGCTTGTAAAAAAACAATTGCAGTTAAATAGAGCAGTTAAACAATATGGTCCAGAGTATGTGAAAATGAGAGCATTGTATAATGAATTGAGAAAAGACACAGAGACATTATTATAAACGGTCTACAGCATGAATAATGAATTTATCTTTATCATCCACTCTCTTATTATTAGCTTCTCAACTCTGTATGCGCTCCGCATAGGTAAAGATGCACTTATCGCGCTCGTTGCGACGCTGAGCATTATTGCAAACTTGTTTGTCACCAAGCAAATTGCTCTGGGCGGATTTATTGTTACCGCTGCCGATGCCTATACAATCGGTGCCGTTCTTTCGCTTAATATGCTCCAGGAATATTTTGGCAGCAAAACAGCAATTCGCGCAATATGGATAAGTTTTTTTATGATGTTTGTCGCAGCCATTGCCGGACAAATTCAGCTTTGGTATCTGCCAGCACTCTGCGATTCGATGCATCCTCATTTTCAGGCGCTTTTATGCAATAGCCCCCGCATTATTGCTGCATCGCTCATTGCCTATTTAGCATCTCAGCATCTGGATCGAGCGATTTTTGCATGGCTCTCTAAGCAATTATCGGGAAATCTCATGATCGCCCGCTTTTGCAGCTCAACGATTATTGCCCAGCTGGTGGACACCCTTCTATTCACCTTTTTAGGGCTTTATGGCATAGTAGAATCTGTGTGGGACGTTGTCCTTATCAGCTATTTTATTAAACTATGCGCCGTAATACTTACCATTCCAGCTATCTGGCTATCGAGGTTTATAGGCCAAATGACCAATAGGCCATGAATTTACCGTTTAGATTTGAACTCATTCACCAATCAAAAAAATCACGTGCCCGCGTAGGAAGAATTCATACGCCGCATGGAGCAATTGATACTCCTAATTTTGTCGCCGTTGGCACCAACGCTACGCTCAAGGCTCTCGATAGCAAAACGGTGGATGATATTGGCCTTCAGCTGATGTTTTGCAATACCTATCACTTAATGCTCCATCCTGGTACCGATACGGTTGCCAAGGCGGGCGGTTTGCATAAATTCATGAACCGTCGCCAGCCGCTCATTACCGATTCTGGCGGATTTCAAGTATTTAGTTTGGCATATGGCGGCGTAAAAGATGAGCTGAAAAGTAAGGGCCAAAAAAAATTAACCAATTCTGTGATTAAAATCGATGAAGAGGGCGTTCTCTTTCGCTCCTATCGGGACGGTGCTGCCGTTTTACTCACGCCCGAAACCTCGGTGCAAGCGCAAAAAGAGCTTGGGGCCGATATCATTATTCCTTTTGATGAATTGCCTCCCTATCATATTGATCCAACCGTTCTGAAAAAATCGCTCGCGCGTACCCATCGCTGGGAAAAACGATCTCTTGATTATCATCTTAAACACGCAAATAATCAGGCAATGTATGCAGTGATCCATGGCGGCATTAATCCGGAAATGCGCAAGGAAAGTGCCCAATATTTAACCAATTTAGCATTTGATGGCTTTGCTATCGGGGGTAGCTTAGGAAAATCCCGCATCGAAATGATTGAAATGCTGACACATCTCATGCCTGAAATTCCTGTTGATAAACCAAACCATTTGCTCGGGATTGGCGATCTACCTTCGCTTGAAGCTGCAGTCCCTTTAGGAATAGATACGTTTGATAGTTCTCATCCAACTAAATGCGCACGCCACGGATTATTGTTTACGTTTAATGGCTTTGTAAAAATTGAAAAAAATGAAAATAAACAATCGTTTGAGCCGATTGATAAAAACTGCACCTGCTTAACGTGCACAACGTACACCCGTTCATACGTACATCATCTTTTTAAAGCGCATGAAGTTACTGGCCATATTCTTGCCACCATTCATAATCTTCATTTCATGGTCCAACTTATGGCACAGTATCGACAACGCATTCTTAACGACGAAATATAAAATCAATGAGAGAAATTCTTTCTTTACAAAATGATCACATAAAAGATCTTGTTCGCCTCGCGCACGAGGCAAGCGAACGCAAACATCAACAAAAATTTATCGCTGAAGGTATACGCACTGTTAGCACGCTTCTGAAAAGCAAAATGCATTTAGTGGAACTTATTTCAACGCATTTTATGCTGATGCAAGCGCACGAAGTTGCGCCGGATGAAAAAATTACGGTCGTTTCCGACGCTGTACTGAACAAAATAAGCCCGAGCAGTTCACCGAGCGGCATTTTGGGTGTTTTTGAGATTCCGCAACACGCGAAAAATGAACCACTAAGTTCAGGAATTGTATTGTCCGGCATTTCAGATCCTGGAAATATGGGCACCTTAATCCGCACCTGCGCAGCAATAGGGAAAAAAACAGTCGTGGTTCTTGAAGGGGTTGATCCTTTTAATCCGAAAGTAATTCAAGCGACTGCTGGCGCGATCGGATTAGTAAATATTTTCCAATGTACGTGGCCAGAATTTCTCACGCGCAAAAAAGATATGCAACTTTTTGGATTGGTAGTTCAAGACGGCAAACCGATGCACAAATTAGCTGAAAATAGTTTATTAATGATAGGCAGTGAAGCGCATGGCATCCCAGAAGAATATTTATCTGCATGTGATGAACTTATCACTCTCTCAATGCCGGGCGGAACTGAAAGTTTAAATGCTGCCATTGCAGGTTCGATTGCGATGTACCTTGGATTTTTATAAAATTCAATTTGCTCATCAAATTTTATGAGAAAACTGAACGATCACGCGCTACCACGACTTGCCCAATTTATTGATACTTTCTACACTCATAAGTAGAAAATTTCCAGCTTCACCGCTTTTTTTTGTCACCAAAGGTTGCAATTTCCATGGCACAAACGCAAAAACTTTCATTGCTCGATGCAATACTCATTAATATAAACGTTATGTTTGGCACTGGCGTGCTGATCAATACGGTAAATTTAGCGGTAATCGCAGGATTTCTAGGCTTTGCAAGCTATATTACGGTAGCACTTTTAATGCTTCCCCTCATTTTTTCTATCGCAGCAACGTTGAATCGCCATCCATCAGGCGGATTTTATGCGTATGCTGCAACCGATATTCATCCAGCGGTTGGCTTTTTAAGCGCATGGTCGTACTTTGTTGGAAAATTAGCATCCGCAGCGTTGCTCATCCATATTTTTACTTCAACCATGAAAGTAATTATTCCCGCTTTGGATTCAATACCTTCATTGCCAATTGACTTTGCAATTCTCGGGCTGTTTACATGGCTCAATATGTTCAATATTAAAACCGGCACGCGCATTACGTACGGTTTTATCTTTTGCAAATTCACACCAATTATTTTTGCAATCTTAAGTTGCTTGGCATTATTCTCAAAATGGCATATTCCAGTCGATAGTATGTTATGGGCAGGAATCCCATCCACCATCCCACTCGTGCTTTACGCATTTGTTGGTTTCGAAGTAGCATGCTCGATTAGTAATTCGATCGAAGATGCTGAAAAAAATGGCCCGAAATCCATCTTGTACTCTTTTGGGATCGTAGTTTTTCTAACCGTGCTTTACCAACTGCTCATGTTTGCGACTATTGGCGAAGGGCTCACGCAACTACCTAATTTTTTAGGCATTTTTAAAGTAGTTCTTAATGAAATTATACCATCAGCCGGTGCTTTCAAAGCGGTTTTGTTAAAATTATTTTATATCGCCGGCGCCTCATCCGCACTCGGTGGAAGCTATGGCATTTTATTTAGTAACTCATGGAACTTGTATACGCTCGCCCAATTTAAACATATCCCCTTTGCAAAGTTCTTCACTTCGCTTAATAATTATCAGGTGCCATTTATGTGCGTACTTGCTGAAAGTGCAATTTGCGCAGGCTATTTATTGCTCACCGCAGGTCATCAAGTAACATTGCAGCAAATTAGCGTTTTAGGATGCACCATTGCGTATGCATGCAGCGTGCTTGGGCTTATTAAAGCGCACCGCCACGAATCACTTAGCTCAAATCCCTTTGTTGCATGGGCCGCTATAGGAAGCTGCCTCTTGCTTCTTGGTAGCTGCATTCGCAATTTCATCTCGAGCGGAATTATCTATCTTGGATTCTTTGGCATATTAATAGCGCTTGGCATGATACTTTATGCAGCAACAGCTCTTTCTGGCTCAGCGAATCTTAAGCGTCATTAACGCGATCAAGCACAAAATAAGTGAAATGATGCCAAAGCGAATCGTAATTTTTGCTTCTTGCCAACCAAGCAGCTCAAAATGATGATGAATTGGCGCCATTTTAAATATTCGCTTACCGCGATAACGGTACGAATAAACTTGCATCATCACCGATAACGCCTCAACAACAAACAAGCCTCCCGCAATGCACAAAAGCAATTCTTGCTTTGCCATGAGCGCCATTAACGCAAGTGCACCCCCCAGGGCTAACGATCCAACATCTCCCATGAAAATTTGCGCAGGATAGGCATTGTACCACAAAAAGCCAATCGAGGCGCCCACGAGCGCTGCGCCAACCACTGCCAATTCTGCAGTTCCTGCAAATGGAATATGCAAATAGTTAGCGAACATATAATGGCCAGCTGCATAGCAAATTAACGAAAAGGTGGCAAAATTAGGAATAAGAGAACCTATTGCAAGCCCATCGAGTCCATCGGTTAAATTTACTGCATTGCTCGCTCCAACCATGATAAACGTCGCCCACAAAATAAAAAATATTCCGATGTTTGGATTAAGAGATTTAAAAAATGGAAAACTAATCGAAGTGGAAACGCCGTTGAGAAACATAGAAATTGCGCAACATGCAGCAACTACGCATTGCGATAAAAATTTCATGCGCGATGAAATGCCTTTGCGCGTTTTAATTTTTAACCAATCATCCCAAGCACCAATCACACCAAAACCAACCAAGCCAAAAATCATAATGAGTATTTGATAATGCAAAATAGGAGCCCAGAGCAAAACCGTCGCCAACACAACGAATAGAATAAACACACCGCCCATCGTTGGCATATCATCTTTCTCTTTATGCCGCTCAGGAGTCCATTCTCGCGCTTTTGATCTAAAAAATTTTTTTGATGTTTCAATAAAAAATTCGCCGAACAAAAAAGAAAAACAAAGTGAAGTTAACAAAGCTGCCATTGCGCGAAAGCTCACATAATGCAACACGTTCCAAAATGAAGATGTTGCTTTAAAATACATGGATAAATAATACAGCATTTGAAATCCTGACGAATGTAATATTCAATTTTTTTTACTATCAGTTAGAATAATACGCAATTCACTATCTGTGAACTTTAGTTGCAAAATTAATAAGGGGCATATATGAAATTTTTATTCATCATTTTTTTTGCGATAATTTTTACTATAAATGCAGCACACGTTGAAAAAAAAATTAACGATCCGAAGACAATTTATGATGATCCAGCTGTTTTAACAGAAAAGAGCTCTGGCGAAAATCCACATCCGACCTATACCGAAGGAGGTATTCTGCAAGAGGCATCGAAGACTTCGCGTAATTCTAGTGGCGCTAGTGTCGCACAGGAGGCTACAAAAAAAGTTATTTCTCCAAGGCCATTATCGCCAAAATCTGTAGCTGACTCTATTTTCGTAAAAAAAGACAAGGTCGAGCGTAAAAGCACAGCAGTCCCGGCAACACCGCCTATTACACTTTCTGAAGAAGAGATGAAAAACGTTTCTAATGAAAAACGAATTTCTAAAAGAATCAATGAGTTGGAACTAAAAAACGCACTTCTGCGTAAAGATTGGGCGGGATGGAATGCATGGCTACATTCAGATGTTAAACAAAAAAAGCAAAAATGGATTGAGCTCGCAGCATGGAATCGAATGGCTGTGGCAACCAAATATTTAGAAAAAATTGAAGATGATATTCAAAAATGGAAAGATCGAAAAAAACAATTAAAAAGCGTTTCAGCCCACGCTCTTTCGCCATCGGAAAAAGAAGAGAAGGAAAATTATGAAAAAGCAGCAATTATCTTGGCCCGGCCGATTGAAGACCGTACTCCGGCAGAAAAGGATATTCTGCTAAGTATTAAGAAAAAACATAAAGTTGAAGAGAGCGATTTTTATGACGAATTCTTCAAATTACAACATAAGGGACTTCGCGTTCCACCAGCACTTTTGAGAGATTTTGTTAGTAACCCCTTGCTCGTTTTTCACGATAAAGCTATAAATAGCGATGGCCAAATTGAGCCAGACTTTACTCCACTTATCGATGATAATGAATTAGAAGAAAATGAAAAAATAGAAAAATATAAGTATTCAGCCCCAAAAAGATCAACCTACAAGATTCTAGGTGATTTTAAGAACGCAGTAAAAAAATGGGAAAATGCATATTATGAAAAAGAAGACCAATTAATTTCAAGACAAAAAAATTATGAGAAATTTTCAGATGCAAGTAAGTATATGGAAATTGCGATTCATGATCTTAAAATAAAAGAAATAGAAGAAGCACATACAAAAACCATTAAAGATCTGGATAGAGTAATATCAACCTTGGCAGCCACTAACGAATCTCTAAAAAAAGGGGTTTCTCCAAGCAGCCGCAGAAATGGCTTTCTAGTCGGCGCAGCGAGTGCAACAACGGTTTGTACTTTGATTGGCACTTTTGTCTGGTGGAAATATAAAAAATAATTCTTTAATAGTTTTTTAATTTAGGGACGCGAATCTATATGAAATATCATGTACTTATCTTTACTTCATTGGTTATTCACAATTTTGCCTTTGGAATGGAAACGAAAAACAAATCAATTCCAGCAATAAAAACAGGAATTCCTTGGGATAATTTAACTCCTGGAAATAAGCTGGATCTACTACTCGAAAAGTACCAACCGGCTATCGCCAGCTATCGCAAGACAGTGAACGAAAAAATTCAAAGTACTAATGGCAAGCGTGGCACTACTTCTTATAAAACAGAAGAAATTATCGATGAAAATCATTCTGTTTTTGAAAAAAATGGAATTATACTTACTTTTGATAAAGTCCCGAAAGATACACACGATACAGGCCCAGCGTATCTCATTGAACCTATGGAAAATTTGCTTTCTTTATTGGAACAATCAAACCTTAAAAATGAACAATTAATAATCGATTGCTCAGCTCATTATAACGCCGATCATGCGCTGAATAAAAAGATTGCTTTCACAGACCTACATGTTACTCACGAGAAAAGAAAATCTCAGGCCTATGGATTTGCTTTTGGCGCGCTAGCAATTGGAAGTATCTGGGCAGCAACAAAAGCATTTGTATGGTGGAAATCTCGAAAAGCAGCATAAAAACAGCCACATTTTTAGCTTCTCAACTTTAAGAATTTAATTATCCATGCGCCAATTGATTTTCATTTTGAAATTAATTGGCGCATTTTGTTTACCAACCCCTATTCTCACTGAATCAACAGGCTTGCCCAAACGCTCATTTTTTCACGTTTCCTGTATCACCAAAAGCGATTCTGAACCGAGAAAATGACATATTCATACGTTTATTATAAAAAATGGCTGAACATTCTCACCACCCACCCCCTTTGACATATCGACTCAATCGACTAATCTGGAGATTGTGGCTAGCAGGAGTAGTAAAGTAAAACAAAAACTCTATTATGGAGAACATATGAAATATACCTCACTGAGAGCCTCTTGCCTTATAACTATTGGTCTGATTGCGGCGCCTGCGCTTTGCGTAGCTACCGTTTCAGCTGATAACGCGGCTCAATCACACGTCAACCCTGTGGATAAAGCGGTCCAAATCCTGGAAGCCTATGCACAGCAACAAAAATCGTTCAGAGAATTCGTCGATGAACTTATTAAAATGATCCAAGAACATCGAGAAACGGTAAAAACTCTTATCGATCAGCCGGTTCCTGATAAAGATGCCTATATCGATAACTTGATTGTCCGTCTTGAAAGTATCAAGGGTACGAAGAATCCGATAGCTGCCTTAAATACTCTGAAAGATTATCGTTGGCTGCTAGATAGATTTAAGCGATACACTGGATACGTTGTATCCCTCATTAAAAGAAACTAAGACTTGGGGAAATGGAGGTTACATTTATCCCAATCTAAAAGTGATCTTTTTAGTAAAATTCCTGAGAAATTTTTATTAAAACGATAGCTTGCCACAATTGCTATCAGTATCATAATTCGGTAAACTAAGCTGCGAGGGCCTATAAAAAAGCCCTCGCTTTTTTACTAACCGATTTAACTGGCGCTGGTGGATAGAAAACAAATGAGCATCGATCATTCTTTATCGTACGATTTTGACGTCATTGTTGTAGGAGGCGGCCACGCAGGAATTGAGGCTGCTTACGCATCTGCTCGCTTGGGATCACGCACACTGATGATAACCCTCAATCTCGATCGCATAGGATTTATGCCCTGCAATCCGGCGATTGGCGGCGTTGGAAAAGGGCACATTGTTTTTGAGATTAGCGCGCTTGGCGGTTTAATGCCCAAATTGTGCACGCAAACCTATCTACAAGCCCGCATGCTTAATACCAGTAAAGGCCCGGCCGTTCAAGGGCTTCGCCTTCAAATCGATAAACACGCCTATAATAAATTAAGTAAACAAACACTTGAACATACAGAAAACCTGACCCTTATGATGGGAATGGTTGAAAATCTGATCCTTAATGAAAAGAATGAAGTATGCGGCATAAAAACTCGCGAAGGAGCAGAGTATACCGCTCGTTCGGTTATTCTCACAACCGGCACCTTCTTAAATGGCCTTATCCATATTGGCCAAACAAATTATTCAGCCGGGCGCCAAGGTGACGAATCGGTGCCTCATCTTTCTCATTTTTTAGCAAATTTGGGAATCAAAATTGGCCGCTTAAAAACCGGAACTCCTCCCCGCTTATTGCGTTCAAGCCTCGATTTTTCAAAAATGACCATGCAAGAGCCTGATAATTTGGACTATCTATTTGAGTTCAAACCCCAAACCGTCACCAGCTCTCATGCATGCTACATTACGCACACAAACGAAAAAACTCACGAGATTATAAGAAAAAATTTACATCTTTCGCCGATGTATAGCGGTAACATCAAAGGTATTGGCCCGCGCTATTGCCCATCAATCGAAGATAAAATTGCTCGCTTTGGTACCAAAACTTCGCATCATGTTTTTGTAGAACCAGAAAGTGCTTCAAGTGAAGAAGTGTACCCTAACGGTATTTCCACCTCTTTGCCGCTCGAAGTGCAAAAACAATACGTGCGTACGATTCCCGGATTTGAAAATGCGGTCATTGTGCGCCCTGGTTATGCAGTTGAATACGATTTTGTTTTGCCAGATCAACTCAGTAGCTCACTTGAAGTTAAGCATGTTTCCGGTTTGTTTTTAGCTGGCCAAATTAATGGCACAACTGGATACGAAGAAGCTGCCGGGCAAGGAATTATTGCGGGAATTAACGCACACTTGAAAGCTACAGGGCAAAAACCTTTCATCCTATCACGCCAAGAAGGATATATTGGCGTAATGATAGACGATTTAGTAACACTCGGCGTTGATGAACCCTATCGCATGTTTACGTCGCGCGCGGAACGCCGCCTTTCTTTGCGGCAAGATAATGTTTTTTATCGGCTTGCGCAAACGAGCTACAATTTAGGGCTCATTAATAAATCGTTTTATGATGAAATCAAACAAGAGCAAGCACTCGTTGCGCAAGTAGTCCGCGATATTCGTTCCGGAAAAAACAATGATGATTTATTGAAATTATTGGGCCGAGATGAAACAAATATCGAACGAATTCATGAGATAACGAATAATGCTTTAAACAATCGTGCTGCATTAGCAGTATGGGCAGAAGTGCGCTACGAACCGTATTTAAAGCGCGATCTTAAGGAAATGGAAAAAGCGCTACATATGCAAGATCTTGAAATTCCTGAATCGCTTGATGTTACACTTATTGCCGGTCTATCAAAAGAATTACAAGAGAAATTAAGAAAACATAAACCAAAAAATATCGCAGCCGCTTCGCTTATTCCAGGAATGACTCCTGCAGCAATCGCGGTACTTATTTTTAAAATCAGAGAGCATAGTAAAATAAAAGCAAAAAAAGATTCATGTTTAGAGGAAGTACAATGAAAAAATTAGCCCAACTTTTATTTGTTTTATCGTCAGTTTCAGCTATTTCGTTCGGCGGCGATTCGATAATAGTTGAAGAATCAACGGCGGCATCGCCCACAAAAAAGATATCAACAAAACCGATAATCAAAGAAGAAGCAAAAAAAGTAGCCAGTCCTCAGAAAAAAACAACATCGCCCGCATCAGAAACTATTGAAAAAAAGAGTTGCACTAAAGATGCGGCAAAAAAACCGGCCGGCAATACCCCAAACAAAGACAACAAAGCCCCAGAAAAGAAAAAGAGCGGCTACGTAAACCCCTACGCAATAAAAAAAGAAACAGGCCAACCTGAGCCGATTGTAGTTGAGAAACCGATTGCTGCCCCGGTAATCATGTCTGAGCAAAAAAAAGAACCGGTGATTGCGCAAAAAGAAAAAAAAGGACGCACGGTTCAGATAAAAAATTCGATCACTAAAGACATGATCACGTATCATCATTGGACAGGAAAACACACGCCAGATTTTGTTTTAAAAATTAACGGCAACGAAGTTAAGCAAGGAGTAACCGCTTCGGTTCCTGTCGAAAACAATGCGGTTAAATTTGAATACATTTTTAATTTTGCAAACGGATACTACAAAGATACAAAAAAAGCTGAGTTTACTCTTCCTGCAGGTGATGCTTTTGAACTCGATTTCTCATGGAAATCGCAACCAAATATAAAAATTATTCCAGCCAAATAAAAAAAAATACACCAGGCGCACTCAAGCATCTGGTGTATTTTCAATACTTACTTTCTTAATATTTACGCTGCAACAATAATCCGCCAGCAAAAAGAGCCGCAAAGAGTGGTATCATGCCAACTAAGCGCTCGTGCATCGTGCTGCCAAAATTATAGAAGCTATAGATTGCAAGCCCTAAGACTGCAATAATCGCAGCAATGGTAACTAAAATTGAAGCCATCGATTTTTTTTCACTGCTCAATTGTATTTTCAAGAGCGAGATAAAAGGCAAAAGGAACGCAGTGAAGATACCAAGATTGCAAAGGCTAAAAGCATAATCGATATTGGTAATATGGCGCACCAAAAAAAACGCAACAAGCCCTTGTAAAACGGTAGCAACCCAAGGGCGACCACGTTTACTTAAGCGAGAAAGCATTGGAGAAAAATAGAAAAGTTTTTCTTCAGCCATTGAATGGAGCAAAATTGAATTGCCATTCATCATTCCGTTTGCGCCCGCAAAAATTGCAAGAACCGAGGCGATTGAAATAAGGAAACTCAACAAAACTGCTATCGCTGGAATCGGCCATGCAACAAAATCTCCAAATGCAGGCGCACCCAATTCTGAAAGTTTTTGAACTCCCATTATATTAATCACACTGAAGTTAAACAGCGTATAAATAAGGGTCGTCAAAACAAAACCAATCAAAATAGCTCTCGGTGCATTTTTTTTGCTATCTTCAATCAAATGGCTAATGCTTGCGCAATATTCAAATCCGAAATAACCAAATATGGCCATTGGCATAGCAAACGGAACAAGCGCTAATTCTTGGCTGCTTACTGCTAATGTTTGCGGTTTAAATACGAAAGGCAAAACAAGAATACCCGCAATAAGTGGAATAATTTTAGTAATGGTTAACCCATTGAGCAATCTACCGAGCGATTTAAGGCTCATAAGATTTAAGAAAGTGGTACTGCCGATGATAAGTAAATCAAACGCAAAAGTATGGTCGGTGAGCCAATTTGATCCCATCATAACGGTCAATGTTTTTCTCAATGCCATAAATTCGACGACAAGCGCAAACGTATACCCAACGATATAAAGCCAACCACTGGCAAAACCTGCCGTTCGATTGAGGCCTTCTTTAGCGTAAAGATAGAATCCCCCCGCTCCTGGAAACATACGGCTTAATTGTACCGTACTCAGAACAATAGGTAAGAAAATAAGGGCCACCATAATCCAAGCCAAATAACTTGCGTTTCCGGCGATTGCAGCCATGCTACCAGGGCCGATCAGGATACCGGATCCGATCATAATATTAAGATTCAGCAAAATGGCGGTGAACAACGAAATTTTGTGTTGTTTCATGATACCCACTCGTTTAGGTAGTAAAAAAATAAAAAAACAGATATTGAGTTTAGCTTATAAACTTGAAGTTGTACACACTTTGCAACTTTGGGCTTGTTTGACTAGGCTTGCATTATTGGCCTTTCGCAGGGATTACCTAGGAGAAAAAATTATGTTTTTCGGATGCTTTATACCTAAAAAAAATCTCGTGGCGGGATTACTAATCCTTATCGGATGGTCGCCGTTGATTCACTCGCATGGCGCAACTGAGCAGAAATTGTTCCTCGGGCGCCAATGGGCATTTCTTGAGCATCATTTCATTGTGAAACCTCAAGAAGCTTCAGCCTCTTTTATTTCAGCGCTCAAGAAAAATATCTCATCAATTTTTGTCGCGATGCTGGCAGGCTATGGTGCTTACCAAGGAACGCGTTATCTCTTTCCTGAAAAAATAACCCGGCATCAACTTCCCGCTCGAGCTCTTGCAATTTTTATTTGCGTACCTGCAGCCGCATTATGGGCAGGACTCGCGATGCATAACTATGCAACCTATCTTATTGAAACTAATACCGAGTGCCACTCAATAGAGTCTTTTGTAAAAAATTTGACCGAATTAGATCAATCGAATGTTAAAGTAGAGGTTGAATTATACGATCAAAAAACTATTTACTCACCAATACTTACTTACAATCTTACAAATTGCTAACATGAGCCTGAAAAATTATTTAACTTTGAGTGACAATAAAGGAAGGATTACACGTGAATCATCGTTTTCTTTTACTCGTTTGCATTGCTTTTTATGGGTCGCCCTCATTTGCACATGTAGATAAAACTCTTTTAATTGGCCTTGAAGCCAATATTCAAGCAAAAGCAATAGAGCACAAAGTTAATCTCGTTGAACATTGTGATAAATTTTACAAAAACCTTTCAGAGATTATCGCAACGCATTGCGCGAGCCCAAACGTTGAAAAACCGGAAAACGAGCTTGCCTCGTTCATCATTTGCCGATGTGCAAGACAATTTTTTCTATTGCTTGATGAGCAGAATAACCGATTCATGGAAATGCAATACAGCAAATTTGCCCAAATAGGCAGCATATTAGAAAGAATGGATGCGGAATTTAAATTCTATAAAAAAGAAATGGATGCTATCGTTGATGAAATTAATCATGTGAATAAAGCGCCTTCAAAAACACATGCAGAACTTGAAGAACTAAGTAAAAACTTCAGTGCACTTCTAAAAAAACATGCGTTTCCCGAAGAAGTAATTGAGCATCATACGACGCATGGGCAGAACTAAAAGAGCTCCCAGGCGATTATCTCAGAAAAATAAATTTGCAAAATGACACCATTTTGTTTTTAAAAATAATGTTTTATTGCAAAATTGAAATATTTATCTATATATTCATAATAAATATGAACTAATAATTTTTTGAACTACTCGATGGGTGTTCAATTATGAAAAAAAGAAGTTTATTTTTCTTATGCATTATATCACTTGCAAGCATGGTATTTCTTCACGCCGTTGAGCAAAAACGTTCTATTCTCATTATTGAAACAGGAAATAATGATCGCATTAATTTTAAAAAAACACTTGATGCGCTAGCAACCGCTGGATTTGAACCAGTTTTTAAACAGGCGTACAATGTAACCCCATCAGATATTGCTCATCATAATGCAATATGGCTCGTTTTGGATCCGTCTTTTTACAGTGCAACTGCTCGGGATTTGACTAAACAAAATAGTGTTCAAACGCCAATGCTGCGACATCTCTATATGCTTATTGATCATCTCAAAACAAAAAAAAACAGTCTCATTGGTTTAATAATACCCGTTACGGGAAATCCCGTGCTGGTTGCGAGCATAACAGAACAACTGCTTGAAAAATTGCAACTCCTAGAAAATAAAACTCCGGAAAACCGGCGCTACGTTTCTCACTTTATTAATCACTTTGTCCGTTCCGATGAAAGTAAAAGTCAGCATTATCGCACTGCTCTGCTCGATAAACGCGCACAGGCACCTTTACAAGCTGGTTCTTCTTACCCTGCCGCTCCGGAACTTTTGGCAGAACTGCTCCCGAAATCGGTCCAAAAAATAGCTCCGCTCAGTCCGCTTTATCCTTTAGGAATAAAGATACGTAATGAAAAAACGGGCAATACGATTTTTCTGACAAGCATGAATATGATTCAAACAACTGAAATTAAAGAGCCATTTAAGTTAACACCAATGGATAAAAAACTCAGAACCGCATTGAATGCACAAATCTACAGCACATTAAGGCAAGCTGTGGGTGCCACAAAAAACGAGCCTATTCTTCAATCACAACATCGAGATTCTCTCGAAGAACGTTTCAAAAGAATTTTGAGTCCTGCTTACCATCGTTTTAAAAACGAGGGAATCGTATGCGCCTGGATGAATCTTGAACCATACGATGGAAAAGAGCAAGAAGCTGTGGATGATATTTCTAATGCGGGAATTAATCTCATGTGGTTTGAGCTCCTACCCGAAGTCTTTTTGGCAAACTCTGCAGGCCAAAAAGAAAAAAAACAGGCTTTTCTTGATTCAATAAAGCGGTTCACTCAAGCTATGAAAAAGAGAGAAACCTTAACCAGCAAACCATTACCGCTGTTTTTTATGGGTGCCAATTTAACCAGCAATTTGCGCGGCATTCCGCAGCGCGATCCTGCATGCGATATGTATGGCGAGTGTTACGAAAACATACCGAGTCCATTTGATATTGAACATTTTTGGAAGCCAGAGTTTTTAACCGTGTTTGATAGATTTGTAGATGAATGGGAAAAAAACATTGGCAATGGCGTACCGCTTGCGGGGGTTTTTCTTGATTTAGAAATGTATCATGCACAAAATCAAACGGGGCAATTTTTGCCAACGATGGATTTTTCAACAACCGCATGGCGACTCTACACGAAAAAACATCCTCTGGAAAATAATGAATCGGCCGCTACGATTAGCGAGCGCGTTCGTTATTTGCTTAAAACAAATAAAATGGATGAATATTTTGCTACATTAAGGCAAGAAGCAACGATAATCGGCTCACTATTGCGCACGCATATTAAAAAAAGATTACCCAACGCACTTATCGGCGCATACAATATTAATTTACCTAATAGTTGGTTCTATCAAGGGCTCAGTAAAGGATTAAGCAGTCCCACAGAGCCACTCATTTGTGCAACATTTAATATGGAATTTCGAGAGCATCAAAAAGAACTGGAAAAACAAGACACCCATCTTATGCATTTGCCCGTTATTCTTCTCTCAAAATTTAAAAAAATTGAAGATTTTGAACTCGTTGGCCAGATGATGAAAGATCATGATGGTATTTGGCTGAATAAATTTTCTCGGTTGGCGCAAGAACGAGATCCTGAAAATAAAATATGGTACAACCTTGAAACAACAAATCTGGAAACTAAAACGGTGGTAGAAAACCTCGCAAAATCACTCGAAGCTGCTCGATCAGAAAATCAAAATTAGAATACGCAGAACTCTTGCGCACCAAACTCATTATTAAGTACAGTAACTTCGTTATATTTGGACGACAAGGAGACCATCATGAACACCGAGCGCTGTACGATGAGTACTATAACAGCCAACTCAATAAATTTCTTTTTTTCCCATCTTCATTATTTTAGCAGCAGCCCCCAGTGTCGCTCCATTGAAGCTTATTTTTGGCCCGACCGGTCATCAAACTAATTCGATTTTAATTTCTCATTTATTTTTATGTGTACTTCTTCAGAAGGGAGTTTTGCTATGAAGCATAGTAATGGCACGTTATGGATCGTGCTTAAACTGGTTGTTCTTTTTTTCATTGCTCTTATCGAGCCACTTGCAATAAGAATCAATGCAAAGAATCAACCAGAAAAAGCATTCGAATTTTCTACCGAGCCGGTTACGACCGTTGCTCAAACAAAGTTTTGATTGATGCAAAAGAACCCATTAATGAACTGGCTTCATAAGGAACAACCACAAGTTTATCGTTTTTACCTTTGGTCAGCTCTTGCAACGATTTTATATAATTCATTGCAATTAAATAGGCAAGCGGATCGGATTGTGGCAATTGAGCTGCAATAAGTTGAACCGACTGAACGTCTGCGTTCATTAATTTAAGGCGAGCTTCCGCCTCTCCTTGCGCTGCAATCACTGCAGATTGCGCATCCCCTGTTGCCTTCAAAATCGTAGATTCTTGAATTCCTTCAGCTTCGGTAATAAGCGCTTGCTTCATACCTTCCGCTTCTAAAATCCGAGCACGGCGATCTCGCTCAGCGCGCATCTGCTTTTCCATAGCCTGCCTGATATCTTCTGGCGGATTAACTTCCTGCAATTCTACTCGGTTTATTTTGACGCCCCATTTATGCGTCGCATCATCGAGAATATGCTGCAGTTTCTCGTTAATTTTATCTCGAGAAACAAGTGACTCATCAAGATCAAGCGAACCAACGAGATTACGTAACGTTGTTTGCGTGAGTTTTTCTATCGCTTCAGGCAAATTCATTACGCCATAAACAGCTAATTCCGGATCGGTGATCTGATAGTAAAGCAACGCACTAATTTCCATCATGACGTTATCTTTTGTAATAACGCTTTGCTTTGGAAAATCGTATACCGATTCACGCAAATCTATTCGAGTGAAAACGCGCGTAATGCGCACCGGAAAACGACCGCGATCATCAGGAACTAAAAAGCTCCAAAGCACTTCGCGAGGCTCATCAATAAAAGGGATAAGAATATGCATTCCAGGTCCCAGAATTTTATGGAACTTGCCCAAACGCTCCACAATGACAACTTCAGCTTGTTTGACTAAAAACAGCGTTTTAAAAAGAAAAAAAGCGAGTCCTATGATAGAAAAAATGAGAATGAGAAAACCAAAAACTGCAATCTCGCCAGACATGAAATGTTTTAGAACCATGATGATCCCCTTCGGTGTAAAAAAACTATTGGATTTACCGAGGCAATAGGCATTTTTCAGTATAAAGAAACAAAGCAAGAAAGCAATCCGAGTCATTTTCATATTTTTATAGTTGTGAAAAAAGCGGAATGGGAGAAATACAGCAAAAGAGGTTGGAAACATCGATACTTTTCCACTCAGATTCTCGCACAAATGCTTTCTGGCCGATTAAATCGGCAAGCAAAACCCTTTGTCCTTTGCTCCTCGATCGGCTAAACTTGAAGTGTGAATATAACTGTAAAGGTGCTTTAATGAGCAATAAAAACCTTTTATCTACACATCTTCTTATCGCCGCACTTCTTTCACTTTCATTCTCCGGATGTGAAACTAGCAGAGATAAAATGCATCTCAAAGAAGAACCATCTGCAACGCAAGATGTTATAGCAACAAGTTCAAAAAGTGACGTTATTGATCTGCCTATCGCCCAACCAACCGCACCTCGCATTACTGTTTGGGTACATGGAACCCATTTCTGGTTCAATAAAATGTTTAAAAGTATGACAGCCCAAGAAGAAGGCGTTTATTTAGCTTCCGATCTACCAAACGACTATCTTTATAGAAAGTTGATCGTTAATCGACTATGCAAAGCCGCCCCTTGCGAATTTAACCACGAACATTTTTATATTTTAAGTTGGACAGGTGTTTTAAGTTCTCGTGCAAGAATTAATGCTGCGCGATCTTTGCTGCGAGATTTAAAAAAAATATGTGCAGCTTACCGTGAAAAATATGGGGCACAGCCGGCCATCTGTTTGATAACACATAGCCACGGTGGCAACGTAGCGCTCAATTTAGAAGTTGTAAACGATCCACAAGATCCGATTATTATCGACAAATTGGTGATGCTTGCCGTTCCTGTTCAGGTTGAGACAGCTCAATATGTAAAATCACGTTATTTTAAAAAAATCTATTCGCTCTATTCTACCTACGATATGATTCAGATCGGCGACATGCAACGTTTTGGATACCATATCGATGATCCTCAACGTTCAAGCATTCCACTTTTTTCTGGACGCAAATTTGAACCATGCGAAAATCTTTTGCAAGTAAAAGTACGATTTGATGGAGTGGGGCCATTCCATCTTTCATTCATATTGTCGACGTTCGTCCTTGCATTGCCAGATATTTTAGCAACGCTCGACCAAGTGCCACTTCCGATACAAAATTGCGAGCCGATGATTCTGCGGCTGAAGAGAAATAAAATTCCTATTTTATTTTCTGAAGCAGAAACGCCTCGGCGTTTTTAAGCAAATGGCCGATGTGCACTGAGTTGTTCATCTAATTTTGCAATTCTCGAAAAATAAATACATCGCCAGAAGAAAGGATAATTGGCATAGACAATACGTTTCTCTCTTAATTTATAAAATTCGCTGCGGCGTAGCATTTCTTTAATTTCTTCTTTTTCCCTTTTTTCCATTTGATTATAGTGGAAATCGCTATTACTGATACGCTCAAATAGCTCGATGTATGGCCTAACTTTTTGTTCGTGAAATTTTGCGGCTTTTACAAGATCGCTTTTAAATGAAATTCGCATTGGCACAATGATTAACTGTAGAGTTTTTTTTCTCTCTATTTCTTCCTTTTGTTGTAATAGAACCTGCGCTCTCCTCGATTCCTCTTTCTCATTCTCAAATCTTTTTTTCTTTTCTTGTTCTTTCAGCATATCAATTTGAAGATGTTTAATATTCGAGATCATCTTTTCAATGTGTTCCTGCCCAGGTGATGACAGCGAACCCCATTGATCATCTAATCCTTTCTTCAAACATTCTTGTCCCGTGATGAGTCCCTTCTGATAATTTATCATCGCTGCATTATTGGTAGGCCCAAGTTTGAGAGAATCTATATCTTTTAGAAAAGAAGGTTCTTTAAAATTCTTTTCAGCTAATGCCGCTCGTATTTCTTGCTGCAGCTCATAAATCCGCACATGTGGCTCTTTTTCTACGACTCTTTTTTTTCTACTATTATTTGTTTTAGATTCAGAAGTTTTCTTAGGTTCAAGCATTTTTTTACCAAGATCGATAAAACTAAGAACATCATGGTCTAATTCAAATTTTTCTTCCGTATTAGTTTCCATAGCTTTTAAACTATAGAAATTTAAAACAAGTAAACTAAAAACGATGCTTATTTTTTTCATATAATTATCCCTCTAAGGGTAATTATAGCTCACCTAGGGTACAAAGCCAAATAAGCCTTATTTTATAAGCTTTTTTACGCATTGCTCAATTGCAATCGCATTGATCTTTTCAAAATCTAAAAGTTCTTCAGGTTTTCCCGATCTTGCTAGTTGAGTAACGGCCAAGCATTCAATAGCGATATCTTCATTGCGTAATGCAAAGCACACCGCCTCACCAATACCGCCCGAAAGATAATGATCTTCAACGGTAATAATACGCCCACCAGATTTTTTTCCTACTTTTTTAAGCACATCTTCTGCCAATGGTTTCACGCTATAAAGATCGATGACCGAAACGTAAACGCCTGTTTTCTTTAAAGCTTCGTACGCTTTTAGCGCTTCAAAAACCGTAATTCCTGCAGCAACAATGCACGCTTGATCGTTTTCGCTTTGCTTTAAGATTCGGCATCCACCAATTTCGAATTTATCATCTGCTTGATAAATTACCGGCGTTTCTCCGCGTGTTGTTCTTAAATAACTGATCGATTCGTGATGGTTTGCCATAAGTTCAACAAGTTTCCAAGTGCTCACCGCATCACATGGATACAAAACAATAGAGCCGGGCAAGCTTCGCATCATCGCAATATCCTCAAGCGCCATTTGAGAAGGCCCATCTTGACCAATTGAAACGCCGGCATGCGATCCGATGAGCCGTAATGGACAATTTCCTATTGCTGCCATTCGTAATTGATCAAATGCACGCGTGAAAAAACAACCAAAAGTAGAAACAAACGGCACTGCACCCCGCGTTTGTGCGCCAACCGCCATACCTACCATATTTTGTTCAGCTATAAAACATTGCACAAATCTATCAGGAAAATCTTTCTCAAAAATCTCTGCAAAAGTTGAGTTTTTTACTTCAGCATCAAAACTCATGATGTTGTCGTTATGTTTTCCTGCTGCAGCTAACGCTTGTCCGAACGCTTTTCGCGTGGCGATTAATTGTCCTATTGTATATCTAGGTTTTTCCAAATTAATTTTTTTATTTTCAGAAACGTGCTTAGATTTTTCTGGCAATTGCGGCTTCCAGCTATAGATTGGTTTTTGCACATCACCAGCAAATCTTTTTTTCAATTCATCTAATAAACCAAGAAGCTCATCTTTTTTAAACGCTTTTCCGTGAAAACCGTTCTTATTTTCAACTTCGTTAATGCCATATCCCTTGAAGGTGTGCGCAAGAATCATAGTTGGTTGGCCATTTGGAATGCGAGACGTATCGCATGCTTTGATAATTTCATCGATAGAATGACCATCGATTTTATGGGTATTCCATCCGAATGCACGCCACTTTTTTGCATGCTCTTCTAATTTATCCCCTTCGATTGTTTCTGCAGTTTGCCCCAATCGATTAACATCGATAATACCAATAACATTATCGAGCTTATAGAAATTTCCCAACTCTGCCGCTTCCCAAACTGATCCTTCTGCTACTTCGGAATCACCCATCAAAACATACGTATAAAAAGAACGGTTTGTTTTTTTAGCGCGCAATCCCATTCCAAGCCCTATAGAAAGCCCTTGCCCGAGTGAACCCGTGGGTGCATCAACCCATTCAAAACGAGGAACAGGGTGCCCTTCAAGCTTTGATCCAAAACTGCGCATCATCAGCAATTCTTTTTCGCTCAGAACTCCCAATTCTTTCCAAACCGAATAAAGGAGCGGTGCCGCATGCCCTTTAGATAAAATGAACCTATCGTTATTCGGATTTGCATGGTTTTTTGGATCGAAATGCATCGCATAAAAAAAGAGTACGGCGACAATATCTGCAGCTGAAAGACAAGAGGTAGGATGTCCTGAGCCGGCTTGCGTGGTTGCTTGGAGGGAATCGACCCGTAATTGATACGCGGAATGTCGCAAAAATGGTATAAGATCGCTTTTATTCATACTAAATCCCCAATCGTTCTCTTCATTATGGCAGCGTTTATGATACACTTGGGTAAAGATACACCAACCGCTTACTATCTAAAAGATCTATGTACCCAACACTCATTCATATTTACGGTCCAATTTCTATTCACTCGTACGGCGCGATGATTGCGCTTGGGTTAATTATTTTTAGCCTTTTAGCACTCAATGATCCCCGCCGCGAAAAAATTTTAACGACCGATCTTTTTATAATGCTGCTGATCCGGGGAATTATTGCTGCAATTGTGGGCGGCAAAATTCTTTTTGCGCTCACTAATTGGCACCTTTTTGAACATCCTTTTGAGTTTATCGAGTTTTGGCACGGAGGTTTTTCAATTTTGGGAAGCATCCTCAGCGTGATTGCGGTGATTCCTTGGTATTTAAAAAAATACTCAATTGATAAGTGGCAGTTACTTGATCTAGCAGCTCTTTATGCACCGCTCTTGCAAAGTATTGCGCGCATAGGATGCTTTTTTGCTGGATGTTGCTTTGGCCTGCCAACCAGATTGTTTGTCGGCATTTCTATTGCCGATGAGTATGGAAACGTATGCATGCGCCATCCATCGCAATTATATAGTTCTGCGCTTCTGTTTTTTATTTTTCTTTTTCTCTATGCCATTTTGCAAAAACGGGTACGTACACCCGGCGTGCTCGCACTTTGGTACGTAGCGCTTGTAACAGCAGAGCGGTTTTTTGTAGATTTCTTTAGAGAAGATCACATTATTGTACCAATGCCCTTTCTTCCTTTTTTTTCAATTAATCAATGGATTGCTCTGATTATGTGTCTAACATCGGTTGGATTACTTCTTGCGGGCATGAAGCGAAAGCACTATGAGCCTTTTCAATTTCATTAAAGGTCATGTTTCGATAATTGATGTGGTCAGTGAATATGCAAGTTTGAAAAAAGCAGGACTTTATTTAAAAGGAAACTGCCCTTTCCATCATGAAAAAACTGCATCATTTACCGTAAGTCCGCATAAAGAAATTTATTATTGCTTTGGATGTCACTCTGGCGGCGATGTGATTTCGTTCATTGCAAAAGCCGAGCAATGCACGCAATTGGAAGCGGCGCAGTATTTAGCGGAGCGCTATAATATTCAAATACCGCAAGAATATTTGAGCTATAATAAAGAAGCTGCGCATCAAAAAACTGACGAAAAAAAACGATATTGGCTTCTATGCAATTTAATTGCACAATGGTGCCACGAACAGCTAAAAAAAAATAAAGATGCACTTGCGTACATCAAACAACGTTCAATAAATGATGAAACAATTGAGCGATTTAAAATTGGTTATTTTCCTCAATCACCACAAGCTATTAAAGATTTAATCGACGTGATCCGCCAGCATCATTTTATGGCGCAAGATCTTCTGACAACAAACGTCGTCTCCGAAAGTAAAGGAATGTATTATTCTCCGCTTGCAGATCGGATAATTTTCCCTATTGCGGACCCGATGGGGCGCCGCTGCGGTTTTGGCGGAAGAATTTTTAGACAGAATGACGAACGACCAAAATATTATAATTGTAAGGAAAGCCCCTATTTTTCAAAAGGCTCCCTTCTTTTTGGATTCGATTTAGCAAAAAAAGAGATTCAAGCTCACAATGGTGTTTATTTAGTTGAAGGGTACATGGACTGCCTCATGATGGCGCAGTACGGTTTTCTTAATACGGTAGCTACGCTTGGAACCGCCTGCACCCCAGAACAACTAAAGCTGCTTTCTCGATACGCTCAACAAGTTTTCGTTCTTTACGATGGTGATGATGCGGGTAAAAAAGCAATGCTGCGCCTAACCCAGCTTTGTTGGCAGGTAAATTTGGAGCTGCGCGTCATTGAATTGCCTAAAAAAGAAGATCCTGATTCGTTCCTGCGCAAGGGCGGGAACTTAGCCCCGTTGGCTGCTGCAGCGCACGATATTTTCATTTTCTTTGTAGATACGGTCGGCTCCGGGTTTATTAACAAAACCCTCCATGAAAAAATGGACACGATTCGCGAGCTTATTCAGATTATAGGAACAGTGGAAGATCCCCTCAAAAAGGACATTCTGCTCCAGAGGGTTGCAAAGACCTGCGACATACCATTTCAAGCATTGGCAAGCGAAGCCCAGCGGCAGGGCAATTTTTCTAGCACCAGCGCCCCAAACGGTCTGCCAGAATCTGATACCCCTCGGCATAGCCCATCCTCGCTGGCAATCGCACTTAAAGAAGTACCTCTCTTGGAAAAAAAATTATTTTCTGTTATAATAAATAACATGAATTTGTTAAAAAACGAAGATGAAGAGTACCTGACCGAATATGCAACGCCACCCGTGCGCGATCTTCTGATAAAACTGCAATTATTAAGAAAAGAAAGCGAACCGGTGGATTTTTCACTTTTTTTTGAACATTTATCTGATCAGGAGAAAGTATTAATGAGTCAGCTGCTTCTTGAGTGTCATGAATACGACGGACCAGAGAATTTTGATTATTTGCTCACACAATTTCAAAAGAAAAACTGGAAATCGTTCGTAACAGATACTAAAATCAAATTAAATCGAGCAAAGCAAGAAAACGACGAACCGGGCGTTCAAAAAATTTTAACTCATTTTCAAGAGCTGAAACAAAAACTTGTCAGCAGGGGCCTTATATGATTAAAAAAGCAGTCAAAAAGACAACATCTTCTAAATCTAAGAAGATCGTACAAGTTAAAAAAAGCTCGGTTGCCGCAAAAGTATTGCGCGCGGCTACAAGTACTATTGCACGAGCGCTCAGCAAACTTGCCCCGGCAAAAAAATCGGCTCCCGCTCCTAAAAAGCCGCAAGCTAAAAAGAAACAAATAGCAAAACCTGCCGTTGCCCCTAAAATTAAAAAAGCTGCTGCACCCGTTACTCAAAAAAAACCTGCGCCAGCTCCAGTTGCAAAACCACAAGAAAAAAAACCTACTGCTCCAGCAGTCAAACCGGTCCTTGCAGCAACTCCTCCCGCGCCAACTAAACCGGTAGCAAAACAACCTGCGAAGCCGACAAAAAAAGCTCCTGCAAAGCCAAGTTCAGCTCCGGAAATTGATCTGAAAGATGAAATATTTTCTACCATCCTTGAAAAAGGGAAGAAAATTGGTGCTCTTACCTATGAAGAACTGATTGAGTTCAGACAGCGCTACCAACTTTCTGATAAAGAGCTTTCAGAACTTATGCGCGTTCTTCCTCAAGAGGGCGTAGAACTTATCATGCAAGAAGAAGTTTCGGACGCTTATATTGAAGATCTTCCAAAAGATGAACTTGTTCCTGCTGCGCTTCCAGGTACCTTTGATGCACAAATAGAAATTGACACCGAAGAAGAAGAATCTGGCCAAGAAGATGAAGACGAAGCAGAAGAAGAGGAAGATAAATTAGTTGTTAAAGAAACAGCCTCTTCAGCACAATTGACCGATGGCGTAAAATGTTATTTACGTGATATTGGTAAAATTCCGTTGCTCAACAAAAAAACAGAGAAAGTAATTGCGGATCAGATTGCGCTTGGCAAAAGTGAAGCGATCGCCTCTATTTCAAAATTTCCGTTTATTCATAAAGAGTTGGTAAATATCGCGGATAAATTACAACGCAATACGCTTCCACTCAAAGATATTATTCAGTTCTCTGAGTTTGACCAAGAAAATCTTCCCAAAATTGAAGAAGAAAAAATGGCACTTCTTTCTATTTTGCTTGAAGTAAAAAACTTAATAGGCAACGAAGAGCAAATCTATCGCAGTTATCGAGCTAAACTTGCCGACCCTGCACAAAAAAAAGAGATGCTTGATAAGGTAAAAGAAAACAAAGAAGAGATCAGCAAAACCATTCAAACGATCAAGATCTCTAATAAGCTCATTCGCAAGCTCGCAAAACGGATTGAAAAAGCGATGCTCAAAATCGAAGAGAAAAAAGCTGAAATAGCGCTCGCTGAAAACGATTTAAAATCGCTTGCTCATCCTGAACATCCTTCTGCTGAACAAATTGCGCAAAGAGAAGAAATTGAGCGCATCATCCGCGGCGGATTTAAAACGATTAAAAAAGTTGAAGGCGAAATGGGTATCAGCCAGGAGCAAATTGAGAAAAATTATAATCAGCTCCAAGCCGGCCTTGATAAAGATAAACGAGCAAAAGATGATCTTGCAAAAGCAAACTTGCGCCTCGTTGTAAACATCGCAAAGAAATATATCAATAAAGGCCTCCCATTCTTAGATTTAATCCAAGAGGGAAACATCGGTTTAATGCGCGCGGTTGAAAAATTCGACTTTGAGCGCGGATTTAAATTTTCTACCTATGCAACTTGGTGGATTCGCCAAGCAATTACTCGTGCAATAGCAGATCAGTCGCGTACAATTCGCGTACCGGTACATATGGTTGAAACGCTTAATAAAATTAATAAAATCAAGCGCGTCTTTATCCAAGAACACGGCCGCGAACCATCTCACGCCGAACTTGCTAAAGAACTCAATATTGATGAAAAGAAAATTAAAAACATTATCAAAATCTCTAAGGAACCTATCTCTCTTGAAACACCCGTTGGTGATAGTGAAGATGCGTTCATTAAAGACTTTATTGAAAACGAAAACGATTTCTCTCCTGCAGATACGGTCGCAAGTAATGATTTAAAAGAGCGTGTGCGCGAAGTTCTCAAAACACTTACACCACGTGAAGAAAAAGTCATTAAAATGCGTTTTGGTATCGATGTAGCTTCTGAGCATACGCTCGAAGAAGTAGGTAAGGATTTTTCCGTTACTCGTGAACGTATTCGCCAAATCGAGGTCAAGGCATTGCGCAAACTCCGCCATCCATCTCGTAGCAAAAAGCTCCAAACATTTTTCGATAAAGAGTTTGAGAATTTGGATAAAGATTTTGATAATATGCCCAATGACTAGAAAACAACATATTTAGTAATGAAAACAATTGTATTAATTTAAGGACCTTTTGATTTATGGAACCTCCTTCGCTCTTTGATCATCTAATGTATACCGAAATAATCGGTTTTATTATTGCGCTCATTTTTTGTGCAATATTTTCTTTCCTTGAAACGAGTATTACGGCACTGCGTCTTTTTAAGCTTAAAGAACTTGCAAGCAGTACTTCATCTCGCTACAGAACACTCATGGCAACACTCGAAGAGAATCCACATCAGGTTCTTATTACCATATTAATTGCAAATAATATCGCAAACGTCACTGCCGCCGCATTAATTACAAACGTTATGGAGCGGATTTTTGCGCACCTTAATCTTTCTGGTAGCCTTGGCTTTTCGCTTGGAATTGGTATTGCTACGATCGCCATTTTAATTTTTGGGGAAGTTATTCCTAAAAACATGGCCAAAGTTCATGGTGCAGCATTGCTCCCATCCACCATGTGGTTCACTAACTTTATTTTCTATCTTTTCTATCCGCTGGTAACTTTTCTCCTTAAATTTTCATCGAGCATCATTGCTTTCTTTGGTGGATCTTCGGAGCCGAGTGAATCGGTTACTTCTGAACATGAAGTACGCTTTTTGATCGATTATATTAATGAAAAAGGATTGATGGAGCGTGAAAAAACTGAAATGCTTCAAAGTATTTTTAAGCTTGGCAGTAAATCGGTACGCGAAATTATGGTTCCTGCAAGCGATATCGTAATGATCAACGCAGATACTCCACTCAAAAAAGCGGTAGAAACGTTTTCAAAATATCAGTTCTCTCGCTTTCCTATTTATGATGGGACAGCAGATAATATTATTGGCATGATTCACCAAAAAGATGTTTTTGTGGTAATGTCCAAAGGTGAAGAAAAATCACTAACCGAGCTTGTTCGCCCAATTCTTTTTGTTCCTGATACGATGCGCATTAATCAATTGCTGCGCGAATTTAGAGAGCAACGCAAACATATTGCAATCGTTCTTAATGAGCACGGCATTATTACCGGCTTGGTGACGCTTGAAGACGTGCTTGAAGAAATCGTCGGCGATATTAGCGATGAATACGAACCAATTACAGAAAAAATTATTCCGCACGAAAAAGGCGGCTGGATTGTTGATGGCGCAGTCGATCTTGAATCGCTCGCAAAAGTTTTGCATATCACTTTTGAATATGAAGAAGATGTCGTTACACTCGGCGGGTTTTTAACTTACCAATTACAGCATTTACCTAAAAAAGGTGAATCGATTGTTTATAAATCGTATACTTTCCAAGTTCAGAAAGCGAGCCCTCGACGAGTTTCTCAAGTTCTGGTAACGCACGAAAAAACGAACGCCCCAAAAAAATAATTTGCTGGTGTATATTTAAAAAAGTTGACTGTTTTGCGATCATTTTTTTAGTCTTTCTGCAGCATAAAATAGTTTTGGCTCAGGAGCTGGAGAATGAAGATACATTACGTTGTATTGATCGCTTGCTGCTTTTTCTCTTCAAAAAATTATACCGCCTCGCGCGCTTCTCATTCACTCAGTGAACGGCCAGTGATGTATTTTCCCGTTCCACTTTATAATGAAAATGAACAGCGCGAAATTATCGAACACATCGATGATCAAATGGTGCAAAAACCAAAGCCCAATTGGCTTCGGCACTTACTGTGCATTATAGCAAATATTGGAAGAGCGATTCTTGAACGAGAAAATAAAGATCAAATGCATCTTCATGTGGGCAATATTTTTAATAATGTCGCTTCGCTTGCCCATGAATTTTCCACACGATCACTATCGGCTCACGATAGAAAAAAAGCAATAGAACAATTAATTGAGCAAATCGAGGATCTTGCACAAACGCTCCCCGAGCCGGTTGTTGTTTGCGGCAAAAAAAATATCGTATGCATCCAACGTTAGTAAGTATTCAGTACACGCTCAACGATATGTGGCACCATAGAATTACTTCATTTGCATCTGCCGTATGCACATCACTATATTTGATAGGTTATTTTTTAACAACGCTTATTGTGAGCGGGCATACGAAAGTGCTTATAGATTTTTGCTGCGGCGCTTATCATCTTTTTTCAATCTTGTTTGTTCTTATTTTTGTATTGAATTATTTGCACCGGCTAGAGCACACTCATTTTTATCATTGGTTTTTAACGAGTGGATGCTCGCGGGCTGAATTCATCATTGGTGCTTTTGGCGCATTATGTATGCTGATGATTGCCACTGCGTTTCTATTTTTTTTGGCATCAATTCTTTTTTTACATCATCAAACGAATGTTTGGTTTTTTTACTTATGGCCCGTATTTTGTGCACACGCTCTTGAAGGAGTATTTCTTATTTCTTTTGCATATTTTTGGAGCACACTTCTTTCACTTTATTGGTGCTATGCAGCACTTCTGGGATCATATCTGATTTGCCTTCTTAATCATTCTTGGATCGTGATAATCGAACAAAAAACAACTGGGATTGCGCGCGCTGCTTGCTTTGCATTTTATTATTTAATGCCAGATTTGGATCTTCTTAACATTCAATCGAACGTGATGTATGAGCTACCAATAAATTATTCACAATTATTTTTTGCTACAACCTACATTCTCTGCTATTGTGCTCTGTTGCTAATAGGAACGGTCACAGTCTTTCAAAAAAAGAATCTATGATCAAAATACTTGCGCAATCCCACTATTTCAAACTTCAGAATTAAAAACTATCTAAAAATTGCCACTTTACGGGTTGGCCGAAAAACGCCCGCTAGACAATTTCTTAAGATCAATTTACAATTATAAATAGAATCAAAAAACTCATTTTTTACCCTTTTTTTACATAAGAACACAACGATTATGTCAGCTTCAAAAATTCGTAATATTGCAATTATTGCTCACGTTGACCATGGTAAAACTACCCTGGTTGATAAACTCTTGCGCCAATCGGGCACTTTGACCGACATGCAAACGGACCGCGTTATGGACTCAAACGCCATTGAAAAAGAACGTGGTATTACCATTTTGGCAAAACAAACCGGTATCTATTATAACGATTACAATATCAATATCGTTGATACCCCAGGACATACCGACTTTGGTGGTGAGGTTGAGCGTACATTGCAAATGGTTGAAGGCTTTTTACTTCTCGTAGATGCAGCTGAGGGTGTTCTTCCAGGAACCCGTTTCGTTTTGCGTAAAGCGCTTGAACTGAACCTGAAGCCGATCGTTCTTATCAATAAAATTGACCGTCCCGATGCAAATATTGATCACACCGAAAATGCGGTGCACGATCTGTTTCTCGATTTAGCCACCGATTCTTCCCAACTTGATTTTCCATTGCTTTATGGTTCATCTAAGCTCGGTTTTGCTGGTTACGACAAATCGGCTCGCTCAGGCGATATGAACCCTCTTTTTGATGCAATTATCAAAAACGTTCCGGCTCCAAAACCGTATGCCGATTACTTGCAAATGCTTGTTACCAGCTTAGATTATTCAGACTTCCTGGGAATTGTTGCTATCGGGCGGGTTTTCAGTGGTTCGATGAAAGTTGGCCAAGATATTGTTTGCTGCAAAGATACTACGATCAGCAAGCCAACAAGAATTACAAAAATTTATACATTCCATGGTCTTCAAAGAAAAGAAACACCGGAAGTAAGCTACGGCCAAATCGTGGCAGTAACTGGATTTAACGAACCCGTAACTATTGGTATGACTCTTTGCCAGCTTGATCAGCCGCACCCATACCCATACGTTTCTATCGATGAACCGACCTTATCTGTCTTCGTTTCGGTAAACGATTCCCCATTTAGCGGCAGAGATGGAAAACTTCTAACCTCTCGCCAAATCAAAGATCGCCTTGAAAAAGAGCTAAAAATTAACGTCGCATTGCGCGTTGAGCCAACAGATTCGCCCGAAACCTTTAAAGTTTCAGGACGCGGCCAACTGCACTTGGGCATTTTATTTGAAAATATGCGCCGCGAAGGCTTCGAATTCCAACTTTCTGCGCCTGAAGTTATCTATAAAACGATCGATGGCGAAAAATGCGAACCGATCGAATACGTTGTTATCGATATTGATCCTGAATACCAGGGGATCATTATGGAACGCTTGGGCAAAAAGAAAGCTGAGCTTAAAAATCTTATTCAGCAGCACAACGGCCGCTTGCGTATGGAGTTTGAAATTCCAGCACGCGGGCTTCTTGGATTCCGTTCGCAGTTCTTAACCGATACGCGCGGAACCGGCTTATTCACAACTCAATTCCATGGCTATCAACCGTACAAGGGTGATATCCCTGGCCGCACTAAAGGTGCAATGGTTTCGATGGATAACGGCGTTGCAACTGCGTATGCACTCGATAACTTACAAGATCGGGGCACGCTTTTTGTCAGCCCTACTGACGAAATTTATGAAGGCATGATCGTTGGTGAAAACAGCCGCGATAATGATATGGATGTCAATCCATGTAAAGCGAAAAAGTTAACAAACATGCGCGCATCAGGATCTGATGATCTTATTAAGATTACTCCAGCGCGCTTCATGGAGCTTGAACGCTGCATGGAATGGATTCAACCTGATGAATTGATCGAAGTAACACCGCATCATATTAGATTGCGCAAAAAAGCATTACGCGCTTCAATGCGAAAATAACGTTTATCATTTTTTCATGGCACGCTACAAATTTATTTTAGCATATGATGGCACTGCGTATTCAGGTTGGCAACAGCAGCCTAATAACTCTGCCGTTAGTAATGTGCTTGAAAAAAAATTTAAAGAAGTTTTTTTTCGGCCAATTTCTGTCATCGGCGCATCGCGCACTGATGCTGGAGTGCATGCACTTGGGCAAGTTGTTATTTTTGATTCTGAACTTTCAATAGAACCTTATGCGCTTGAACGGGCTTGGAATAACAAGTTGCCCAACGATTTGCTTATTCGTTCAATCGAATATGCGCCAACATCATTCCACCCTCAGGCAAACGTTAAACAAAAAGAATATTGGTATCATTTTTTTCTGCATCGTCCACTGCCATTTGCTGCGCGCTATGGATTTTGGATGCGGCATGAAATCGATCTAAAAAAGTTAAACGATGCTTTGCAAATTTTTGTAGGGACGCATGATTTCCGTTCATTTTGCAGCGGTGAACAACCAACAACCATACGCACAGTAGATGAGATTTCGGTCGACTATATAAAAAGATTCGGTGTTTATCGGATTAAAGTTCGTGGCCCTAAATTTTTGCGGTATATGATTCGTAGAATGGTTGGCGCAGCACTTGAAGTTTCATCGCGACCTGAGTTATCAATAAGATATATCGAAGAAATATTGAATGCGAAAAACCCTGAGCATACGCTTCCAAATGCGCCGGCTCATGGATTAATGCTCGCTCACATTGAATATAATGAAGGATCTCATGAGTAAATTCACTCGTAGTCGCCTGCTCGCTTTTGCTCTAGCAATTTCAGTTATGGTTGGCGGCGGCATAATTGCAGTTCATCACTATGTTGCAAAATCAAAAATTGAAATTTTAGATTTTGATGAAAATAGAGATAAATCGTTCATTCTAGATATTTTCAAGAACGATTGGTACTGGCTGGTAAGTGAATATTCAACCGATTTTTCTCCCGAATATATGATGCATTATCGCGCATCATCAAAAAGCGCAGAGAATATTGGTGATCTTACGATAAAAGTAATTTATGAAAACGGAAAACCTGTTGGATTTACTGCATACCATAAATTATCGCTCTATATTGGACGTATTATCTTCGTAGCTGTAGATAAAAATTTCCGTTCCAAAGGATATGGATATAAATTGCTACAATTGGCGGTTGATGATCTAAAATCACGCGGCGCACAAAAAATTCGCCTCGTAACACGTACGAACAATGCACCTGGAATCAAGCTTTACACACGTTTCGGGTTTAAAGAAACAAGTCGGGATGAAGATGGATTTGTTTATTTCCAATATGAGGTATAAACTATCGGCGTAAATCACAAAAAAATGGTAGCGGTAATGAAAAGCATTCATAAGATGAAAAAAAATATTTTTTTTTGTTTTCTCAGTTCTTATTTTTTATGGGCAACAGTAAGTGCTCTTCAAGCAAATGACCAAATTAAGCAAGGAAATCTTGCACTTCCAACTTCGCAGCGCCCAGGTCCACTCTATGGATTTGGCCAAAATGTTTTTCAGCGTGGTGATTTGCTCGGATTAATGTTCATTCCGTTCATTGGAAAGAAACATGAACAATTCACCGAAATTAATTCAGGAATTCTTTACGGAATTAATAATAGTTCATCAATTTTTGTGCTAATTGAATCTTCACCTCAATATAAAGTCAATAATAATCGCGCATCGGGTATTGAAGATATGTTCATTCAATATGAATATGCCCCCTATTTTAAACGAAACTATAGATCAAGCGATTATTTTACTGTCGTTGCAACTCTCTTTATGCCCACCGGCCCTGTGTTAAAACTACCTCGCGCATTTGGCTCGCCGTCATTCTTTTTTGGCGCGACAGTGGGAACAGTCCGCGAGCAATGGTACATCTACACTTCTCACGGTGCACTTATAACAACAAGTCACAAAGGCACAAAAATTGGGAACGAGATTGTATATCAGTTTGGATTGGGAAAAAATATTGCATATAGATCTGATAAATGGATTCTAAATTGGTTGGTCGAATTTTTTGGGCTTTATTCATTCAAAGATAAAATTCACCGTATGATAGATCCAAATACTGGCGGAAACGTAATTTCAATTATTCCCTCGCTCTGGTTTTCTAACCAGCGCTTCATTTTACAAGTCGGCTGCGGGTTCGTGCCAGCTCAGAATCAAAACGGAATACAAAATAAATTCACCTATTTTGGAGCGGTCAATCTTGTGTGGAAATTTGCAGGGCCAGCTTTACATTAAATAGGGAGCTTGTACGGTTATGTACTCGATTAAAAAAATGATTCTTTCTACAGTCGTTATTCTGAGCACAATTGGTTGTATTTTTTATTTTAATCATAAGCAAACAGGCCCAAAATTTGCCGAGGGAACAAAAATGCTTATTTTTGATTTCGATGGAACCATCGCAGATTCTCTCCCAGCTCTCTTTCAAGCTCTTAATAATAATGCTTCTTACTATGGTTACAAAAAAATAGACAATCTTAATTCTTTAATCGGCAAAGATAGTGCAGAATTGCTTCAAGCTTTTGAGATTTCCTTTATTAAATTACCGCTTGTTGTTAACGCAATTCGTAAAGAAATAAGCACCCAAATGACATCTATTAAACCGTTTGATAACCTCCTTTCAATTTTTTCGCAATTACATTCTCAAGGAATAAAACTAGGGATTGTAACCACAAATTCAACAGAAAATGTTAAACAATTTCTTGCGCACCACAATCTTGATTATTTTGATTTAATTCATGGCGGCAATAGCTTGTTCGGCAAAGGAAAAATTCTCCATCAACTATTAAAAGATCATAATCTGAAAGCGTCTGATATTATTTACATCGGGGATGAAACCCGCGATATAGATGCGGCAAAAGAAAATAGCATTAGATGTGCCGCTGTCACCTGGGGATTATGCACCGCAGAAAAACTCACAATTAAAAAACCAGATTTTATGATAAGTGAAAAATCTGAATTATTAGCTCTGGCGCAACTAATTTAGAACTATGCAATTAATAATTTATAAGTAGTTGCTATTTTTTTGCCAATAACAGAATCATCGCACAAAAACTTAAGCACGCAGCATACGTAAAACCAATTGCTGGCGAAAATAAATTCCAAAGACCCCCAACAAGTGCACTTGAAATAAAATCGCCAACGCCATCTATCGCTTGCAGAATACCGAAACCAGTTCCGCGCACATCTTCTGGAAGTAGGGTTGCTGCATGCGCCTTTTTAAGTGCTTTAACCGTTCCTGAGCTCAATCCCGCAATTCCAAAAAGAAGAAACCATAGTGATACCTGCGTCGGCTCAAAAATAAGGCACATGCTTGTTAGGCCGAATGCGCCGAACCCAAAAATAGCCAATAACTTTTTTCGATTCACAAAATCGCTTAATGACCCAATACTGAACTCGCATAATGATCGAATAATGTTAAAAAAAACATAGAATAGAATTACCCAACCACTTGCAATAATTGATGAACTTTTCATCACCATATACTGCTTTTGAACGCGATAAATTAAAAGCGTTTGGTTAAAATTACCAAGACCAAAAAGAAGCACAACCCAAAGGAAATATTTAAAATCTGGCGGCAGTTGATCTATTTCTTTCAGCCACGGTTGAGGAGATTTACGCATTCGCTCGTTCTCTTTTATTTCGCGTGTAAAAACGAGGAGCGCAAATAATGAAAAAATACCTGGAATAATTGCAATAAAAAAAATCGTTCTGAATGAAACTTTGTTCACGATAAAATATGTCAGTAGTGGCCCTACAATCGCCCCAGCGCTATCGAGGGCCCTATTAAAACCAAACGCTCGCCCATAATATTTCGATGTGACGATTTTTGAAAGCCATGTATCTCGAATTGGCTCACGCATAGCCTTAAAGAGCCACGCAATCGTTTTATAAAATAGAACATTCCACACGGACGATGCTGTTCCGATCAAACCTACAAAAATAGGCATGATGCCGTAACCAGCAATCAGATAGGGTTTGTAATGAGCAACTGTATCTGCAAGGCGCCCAGATAACACTCTTGTAATCGATGCCAAGCCGTTTGACAACCCTTCTATAATTCCTAACGCGAACGCTCCATAACCGGGACCAACGAGTTGCTCAATAAACAACGGCAAAATGGGGGTCGTCATTTCGAAACAAAAATCACTAAAAAAGCTTGTTAATCCAAATCCAACAATAGTTCTATTCAACCAAGAGTGCTTAATCTTCAATCTTTTTCCTCTCCATCTCTTTTGGTAATCGAATGTGCATTTGATTAAGTATCCATGGCGCAATGTCTGCTAATTCTTTAAGGCAAGAAACATCTATTTTTTCTTTTTCAGCGTTCATTGCAATAAAGTAAACAGGATTTGTTGTATGCGATGTTTGTTCATGGCCTGTTTCGGGATCGATCATTTGCTCTGCATTCCCGTGGTCGCCAGTGATGCAAAGAATTCCATGAGCCTTTTTCACACCTTCCCATAGTTTTTTTAATTGATCATCGAGGCACTCGATCGCTTTAACCGTCGCGTTAAAATCTCCTGAATGACCCACCATATCAGCATTTGCATAATTTATTAAAAAAAAGTCGTACTTGTTTTCTTGCAATACTTCCAAAGCTCTTTTTGTAATTTCGGGTGCGGACATACACGGAGCGTCAGCGTAACTGCGATAACCCAGCGATGGGATGAGCACGCGCATTTCGTTGGTTAATTTTTCTTCTTTGAGCCCATTAAAAAAATAGGTAATGTGCGCATATTTTTCAGTTTCTGCTAATGCACACGTCTTTTTTCCGCTCGCGCTCAATACTTCTTTTAAGGTGTTTTTTACTTCGAGCTGCTCAAACAAAAATGGCGTATCATTATGTTTATCATACTGCGTCATCGTTATAAAAAATGAAAGTGATACGCGTGATCGAGAAAAATGAGAAAACGATTGAGCAACAAAAGGTTCTGTTAATTGGCGCGCGCGATCTGGCCTAAAATTGAAAAAAATAAGACCATCATCCGGTTCAATAGTACGCATCGCTTTGAGTTGCGTGGGCGGTACAAATTCATCAGAAATATTTTCTGCGTAATAATATTCAAGAGCCGCGCGCCATGATTCAAATTGAATCTCTTGAGGCTCCGTTAATATTTTATAACTTTGCTCGGTTCTATCCCAATGCTGATCTCTATCCATCGCATAAAATCTGCCATGCAGAGAACCTATCGTTCCAATGCCATTTTTTTTGCACCATATCTCTAATTCATTTAAAAAATATTCAGCAGATCGTTGGGGAACATCGCGGCCATCAAGAATTGCATGAATAACTACTCGCTCAATATTATTTTCTTTTGCTGCTTTTAGAAGCGCATAAAGATGCTTAATATCGCTATGAACTCTGCCATTTGAAACTAATCCAATTATATGGAGCTTATTTTTTTTATTGATTTTTCTGAGTGCCTTAACGAGCATTTTATTTGAAAAAAACTTACCGTTCTTGATTGCAGTATCGATCCGCACCGCATCGCTTTCAATACGTCTACCGGCTCCGATCGTAAGATGCCCAACTTCCGAGTTACCAATCCGACCTTTGGCCAAACCAACCGCGTTTCCCGATGCGGCAAGCAATGTATGCGGATACTTTTCGAGAGCCATTTGAAAAAAAGGTTTTTCTGCATGCGCTATCGCATTTCCGTTTGTTTGTTCACTGCGCCCAAATCCATCCAGTATCACTAAAACTAAGGTTTTTTTTTCCATATCAAGCTCTCGTTTCTTTTTTTTATATATGGTACACTCCGCTCAACCGATAGCGTACTTTCCGATTAAATCTAATGCCAATAGTCGGAAGTTTGGAAGCTATTAATTCTTTTTTTATTCAAGCCAATTTTGAAATAATAAACTGTGGAAGGATATACGATGATGCACCTCTTGTTTATTGCTTTATCTTTTTTTACCGCATGCGCTGCAAACGATGTGATGGAGTTCGATGAACTGGATCGCGATAACATTTGTATTATTCGCCTTAAAGATCGTGCAACGCAAGAACCATGCATCTGCGTACTTGAGCCTAATGCATTAAACACAGAAAGCGTTAACATTGCGCGTGAGCAATGCTCAACAAGTTGTGCATTGTGGGATTTCTATGCTCGTTCACCTCGGGAAAATACATGCAATCGCCTAACGCACCGATCCGATAATGAATCCAATCAGATCATTCTTTCTATAGAATTTTCCAAAAATACAGCGAATATAGCGGTTTCTCTTGATAATTCTTTGGAATTTGAAGACGCGATCATTGTATCGTTGGAAACTATCGCTTCTTTAATTGATGATGCAGTGACTCTTGCTATGCAAAGCCAATCAACAAATGCCGCTCAAGACCCTGAAGATCCAGAGCCAACCGAAACCGGCACGGGCACTGGACAAATCCAAGCCCCATACTCAGAATTTGAAGCGTATCCGGATGAAATTCCGGCAGTTATTAAACGCAGCGGAGCTACCTATACCGATTATGCTCGGCAAGCATACGCGCTCGCACTTTACCATTATTATTTATTAGCTGATTTTCTGGATAGCTCTCTCAACAATGTAAAAGCTTATTTTTCGCCAAATCGTTCATATGAAAAAAATTACAACCGATAAACATTTTTTTGCTCTTTATTATCCCCATGCACAGCGGCATGCAAAATCTTCATTCATCATTACCGATGAATTGATGATTCATCGAGTTGTTCGCGTTCTTCGCTTTGAAAAGAATGATGAATTTATCTTATTTGATAAAGAACTTCGTAGCATCGTTATACTTACCGCTGTAGATAAACATTCCATTACCGTACAAGTTTTAGATACTCAAGAAAACATTCAACTCACCCCAACGATTACGGTGCTTATTCCCGTCTTAAAGCGAGAAGCGCTCGAAGAAGCGATATACAATGCTGTGGAATGTGGAGCAAATGAAATCCAATTAATGATAACCGAAAAAACGCAGCGGGCATGGGGCGGTGCAAAAGAACAAGAGCGATTAGAAAAAATTATTATCGCTGCATCTGAGCAAGCAAAACATTTTACGCTTGCTGGTCTCAAAGCGCCAAAAGCGTTCAATGAACTTTTGCAAAGCACAAAAAAAGAACCGTTTATTTTTTTTGACGCCCAAGGAGAGCACCTTTCTCAAACGATAAAAACATTGCATGGGCAAAAGCACACCCATTTGCGTTTAATGTTTGGGCCTGAGGCAGATCTTTCTTTAGCTGAAAAAGAAACACTCAAAAAACATAACGCTTTTTGTACTAAACTCACATCTACCATTTTGCGTGCACCCCAAGCGGTTGCCGTTGGAGTTGGCGCTATTCGTTCCCTTTTAACACATGATGATAGTGCTCAATAAGCTGAGCAATGCATTTTTCTGCACGATAATTTTGTGCAGTTTGAACTGCTCCTTGCGATAGTTTTTGATGCAAATGGTTATCGGACGCTAAGGTTTCTAGTTTTGTTTTCATTTCATCGATATTTGCAACTAAAAATCCATTAACCATCGATTGTACAATATCGCGCGAGCCGGGAGCATCAACCGCAATAACCGGCAACCCATTTGCCATCGCTTCTGCTAGCACGAGGCCCTGCGTTTCTGTTTTTGATGCAAATATAAACGCATCTGCTGAGCGATATTCATGCGAAAGAATTTCTTGCGCCGGCTTTTCTATAAATCGCACTTCATTTGGACTAAATTTACAAAATCCGTATGCATATTTTTGCAATTCATTATACAAAGATCCGTAGCCTATCAAGGTTAATTCAAATTTATTGATATCAAGCAATCGCATTGTATCGAGCAAGAAAAATAAATTTTTTTCAGTAACAAATCGAGAAACTGTGAGCATTCGAAACCTTTTATTGTTTTTTACATGCTCGCTTGAAAAGAAATGATCCCTTATTGGAGTCGGAATAACGGTGATCGATTTTCTAATGCCGACATCTTCCAATTGTTTTTTTATAGACGAACTGGGCGCAATAAGAAGATCGGTACGCGCACAAAAACGCTGCACTAAATAGGTGATAGTTTTTGTCGTTACCGGTTGCGGTAGAAGTGGTACGTAATGCGCATACTCTTCGTATTGCGTGTGATAAGTAAATATAAGCGGTATCTTATTTTTATAAGCTAATTGTTGCGCAACATCCCCCAAGAGAAACGGATGATGCACGTGGATTATATCGGGGCGAAATTCTGCTATCAGCTTTTTCATAAAGGCGTTAATTCTCCAGGGAACCGCCATATGATTGCCTTTGTGTAAGAAAGTGATCGCCGATGGAATTCTGATCACATACGATTCATCTTTGCATGGAACACCAAAATCGAGCGTTATGAGCCGAACTTCATGGCCTCGCCCCATCAATTCTTCAATTAATATTGTAAGCGCACTCACAACACCGCCGCTATACGGCTTAAAATTATTTGAAACAAAAAGAATTTTTAATTGTCTCTGATCTTCGAGCATGCATTATTCCAGTACGGTTATGTACGAATATAATTTCAGTGTATCTAGAATACGCTCTACCGCCAATTAGAAAAAATTAATAACAAATCAAATCTCTCTTTTAAATACTGGGGTCCCTGGAAAAACTTGATCAAGTTTTTCTGGGGTAAAAAGAAGGGCGAGTGGAGTGTCCCGCCTCGCCCTTATGATGGAGTAGAGTGTGTTCTTTTAATATGCTCTACCGCTTGTTGTTGCTACGGGTTGCTTGATCGTCATTGCTGGATTATCTCTTTGTGCCGGCTGCGATACATTCATCATGCCACTCTGATCTATTTGGCTTGATATATCAGCAGGCATATTTTTTTGTAAACCTGATAAGTGCAATTGTACTTTTGAAATTCGGTCATCAAGCTTATCTATTTGGCCTTTGAGTTTTTGCGCTTGCGCACTGTTTTTATCTGCAATTGCATCATATTGAGTATGTAAAGCATCCATATGCTGACCATAATCATCACGAAGTTTTTTCAATTGTGTTTGAACGTCATCCCATTTTTTATCTTGTGCAAGCTGATCCAACGCCATTGGATCCATTCCTGGCTCTATTTCTTCATCAACTAAATCGTATCCCCAATATGGATAGTAATCGTTGTACACAACACTAACCGCTTGTTGAGGAATTGCGTAATCATACCAAAGTGCTAATGCGCCTAAACCGAGAAGTCCTGCGCCCCATCCCCATGCCCATGGAGAAAGGCCCCAACCCCAGCCCCAGCCGCCCCACCAGCCGTTGCCCCAACCGTGGTTACGCCAGCCATGATTTCCATGATGCGCAAATGAACGATTTCCTCGTGCGCCACGACCAGCACCCCTGCCTCTACCCATTCCACGCGCGCCACGCCCTGCACCTCTACCTGCAGCTCCTCTGCCCATTCCGCGAGCCCCCCCGCGACCCATACCTCGAGCGCCAGTTCGCGATATTCCGCGTCCGCCACCGGTTCGCGCCATCCCGCGGCCTCCACCAGTGCGAGCCATACCTCGTCCGCCACCGCGCCCCATACCGCCACGGCTCATTGATCTACCACCGCCACCGCGACTCATGCCTCTACCACCGCCGCCACGTCCACCGCCTCCGCGGCCACCACCACCGTGGCCACCACCACCGCGAGCATCAAGCATATCAACAGCCATTACGCTGATGATTGCTACGAGCACTATCGCCAAAAATTTCTTCATCCTACTCTCCTTTTTTTGCGCACTTCGCGCATGTATACTTATGATTATTTTACTATTTGCAATTAAAACAACGCAATTAATTTTATCATTTGTGCTTATTAACCTTATTTTTCCGCATTTTTTAAGGTATGCGTGAAAAATTTATCTGTAAAAGAGAAACAGGAAAAACAAAAATTCTTCTATCGCTATAATGAATAAAAATGATGTAGTTTGAATAGCGAAAAACAAATGAAGGAGAAAAAAAATGCGTACAATTAAAGCTTTTTTGGTAATTGCGCTCATTGCACAACCATTGCAAGCAAAACTTCTCAATTTTGAAAACCAAACTACAGCACAAAAAATTGCATTGGGTGCTGGAACTTTGGGCTATTTAGGATATCTGGGATATAAATATTATTCTTGCAAAAAAGAAGTCGCAGAAAATAAACACCTTATTAAACAACATGAAGGAAAAGGCACAGTTCCTGTACCAAAAAAAATTGAAGAAATGTTTGAAGCGAAGAACTTAGCATCATTAGCAAAAAATCCTAACCGCGAATACCGCTGGAAACCTCAAGTGGAACGAATCCAAACAGAAAAACGCAAGTTCGTTCCGGGTTGCCTCACTCATATAACAAGATCGCTATGTCATCCATTTGTTGTTGAAAATCTATACATTACAGTAAGTGAAAAAGATCCCGCGCAACTATTAATAAAGTCAAATTCACAGGGTGAAGACAGTGATGCAAGCGCCATAGAAGATTATGGACAAAACCGCGTTTCATTGCACGATTCAAAATTCAAAGTCAACGGATGGAAAGCGGCGGTTTTAATTCAAGCATCTATTGGATTGGGATTATTATGCCAACAAGCGGTACGTTTAATGGGTAAATAAATGAAAAGCTAACGCTTGTTTAACAGTTTCTAGTAAACGCATGTATTTATTTAAAAATTGTTACAGATTGCTATACTGAATCGGCTTTAACAATTTTTAATGAGAGATTTTTATGAAAAACTTTATGCGCATCTCGGCGCTCTTAATGGTTCTTACTTTGCCGATACACGAATCGATCGCAGAGCAACAATATGGGTTTAGCGCTGATTCTTTCTCGAATGCAAAAAAAATTGCTGCCACCGCTGGCATCGTTTTTGGAATTGGATTTACTGCATATCAGCGCCATAGAGCAAAACAATTTATACAAAGTGAAAAAAATAATAAGAATGTCGATAGATCGCACACACTTAAAACTATCTACGCAACTCTCGGCAGCGTCACCAGCGCCACGAAAGATCATTCATTCTTCCCCTGGCAAGTTCAAACGTCAAAATTTATTGTATGTAAAAATGGCTCGGAAGACGAAATTCACGTACTTACGCCACAATTTGGTCCGTTAGTGGGATCTCTGCCAAAAGCACTCTTTACGGTTGGCGCATTTGCACTAATCGGATCGCAAATGCTGCGCTCTCCTGGTAAATAATTTTTCTAAGAGTTTTATTTAAGGGATCGCTCAATTGCGGTCCCTTCCTTTTAAGGAGACCTCAAAGTGAAAATTCGTACATTGCGTATAGTTTTAATAATGTCGCTTTACTGCATTCCAGCATCAGTTATTAGTGCACCGGTCATTAATGCGATCGACTCAAAGACAATAAGCCTTTTTTCAGTCGGGGCAGCGACCGGCTTGCTTATCTCGCTTTTTCATCGCGATTGGGTGCTTGATAAAGTCGCACAAATTAATCAGATGCACGGCTCTGGTGATTTATGCGATTCGACGCTTTGGAGTCCATTCTCGTTTAACGGGATCGATGATACGGTAATGGGCAAACCATTCGCGAAATCTTCAGAAGAAACTCGCGTGGAAGAGCAATTTCAATACAACTTAATCAGTGATAGAGTTCACTTTCCAACCCTCATGTCGACTCGCCATACAGTAACTAACGATTATTTAGTTAAAAAAGATAAGAGAGGTAAAAAATTTGCAATTAAAACTCATACGAGTTTTCATACAGTTGAAGTTGGCAGCATTTATCCTTACATCTTTGGAACCGCACTCATAACCCTTGGCACTGGTTATGCATTCACGCTTTTAAATAAAAAATAAATCGACCACAATGAATTATTCTTCTGGCATCTTAGTATTGCTCTTATTATTTTCTCAAAATGCTATTCAGTCATTTGATCAAAAAAATTTGTATGCTGCAGCTGGAATCGGTGCACTCACTTTAGTAGGAGTGCAATGGTGTTATTTGCATCAAGTTTCAAAAAAAATAGTTCATGAAAAAAGAATCCCTTTTATCTTGGAAAAAGAAGATTCATTAAAAGATTATTTACAACCATATTGCCCTATCTTTTCAAGCACGCTTAAAAATCAAATTGAGCCAGAGGAGTTAAATAAAAAAAAGAATGGCGAAACAATTGAATCAACAATTATCTTCAAAAAATATAAATTCCCTTTTTTGTTTTACATAGAAAATAATCTCACTTTGGAGTACACCATTCAAGGTGCGGAAAATCTATTTTCGGAGAATAAAATCGATCTGGGAAAGATTAAAAAGCATACCGCACAAGTAAAACCTGTTTTTTATACGGTTCCATTATTGAGTTTTTTTGCCGGATGGATGGGCGCACGAATAACGCAATCGCATCCAAAAAAAATCTAGAATTATATTTATTCAACTCACCTGAAGAACCGGTGTTCACCAATCAATCTTTTTATCTTCGACAATATTGCTACCTATGTATAAAAAATTACCCCTTTGGTTTATTTTTTCAGATTGACATTTAAATCAATTATGGCAAACTAGTTAATATAACACCAAAAATCAATAGTTATCGAGGAGAAATTTATGTTTAAATCTAAAAAATTAGCGATAATGCTTATGCTGCTAACGTTGCACCTAGCAATAAGCTCGAAATCTAATGCGGCCAGCGATGTATCAACATTCGCTTTAGGAACTGGCGTGGGAGCAGCTCTAGTTGGCTTTAACTGGCTTCAAACTAACGTTTATTCTTATTTGATTAACAAATACAACCAAGAAAATGCTCCCCTAGCACCACAAGATATACAAGAACAAATAAGACGTACTGCAAGCAATAATTATCAAGCTTTCGAGCAGGATGTAAAAAAAACGCCAATACACTTAAGCGCTATTACCCTAGATCAGATTAATACACAAAAAACAACAATCGCAAATCAATTCTATATCGGTCACAATGAGCACTCACAACAGTTTAAAGCTCAGGAAATGAAAAATCCCGTCTCGTTAACGGTGCCTGAAGATAGAGTGACCTCTTTCTTCCCTTATATTTTTAAAGCTGATTCACACTTAAATATATCTTACTCAGTAAATAATGATGATAAGTATATTTATTCAACTCCCACCGCCGTAACATCGCACACCGCTCAAGTTGGCGTAAGTTCTCACGCTTATTTGAAAACGTTTGGTGTTTGCTGCGTATCAGGATTAATGGCTCTTGGGACAAAAAAAGCAATTGAATATTTTACACGATAAATTTATCATTACGGTATGAGGCATCTAAGAAAAGATGCCTCTTTTTTTATGGAAACTTATCAATATTTAGCTTTTTCCAATCCGCATCAAATAGTTGAATGCCGCGATCTGTAAGTAAATGACTGCTCGCTTGTTCTAGCACTACAACAGGGAGTGTCGCTGCATCTGAGCCGGCCGCAATTGCTTCATGAAGATGCCGCACAGAACGAAGCGATGCTGCAAGCAAACCGGTTTGATAATCGTAGCAATCAAGCATATCGCCAATTTCAAAAAGAAGATCGCTTCCGCGTACATCGATATCATCCCATCTTCCGATAAACGGCGAAATATAGGCAACGCCAAGTTTGCACATAAAAAGAGCTTGCTCAAGGGTGAAAACAAGCGTTACATTCACACGCAATCTATCTTCCACTAATTTTTTGATGACCGCATAATAATCTTTGTGGCAAGGCACTTTTACAAGAATATTTTTATGCAATTTTGCGATTTGATGAGCTTGTTCATAAACTTTTTTTGGTTCTTTTTCGGTAATTTCTACCGAAATTTCCCCAGCAGGAAGCAATGCACAAATCTCATTCACTGTTTGCCGCGGATTACCGCCAGCTTTTGATAAATGCGATGGATTAGTGGTAACGCCATCAATAAGGCCAGTTGTTGCCCATTGGCGAATTAATCCTATATCAGCCGTATCGAGAAATATCTTCATATATTTTTTTTCCTGTTTTATCCCCACAAATTCCAACTGATCTATCAACAGTATCGCCCCAGATTATTATTGACGTCAAGAAAGCTAGATCTCTTTTTCCCCCACAATCATGACTGAAAGTCATGTGAGCAGATTAAAAATTCTTGCAGAGCTTCAAGTGCCTTGTTTATGGTAACATTTATAGGTCATTTATTTGTCAAAAAAAGGAGACAACTTCCATGGCACAATTCAAATTCAGTAAACTGGATACCACTACCCAAGGTATTATTTTATTTACCCTCGGCGTCGTACTTTTACTCTATACACTTAACATTTTCACCGCTTGGTTCAATGCAATTCTCATCATCAGCGCATTTGCGATGCTCGTAATCGGCGCAATAAAATTAGAATTACCTGAGCGCTTGAAAAAATTATTCAAAAAACGCTAACGGGGACAATTGCTCTAACGCACTTCGCTCCTAGATCTCTTCATTTTTCTATATCTATAGCTAGAGATAATCTAGACGCTCAACCAATCTGCTGCTTGTACCTTTCACTTGAGTACAAGCAGCAGAAGTTAATTTAGTTCGTTTCTTGTTTAGTAATAATAACGCGTGTTGGCACGGCCATCTTAATATTGTGCTCTCTAAATAGTTTTGTCAGCCCCAATCGAACATCACTGGCAATATCCCATTTACGCATAATATTCACATCGCTCACAAATCCGCGTACTTTGAATCTAAAACCGTTTTCATCAAAATCGTTCAAGCGCACTACCGGGCGCGGGCTTTTGAGTACATCAGGATTATTTTCCAGAACATGCAAAATTAACGATTTAACTTTTACCGGATCGGTATCGAACGGTACCGTAAAATCGATATCATCAAACCCTATGAAATTGCGCGCATAGTTCCAATTATTAATTGGCCTACTTAAAATCATAGAATTAGGAACGATGATCGTATAACTATCGCGTCGACGCATAATAATTGAACGAGGGGTAATTTTTCGTACCACACCTTCATAATCGGCATCGATCATAATATAATCGCCCACCTGAATCGGGCGCTGTACTAAAATAATGAAATACGAAATAAAGTCACCAATTGGTTCTTTAACAATGTAACCAATCGAACCGATTACAACACCAATTGCTAGAAGTAGCGTGCCAAGGCCGCCCCATTGAAAACCAAAATAAATCGCTATAACAATAATAAGATAGCGTAAAATACTTGTAACCGTATTTTGCACTCCCAAATCAACCGGCAATAGATCAAAAATTAATTTGAGCACAAATCGATTAATGAGAAGCGCGAGTACAAATCCACCAGCGATAAATGAAAGCACCACGAATAATTTAAGAGGCGTGAAATAAATGAGTTGCCCCGTTGTTTTATCCACACCGGTATCAAAAAGTTGAAAATTAAGTGCTTGAGAAACATCGTTCCATGAAAATGGAATCATCCAAATGCGCGTTGCAACAACAACTGCAAAACAAAGCGTCACAATAAAAAGCGCAATCACAGAAAGACCATACAACGTTTTTGCATAGGCAAACCGTTCATGAGTCGATTCATCATCCGCTGCAAAATAGGCGGCAGATAAAAAGCGTCTAATGTAAAGATTTGCAATCATCACGAGCTTTGCAAGTACAACCGTTCCGATCGCGCCCCATAAAATATAGGAGATCAAATTGCCATAACCCCCAACATACGGATCACTAATAATCATGATCCCCACGATAGCCGCGAGCAATAAATAATAATACGTATTTATATATTTCGAGATCCAAGCACCAATAGTACCTTGGCGCGAAATAAACGTTACCACCTCTTTTCTGCCAATCGCAAAAATTACTAAAATACGCAAAAAGAGAGAGTAGGTGGCTAAAAGAATCGTAGGCAATTCAGATTTATGGATGGTTGCCGCAATAAATGCTTCACGAAATAAAAGTACAATAATTGAAACGTATGAAAAAATATAGGCAACCGATGCAAAGCGAGGCTCAAAAGACTTACCAAAAAGCGGATAGTTTTGCGTACGATTTAATCCGATAACAAAACGAACTGAGCGCGTGGCAACATACAAAAAGAATGGGATAGAAACTAAATAAAAAATAACCTTCAAGAAAAGATCGGTAATAAAATCCTGAGAGAAAGCGACAAAGAACACCGACCATATAAAAAGCGGCAGGAAATGCTTTTCTATGCAAAAAAGAATCATCCCAGAAATACGTGCTAAATAAAAAACAATTTTATGAATTGGCGTTGCGGCCAAAAGCCATCCGCGAATGATTGCGATCAAACGACGCAAGTAATTATAGAGAAGTACGAGTAAAAATGCGCAACCAATCAGCATCAGCACTAAAAGTGGGCGCTGCAATAAATCGGTAAACGAAGCGACAAACGATTTCCACCCAACTTTACTCATCGCATTTTGCGCCAACTGCTGAACATCTTTGAAAAAAACATTCAGATCGGGAAAGAAATTAGTCAGCCCGCGCCAAGAAATCGCGTATTCAGATCGCTGCCAAATACTTTTTGCTTCCAACTCTCCGAGTACAAAGTTTAATTCTTTGTTTGTTTCATCAAGCGTTGCAATAAGATTTGATTCAACTTCAATCAATCTGCTCGTGTTTTCTATCTGCTCTGCAATTACTTTTTCAGAATCTGCAAGACGTTCAACAATGGCGGTATAGCGCGTTGGATAACGCTTGAAAACCAGATCTTGCTCGTTTTGTACTTCTTGAATAAATGCTTTGAGATTTGCAGCTTCTTTGTTTTGCAAATTCAATAAATTCGTCGTAGCATTTCGTTTATCGTTAAGTAACGCTAATTCACGCTGCGTTTCAGCACTTTGTTCCTTAAAGCGTTTAACAAACGCTCCAATTTCGTCACTCGATTTGAAACGACGCTGGGTTACTTGTTGCCACATGGAAAGAATAGCGGAGCTGATCTCTTGCCGCTTAAAATTTGCGTCTTCTAGATCGATCTGCGCATGCAAATATTCTATTTTTCTATCAATAAGCTGGATTTGTGCGTTTTTGGAGCCTATCTCAGTAATCGCACTATACCCTTCTGGCGTTTTATTGGTAATACTCCACGAAGCAATATCCCGTTCGCTCACCGCATAGCGACGACTTAATAAATCAAGTTCTCTTTTTAACCGTTCACGCTCTGCAGTCAGCGATTTAATTTCTTGATACAGTTTATCTTTTGCTTCGAGCGCTTCGGTTTTGCTTTTTTCAATTTTTTCCCGAGCCGCAATCACTTCCGTATCGGAGACACGAAATGCACCTTTTATTTTATTAAGGTTCTCTTTTAATATTTTTAATTTTTCATTTTCAAGAAAAATTTTCGTATTAATGAGAGAAATTTTGCGCACCATTTCAATAACTTTAAGGTCTGCTACCTGCTTTTCATAGTTCGCAAAACGCTCAGTTAAATCAAGGAGCTCGCCACGCTGCGCAAAATTAAACTCTTTATAAAGAGTAACCGTCTTGCTGCCAAAATCTTCTTGGGCTCGCTTCTTTTCTTGGTACTCCTTTTGCGCAAGAGCCGCTTTCTTTTTGCGGTTATCAAGCTCTACGAGCGCATCGTTTTTCTGCGTGGCAAGCTGAGCAACCGCATCTTCTTGATACACCACTTTTTGGTTTGCACTGCGCAGTGCATCAAAATTATAAAATGCGCGCGGCTCAATAATTAAAGATTTAAAGGCTGGGTCTTTTTTATGATCTTCAAGCGCTTTGATATGCGCTTCAAGATCGGCGGTAATTTCTTTACGTACAAGCTGCATGTTAAAAAGAGCTTGATGGATTTCATTGAGCGATGAAATCTTTTTATTAAAGAAATCCGCATCTTTACCTTGAGCTGCACGCTGAGCGTTCTTTACCTCTACCAAAGCGCGATCGGTCAGCTCTAACTGATTCGCTATCTTTTTTTGCTGCTCTTGATTTGCAGGCTTCCACTTTTTATCTTCTCCTTTTACATGCTCAAGAAGCTGCTCTTGTTCATCGCGACCCGCACTGAAAAATTTTCCCGCAGGGCTATCCAATAAACTAGCATTAATTATTGAAACACTCGTTACCAATATCAACAGAGCGTAGGGAGCTCCATCTCGTCCTTTTTTTTGATTATTCCAAAAGCGCATATTTACTTCCTATGGCTAAAGTTTTAAAAAGATGCCTCTGAGGATGCAACGCAACACAATCACGCAACCACTCGGTTAATGCTTGGTTAGTATGGGAATCAAGCATATGGTCTTGGAGTATGATGGGCCCGTTTATCAACTCCTGAATGCGTTCAGTATGCAACATTTCGTCCTCAGGATACATTCCAACACTGATAAAAAATCTTAATAAAAATATTTTTTTAAACCAAGAATACGTTATATAATCGGCAGCATGCAATAAAAATTCCAGCAAGCAAAAAAGAGATTCGTTACTCGATTCGTGTGGCATAAAGTAGTAACAAAGTTCCAGTACATGATGCAAAAAAAAGATTGTTTCGTGGGACATAGAAACCGGAACCACAACTAATTCGATCTCTTCGAGTTTATAAAGAGGGCCTTGAGCAGTTCGATAATAACTTATCAAAAAACCTGGCGCCAAATTCTGCAACCCTTTTGGAGCAGTACCATCCAATTTGCCAATCAATCGATCAAAGATAACACACTTGTGCACATTTGGCAGATGCGCCTTAAGAATAATTCCACGGTGCTTTCCCATTTGTTTGCCTTACTTGTAATTGCACGCCCTCTAGTTTATCTAAGGCGTTAATTCATGGCTAGCAAAAAATAGTAAAATTTATCAATCATTAATTATTTTTATCTGTAATATTATAAAATATAATACATGTATTATGCGTAATTAAAAAAACAATCCTATTCTTATTAAGAAATATATCACGGCAACTGGGTCGTTTTTGATAGAAGCATCAGAAATCAAAATTTTTCATCGCACCATTAATAGATAAAAAAGATAAAAAAAGCTATTTATAAATAATTTTATTGTGGACTTCGGATAAATGGCGCTTACAAATAATTATAAACTCAAGTTGCGCCATCCCTTGATACAAACGGAAAGCGTTCTCTCGGGGACGAGCGCCAATTTAATAATTCTTCGTTAATAAACATCCTTCAATAAACCTACTTTCAGACTATAAAAGCAAAAAAAGTAACAAACCAGCAGATTAAACGATTTCTTTCACAGCAATTTTCGCACCGCTATAAAAAATAGTCCGCCCGATAGGTTTTCAAATAGAAAATAATTTAGGGAAATGATTGCTTTGTAATTATTATTAGTTGTAATATTAAATTGTATTATGCCTATAATTAGAAAGTTTTGATAAAAAAAGGAGATTGACATGAAGAAATTTATCATGTTAATTGTGGCGTTTTTAATAGCAATGCCATTAATGGCTAAAGATATTACGGTTGACGGCCAAGTAAAGGAGTTCTTTACGAAACAATTACCAGCAAAATTTGGCGCGCTCGTAAGAGTTGAACCGCTCAACTCAGTTGGTGGCATTGGAGAAGTTGCGCGACCTGCACAATTTTTCACTGCAGCTGGCGGCGGCGGTGATATTCGCTATACCGGTCTGAATCCTAATTACAACGAAGTACTTACGTACATAGACAATTTTTTCAGCAAATTAGGATCTGAAGATCATGGTATTTACCTAAGAAAATTTGATTATTCAACACTTCCAGGTTGGTCCGGCTTTGATATCACTAAAGCAAATATTTCAGCAAATCTGCTCAAAATCTACCAAAATCCAACCGCGTATGCGCAATACAAAGTGGCAACCTATGAAAGCCCCGCATACAACATTTATGGAAAACTTGGCGGCTTACGAGCAACAGCGGGAGAGCAGGATGCACCGTATATTACTCGTAATGTAGACGTATATTATATACCACATGCAATTAATATTAATTATAAGTAGGAGAAACAATGAAGAAACAATTATTGGCGCTTGTCCTTTTTAGCGCAGTTATCGGTACCGCATTAGTTGATGCAGCACCTGCAAGAACGAATGTAATTATTCCACGAGACAAAACGTATTTCTTGAATCGTGCACATACGTTCTTTGAGGGTCTAAAAGCAGAACATCCAAACACAATTATTATTCATAGCAGCGCGGGTACAGCACCAGTTAAAAACATTATAGCTACGTATGAAAACCCGAAATATAACGCTAACAAAGCTGCAGCTGGTTCTCAATTAGAAACAGTTGAAGTTGGCTTTAAACAAGGAAAATCTGCATTGCCGGGCTCAGATGAAGAAATAATTATAAAAAAGATACAGACGTTCTTTAATGACCTTAAAAAAGAGAACCCAGAGTTCGTAAACGTACGTAAGTCTGCAGGAACTCGCCAATTAGGAACCGAATTTGCATCGTTCAAAAATCTAGCGGTTTCGAAAAAAGGTAAAGCTGGAAGCTCTCTAGATATGATATCAGTTGAGTTCGCACCGAGTGAAAAAGCGAAAAAAGGTAAGCTTATGGGATTGATCAAGGCAAAAAGAGCATCTAGACCAACACAAGCCTACCAAGGTCCCTTAACTCAACAAGAAGTAGACGAACTTAACAATCAGCAAAAAGGCGCAACTAAAGAAGCGCTTGATGCTGATCTAGCAAAAAGAGAAATAATTAACAACCAACGCTCAGGTAACTTTTAATCATTTGTTGGTTAATTGAAAAATAAGGGATTCAAATGCAAGCACTCTAGGACGGGAGGTCATAAAAGATAGCCCTTCTGTTTGCGAGCAAGTGAATCCCTCTTTCTCTAGGGGAAATGGTATGAAGAAAATAGCTCTTTTACTTTTAATGCTTATGCCACTTTCAATGCATGCATTATTTAAACCAGTTGGTATACCCGCACAGCAATCGATAGCTGAACAAGCGCTAGCGGAAAAAAGAACTAAGCTGATTGATGCAGTAAACAATCTTTTTGCAGCCGCGCAAGCACAATTTCCCGGCCGCTATTCTTTTTCATTCGTTAATAACAATTCGGGGGAGTTATTAGGACAAATTATAACGCCCCAAAGCATGCAAATAGGAACTACCGATCCTAAATACAAATACCAACAGCTACGTTGGAATGGTGGTGGCCAAATAACAAGAACCGAATTAGATAGAGCTGAAGCGGCTCTTCAGGTTATTTGGGGCAACCTCAAAGAACTACAAGACGGCATTCATTTTAAAATAGTTAAGCAGGAAAATCCCGCTGCCGAAACAATCGGTTGGTTCATATCTCCGTACGGAAAAAATAAATATTATCTGCAATGGAGTAAATAATGAATAACAAAACGCTCATTAAAGTATTCCAATCAACCATAATTTTTATAGCCCTCTGCACATTAAACATTTCTTTAAGCGCCATTGAGCGTGAACGCACAAGAAATGAAGTGCTTGAAGAAATCGATAAAACAATTTCATCAATTGCAAATGTAAAAACGGTGAAAACAAAAGATGAAAACAACAAGACAGTATCGCATTATGCCTGGGTAGCGCAATACGATAAACCGAATTATGACAACGGAAAAATTAATAAAAAAAGTATCAACATGCTGGTAAACAATTGGCTACCACAAGTGATTGTGTACACCAATCCTCCAGTAACTTCTGCGATTTTAAAAGAAGTTTTTGAAAAATTAGAAAAAATTAATGGTGTCGTAATCACTACTGGATCGATTATTGATAACACACCAAAAGATGGTCGCCAAATAGGAATATTACAAACTGCTGATAAGCAAACCGCGCATATTTATTTTGTACCAAACGCGGAAAAAACCAAAACACTCGCTGGCCAAACTCAGAGCGTAACGCCGCGAAAATAAAGTTTTAGAGGGGATAAAAAGGGGATAGTATGAAGCGCATTGCACTCGTCACTTTATTCGCGGCAGCATCTTTGTTCGCGATAATCTCTTATCGTACTAAATTATCTGCAATGGTTGGTGCCGGAGTTCCACTTCAAGCGGCAGATAGCGAAGCTGGCCGCGCACAAGCGGAGGTGCTTGATTACAATTTTAGATACGGCCACGATCTGCGTTTACTGCACCGTGCATATAGATCTTTATTGCCAAAATACCCTGGCGTTTTAGGGCTTACAACGAGAGGCAACCCACCCGCAGGTTCAACGGTTCTTGATAAATATAAAAACCCTGGTTATATGAGTTCTGCTGGAAGTTCAGAATACGCGTCAATTTATCTTATTAACCAAGAAAGGCCGGTCGGAATACCTGGCCAAGCGCAGGGAAGATGAAGAAAATTATTACGTTATTAGCTCTTAGTTCAAGTATTTTAATGTTGAATGCAAAATACGATACCGATTATTTTAAAGAAACGGACGAGTTTTTCTCGTCGCTTTCAAATCGTTACGCCCTTTCAATATGCAAAAGAAGCATACCGCTTAAGCAAGCAGAAAAAGAAAAGGCAACGGGTGGAGAAAAAATCGCGACCTACCATTGGAACATTTATGGGATCAATGACGCACAAGTTTTCTTGGCAACAGTAACCCTGGATACTTCGTCACCAGAAATTAAAACTCAGTTGCTTAAAGAGATCGATGAACATTTTAATAAGTTGAAAGAAAAAGATTCTCATATTCAGCTGCGCAGCCAAACAACGACACCAGTTGGCGATGTAATAGCACAATACCAAAATCCTAAGTTTGAACAATCGCCAAAATTGATTGGCGGTCAAGGGAAAATTGTTGAAGTACGTTTTGTTCCTTAAAAATAATAAAAAAACTAGGGGAGATAATTATGAAGAATAAAATTCGAATATTTTTCGCACTTGCACTTATTGGATCGTTCAATTGCATGGCAAACGAAAGAAATAATTATTTAAAAGATCTTGATTCGTTCTTTACGGATCTGACAAACAAGTATTCGGCATTCCTCGGTACCGGCTTTTCAAACCAAGCAACGCAGGAAGCACAATTGGATGCCAAAGCAAACTCAATTGCCGCATATCAATATATTTTGCCAACAAAAGTATCAAATCTTAAATCTGGCACTCAAGTAAGTATGCAAATTTATTTAGATCCAAAACAGGAAAAACTAAAATCTAAAATTTTGGGCGAAATTGATTATCATTTTATTTCACTTAAAGATCCAAATCTTCAGATCCGTAGAAAAGCAACAAGAACGACCGGCGGTGATGTTATTGCGATCTATGAAAACCCAAAATATGATCCCAAAAAAACTCTTATGGGCGGTGAAGATAAAACCGTCGAGATTATTCTCATAAAAAAATAACCTCCATTTGAAAAAAGAGCGTCCTTTCGCAAAAAAGAACGCTCTTTTTTTATTTATAATCCCAAATCTTTAAAGAACGCATTACTGTTCGGTTCGCGGCCGAGAAAATCTTTCAGCAATTCATTTGGATCCGCGCTGCCGCCCTTGCCTAAAACTTTATCAACGTAACGTTTTCCAACTTCAGAATCGAGTAACCCACGTTCTTTTATATAATTAAATAGGTCGAGCGCAAATACTTTAGACCATAAATAGCCGTAATAGCGGGCACCGTATCCGGTTAAATGCCCAAATGCAGCAACAAAATGATCGTCAGGAGAATATTCGCTATATTTGCGCATTTTTTCAAAAAGAGATTTGGTTACGTTCTCAATATCAGGATCCGGGCCAGAACTAAAAAGTTTTAGCGCAAGATTTGCTATATAAATTTGGCGCATGTTTGCCGCACCAGACGAAAAATTCTTTTGTTCAACAAGCGTCTTGATAAGTTCATCAGGTAGTGGCGCCCCTGTTTTATAATGCTTGCTGAGTTGCTTGAGAATTGCTGGATCCCAAAGCCATTCTTCAAGCATTTGCGATGGCATTTCTACAAAATCGGTTTTTACGTTTGTGCCAGATGTTGAGGGTAATTTAGTTGCACCCAAAATAGTGTGCAGCGCGTGGCCAAACTCATGAAAGAAGGTCCGCACATCATCCAGTTCCAAAAGCGATGGTTCGGTTGCTGTTGCTTTTGGAAAATTCGAAAGAACAACCGCCAATGCTGGTTGACGTTTTCCTTCAGGGCTTATCAATCCTGGTATAACGGTCATTTGGCAAGCGTGGCAATATTTATTAAATCTGGGATGCAAATCTAAAAGCAAATATCCCAAAATAGCGCCAGTTTCTCTTGAAGAAACTTCAACAAGCTTAATTTCAGGATCCCAATACTCTCCTGCTGGCAATTCTTTAAAATCAACCCCTAAAAATGCTCGATAAATATCTAGCAATCCCTTAATAGTGCTTTCGAGTGGAAAATATTCCGCAATTTTTCGCTGATCAATATTAAAATGCTTTTTTTCGTACACAGCTTGCGCGTGTGCCCGATCCCAAGGATAGAATTTATTGTTTGGGCTCAATTTTACCAATTCTGGTAAATCTGAACTCAGCTGTTTAAATTCCTTGTCCTCTTTTACTTGCGCACGCTTACCAAGATCATCTAAAAATGCTTGCGCACGCTCAGGAGTTTCTGCCATTTCTCCGTCGATGTTGAGTGCTGCATACGTCTGATAGCCAAGTAATTTTGCAAGCTCATCACGTTTAGCGATAAGTTTTTTGAGCACTTCCATATTTTCCGGATATGCACGCTGAACAAACTCTCTCCATAATTTTTCTCTGGTAGCAGCTAACGTAGCATTTTCAATAACAGGAAAATAAATCGGATAAGCGGTGGTTAACTTATACGTATTATCCCCAGTTTTTTCTAGCCCCTCAATAAATCGATCATCCAACCCTGCAAGCTCTTCGCGCGTCACTTCTATCGAGCGCTGTGAGCCATCAACGTTTTTGCTGAACGCCAATGAGATCTCGCTCAGCTCTTTATTAATCTTTTTTATTTGCTCACGTATTTCCAACGGCTTATCAATACCTGATCGTTTATAGTCCTTCATCATTTCATCAAGAAAGTACTGCTGATCTTTAGATAAGTTCTCTTTTTTTGCATTACCTTCGTAGTACGCCTTTATAGCATTATAAAGTTCTACATTCTGCCCGAGTAAATCAATAGAAAAATCGCTCACCTCAAGCAATTTTTCCCGCGCTGTTTCACGCATTTTTTCATCACTTGAAGTCGACTTAATAACGCTAGCAATAGCTGAGGGTATTGAAAAAAAATAGCCCGCTTTTTCCAGCGCATAAATGGTATTTTCCCAAGTACGATCATTATCAGGAATCGCCAAAATTGTGGCAACTGCTTGTTTCATTTTCGGCATAGAATCATTAATTAAGCTGTTCAACTCACCGGGCGTTTTTGGAAAAATATAGGGGATGTCTTCGACTGTGAAATTCGTATAATCGACGGTACGCGCTTGCGCATGCTTGCTGAAAAATATATACGAGCCTGCAATGAGCGCAATGCTTAAAGCGGTTAATAATAATTTCTTCATCTTTCCCTCTCCGGTCTATAACCCTAAATCTTTAAAAAAAGCATCGCTGTTTGGCTCGCGGCCTAGAAAATCGCGCAATAATTCATTTGGATCTGCGCTCCCACCTTTACCAATCACGCATTGAATATATCTTTTTCCTATTTCAGGATTTAAAAGTCCGCGTTCTTTAATATGATAAAACATATCGAGCGCAAAAACGTTGGACCACATGTAGCCATAATATCGTGCTCCATACCCGGTCAGATGGCCGAATGCACTGCAAAAATTATCTTCATCGTCGAATTCAATATTTTTTCGAATTGATTCTGAAAGACTTTTTGTGAGTCCCTGAATATCAGCATTAGCGCCTGCATTATATAAACTTAGAGAAAGATTTGCTAGATAAATTTGCCGCTGAACATGATGACCGCTTGCAAAATTCTTTTGCTCAATCAACGCATCAATGAGTTCGTCGGGCAGTGGCGCACCCGTTTGATAATGCTTACTGAGTTGTTTCAAAATATCTTTATCCCACAACCAATGCTCAAGCATTTGAGATGGCAGCTCAACAAAATCTCGTTTTACATTTGTTCCCGCCGTTGAGGCAAAATTGGTTGATCCTATTATTTCGTGAATCGCGTGACCAAACTCATGAAAGAATGTTTGAACATCTCCATGCTCCAGCAATGACGGCCGATCATTAGATGGTTTGGGGAAATTTGCAAGAACGACGGCAAGCGCAGGTTGCTGGCCATCATTTTTTTTGAGCGTTGGCACAACCGTTATTTCGCACGCATGAGAATATTTATTGGGCCGTGGGTACAAATCCAAGATTAAATAACCCAATATGCTTCCATCTTCTTTTGATGATACTTGAATCAGCTGTACATCTGTGCACCATAAACCTGTTGCCGGTAATTCCTTGAATTCCACCCCCAAGAACGCCCGATAAATATCCAGCAAACCTTTGAGTGTTTCGGCCATTGGAAAATAATGAGCTATTTCTCGCTTATCAAGATTGAAATGCTTTTTTTGGAACGTCGCAAGACAATGTGCACGATCCCAAGGGTAAAATTTCTGGTTACTACTGAGCGTTACAGATGATGGTAAATCTGAACGAAGTAGCTCAAATTCTTGTTGTTCTTTTTGATGCGCGCGCCGAACAACGTCATTTAAAAAATCCTGAACACGCTCTGGTGTTTGAGCCATTTCATTATCAATATTGTATGCAGCATAGCTTTGATACCCGAGCAAATTGGCAAGTTGATGCCGCTTGAGAATTATTGTTTGAAGCACCTGATTATTTTTAGGGTGCGCGCGGTTTACGAATTCGCGCCATAATTTTTTTCTTGTTGTTGCAACGGTACAATGATCCATAACGGGAAAATAGATCGGATAATCGACCGTTAATTTATAATTACCCTGCGCTGTCTTTTCCAGCTGATCAATAAATTTTTCATCCATTCCCGCAAGTTCTTCGCGCGAAACTTCGATAAAGCGATTATCTTCATTTATATGTTTATCAAATTCAAGCTCAAGCGCCGTCAGTTCTTTATTGAGAGTTTTTATCTGACTACGTATTTCTTCAGATTTATCAAGGCCACTTCGTGAAAAGCTTTTCATCAATTCATCAAGGAGATAACGCTCTTCGGTTGTTAGATTTTCAGATTTAGCAGCACCATCATAGTATGCTTTGCACGCTCGATAGAGATCCACATTCTGGTCAAATAAATCCAAAGAAATGTTTGCCATCTCAAGAAGTTGCTTTTGCGATGCTTCACGCATTGCCGCGTCGTCGTAGGTAGACTTAACCACATACATGATGTTCATCGGAATTGAAAAATCGTAGCGAGAAGCACGATCGAGTGCTTTGATCGTATTTTCAAAAGTGCGTTTATTATCAGGAATGGCTAAAATTCTGGCAACCGCTTGATGCGCATTCTGTATTGCGTATGCGGCCATTTCATCCAAAGAAGCAACGGTTTGCGGAAAAATAGTCGGGATATCTTCTGCGCTAAAATTTGTGTAATCAACTGATTTTCCAAAAAGGCGTTTTGCATATAACCCAGTACCAATAATTCCTGCAACACCAACAATACTCAAAACTAATTTATTCATAAACATCACCTTTTTTAACCAGCAGGACACACTCGAATAATGTGGCCATCGGGATCGCTCACGAGAAAAGTACGCCCAAAAACTTCTGTGTACGGTTCTTTGACAATTTTAATATCATGATTTTTTTGCCATTCCTCAAATAGACGATCTACATCTTCGCTTGATGGCAGCATAATTCCTATTTCAGAAAATCGGGGCACTGACGCATCTGGTGTTGTTCCCCCAGTCCAAATGGCAAATATAGCTGGGCCACCTGCAGAGAATGCCACGTAACGAGGGCTAGAAAATATCGGCTCAGAATTAAAAATTTTTTTATAAAAATCTGTTGAGCGCTTGATATCAGACACATATATGAGCTGAAGGTTTGGCTTTGGTGATATCTTGAGCATCCGATTCTCCTAAAGAATAATTACCGCAATGTTGCCAGCGCTTAAAACTATTTTATTCATACATACTCAATTGCTACGATACATGGTAAGGAAAAACACATCTAAGCAATGAGCGTAATTCCTTATATTAAAAATAACAAGGAGGCTTTAATGAAGAAGTTATTTCTATTCCTAGTACTCACTCTCGAATGGACATCTGGAATTAAAGCAATGAGTACATCGGGAAACCAATCCCAAGTAAATAGCCTTGATGAATGGCTCGGACGCCTTGCAAAATTACCTCAAGAACAAAAGATGCAGATCACACAAAAACTAAACAAATTGCCCACAGTACCAGAAATTAGGCAAAAGGCTCCACTGTTGATTGAAGAAGCAGAAAGAAAAGCATCGTCATAAATTAACAATAATTTTTTTACTGGTTGTTAGATTCTAATTTCGCGCGCAGCTGTAGATATTCTTCGCGAAGATCGATTGCTTTTTCAAAATCAAAAGAATCGGCAGCTGCTTGCATGAGCGTTTCAAGTTCAACCATGCGCGTGAGAATATCTTTCTCAGTCATTGGTGAAACCTCTTTTTTCTTTTTGCCTTTAGAAGCTGCCGCAATCGCTGCTTGAATATTGGTGATGCTTTTTACCACATCCCGCTTTACCGTTTTTGGCGTAATATTGTGTTCTTTATTATAAGCTTCTTGTAACGAACGGCGCCGCTTCGCTTCATCGAGCGCTTTTTTCATAGATTCGGTAATTTTATCTGCATAAAGAACCACTTTTGATTCAGTATTTCGCGCAGCGCGCCCCATAATCTGAATCAATGAGCGTTTATCCCGCAAGAAGCTTTCAATATCGGCATCCATGATCGCGACAAGCGCAACTTCCGGCAAATCGATACCTTCACGCAATAAGTTAACGCCAACTAAACAATCAAAAATTCCTAAGCGAAGTTTTTGCAGAAGTTCGCTTCGCTGAGGCGTTTTGAGTTCACTGTGTAGATAACAAACTTTTATTTGCTGTTCTTCAAGATAGGTCGCCAGCTGTTCTGCCAACTTCTTGGTCATCACCATCACGAGCGACCGGAATCCATTTTCTTTTGTTTTTTTAATATTCTCAATTAAATGCTTCATCTGATCTTGGCGTGGATGAATTTCAACTACCGGATCAAGTAAGCCAGTTGGGCGAATAAGTTGCTCTACAACCGTGCTTGAATGCGAGAGTTCATAATCACCCGGCGTCGCAGATACAAAAATCGTATCGTTAAAATAGCTTTCAATTTCTTCAAATTTTAACGGACGGTTATCGGATGCTGATGGTAAACGGAAACCAAAATCGATGAGCGCTTGCTTTCTCGATTTGTCGCCAGCATACATGCCGCGCAATTGCGGGATCGCAACGTGCGATTCATCAACGATGAGTAAAAAATCTTTTGGAAAGAAATCTAAAAGGCAATAGGGCTTTTCACCACGAAGGCGTCCATCAAAATGGCTCGAATAGTTTTCAATGCCGGAGCAGTAGCCAAGCTCTTCTATCATTTCGATATCATGAGATACGCGCTGCTTAATTCGCTCTTGATAGACGGGATTTTTCATTTTTGGCGCCCATTCATCAAGCTCCGCTTGAATACTGAGAACTGCCGCGTCTTTTTTCTCTTGAGTGGTAACGAAATGCTTAGCGGGGAAAATAATTGTGTTATCAAGCTTCATAAGCACATTATTGTTGTGCTTATCAACCCATACCATCGATTCAATGGTATCTCCCCAAAGCTCAATGCGTAATTTTTCTTTTTGATACGGTAAATTAACTTCGATCGTATCGCCATAAACTTGGAAAGTACCAGCACTTTTATCCATCTCATTGCGTCTATATTGAATAAACAACAATTGATGAATCAGATCTTGCCGCTTCATCGTTTGCCCAATTTTAATGGCAAATCCTAAATCTCGATAATCTGAAGGATTACCAAGAGAATAAATGCACGAAACCGACGCAATAACGATCGTATCGTTACGATTCACGAGCGAAGCTGCCGCTTCGACGCGCAAACGTTCGATTTCACTATTCACCTTCGTCTCTTTGGCGATATAAATATCTTGCGCAGGTAAATACGATTCTGGTTGGTAGTAATCGTAATAACTGACAAAATAACAAACTTTATTTTCTGGAAAGAAGACCGAAAACTCCTCATAAAGCTGTGCCGCCAACGTTTTATTTGGCGCAAGCACGAGCACCGGCTTATTCTGGTTTGCAATAACGTTTGCAATAGTAAACGTTTTACCCGATCCGGTCACCCCAATAAGGGTTGAACGAGCGGGAACGTCACTTTTTGGGCCTGGCCGAGCGGCAATTAATTGCTTAATTGCTTCCGGCTGAGATCCAGCAGGTTTGAATGGTGAGTGTAGTTTAAATGGGCTCTTCATACCTCTATAATAGCATATTTAGCGCATTTTGAAAAATCGCACCACCCACAAGCCGAATAATATAAAAAATGGCAGTTATTATCTTTGAGCCCCAGAAATGTTCATTTCTTCGACAAAGTTTTTTAATACTTTTTTCGTATCATCATCGGCAAAACTTTGCGCTCGATCCTGAATAATCTTTGCAATTTGTTGGATATCTTGTTCAATCGTGGCAAGTTTAGTGCGATTTTCTTCATAATTCCATGCTTTGCTCAATTGGCCAGTTGTATAAGCATAATAAAGCGCAGGTACTGATATTGTAGCAGTCCCAGCAACGATACCTGCATGTACCGTTTCTTGGTTTTTTTCCAAAATTGCTTCCCATTTTTGATGTGTTTTCCATGCTGCAAAAAGAGCAAATGCACCGAAAGCTATTCCAGTTACAGCAGAAGCACCTCCTTTTAAAACGTATTCAGTTCTGGTTTTGTCTTTAGTTTCTTGTATCGCTTTTTTTAATTCCTGAAAATCGTGAACCATTTGATAAAGCCGTGCGGTATCCAAGGACTTGTGTTCGCATTTCCTAAGCAACGCCGTCTCGACGTCAAAACTCATCGATTTATTGACCCGATGGAAGTGATAAGAAGCTTTAAGAATTTCTCTAAATTGATCCACATTATAATCAGCTACACTATTTTTTAATCCATCTAATGGCGTACTGGAAAAGAAAGGAACTGCCCAGATCGATTGCATGCAAAGAATATTAAAGAAAAGTAATTTGAGAAGTAAATTTTTTTTCATATAAATCCTCGTTTAATAGGATAGAAAATTTTTGTCCCACATAGCTGATTAAAATATGCACTAATTGGAAGAATTAGAGAAATATTTTTACATTATTTGCTTCATTTGCTCGATACTAAAATAAAATAGGCAAGCGTATGCTTGCCTATAATTTTTCGTGAAGAAACTACTGCTATCTGTATTCATCTTTTTTTAAGTCTTCATTGACAAACCGAATAAGTATTTTATCCATTTGATCGAGAACGTCACAGTGCGATTTTTTAAACAAATAGCGATTAAGTAATGTTGAGCATTCTATTTTCTCGGTCATCAGATAATCACTTGCCTTACTGAGATCAGCGCCATCTTCAAGTTTTTGTTCAAACTTATAAACATCGTCTTCTTGGATAGTATTATACAATTTATGATTAAGCCCCGCTTTGTGCACTGCCATTGCTAAGCGCTTGCCACGCACGCTATCGGTTTCAGCTTTAACTATCGGTGCATATTTTGCGAGCCCAGCAATAAACGGATTGCGCTGTCTGATAAATTCACTTATTTTTGAAAAACTGAGCTGATTATTTTTGCTGAAAGGAACGTTAAATCCTGCAAACGGATTCATAATCGCCTTTTTAAGTGATGCAACAACTGTTGGGGCAATTTTTTTCCACATTGATTCTTGCGATTGCTCCGCTATCAGCGGCAGCATCGTAAAAATCGAAATTAATAAAAATATTTTTTTCATTTTATTCCTAAAAAATTTTATTTACTTGCTGAATCTCATCTCGATTCATTAAATTTTTAGTCATCTCATGAATTTTTGATTGCGCGATTTTTCTCTATTTTTCATTCTACCCTTTAAGAGCAACTTAATCAAAAGCGCTCGCTCAAGATAATTTCAGCTAGTCTAATTTCGGAGCTGAGAGCACCGATGCCGATAAACCACTGTTATGCACTACGTGCTCATTTGCGAGCTTTAATCTTTCAACGTCTTTACTATGCTGTAAAACCGCATTGCTTAAGGACTGAGATGCTTTCTGCGCCGAGAGATAGCATGGCTTCCAGCGTAATACTGGCAATAAATTTCTTCCCATGGCACCGCCAATGCCACCAATCGTCGTTAGCAAAAGCAATGTTTCAGTTTCAGGAAAAAGCCCATTCAATCCAGCCATCGTACTGCAAAAAGCTGCAGCACCAAGAAACACAGATGTTTTCAAAGCTCCTCTGAAAAAATCATACGGATATGAAACTGAAGGACGCGACATTAAAAGTGCTGAATGAGCGAAACTATTAAGATCGCTCTCAATTTTTTTGAACTGTTTCTGATCAATTTGCTTATCGGGCGTAATTATCCCTAATGTATGAATATTTATTTTGTTACCATCAAACGCATAATTTTTATGCAAGACGTTTTCAAATTTTTGATCATTTCCTGCAGCTATGTGCCACTGTCCTTTGTAGCGAGGCGCTTTCGTTGTGATGTTAGTTTTAAAACTACGCGCAATTTGCATAGCAATGCAATATTGGCCTGAACCAACAAACGCAGCAAGGAGAGCAATTATTATTTTTTTATTCATGATATAACCATCCATTCAATTTTCTTAAATTCCTCGTTTATTTCTTATGCAAGCCCCGCAGAAACTAGTGCTTTTAAAGCTTTCGCCGCGCTAACGGGCAATGTAGCTTTATAGTTACTTTTCATTGAGTTAATATGATCAGCAAATGAAGTCTCTACAGACTTTAAAATACTTTTCATCTCTTCAAGATTATTTCTGCCGTTCTGAATTGCTTTGAGTTCAACAACTATGTTTTTTTTCCGTTCACCATAAAGCCAAGAACCGTACTTTAAAAGAATCGTCCCTGAAGCCGCATAAAGCAGTGGATGCTTTAAATTGCCAATTGATGCTTGGAAATAATTTTGTAAATCTTTATAACCAAAATAATAAAATAACGAACCTAGACCCATGTAAGTTAGGGGCATAATGTATTCTTTAATTTTTTGCGTTGTGGATTGCGGTTTTTCCAACTCTTTAATTCTTTGATCTGCCTTATCGCAACAGCTTTGAATATAAGAATCCAATGTTTGAAAATCACTACAGTATTGCAAAATAGTTTGATCATTTATCGATTGAGGAAAATAACCCTGAAATGTCTGTTCTGCAAATTGCCATTCTTTCTCTATAAGAAAAGCTTTATGCTTTGCCTGTAGCAATTCCTTAAACAAATCGATTTTTGCTCTACTAATAGCTTCTTTATATTCTTTAAGAGAATCACACCAAGAATTTGTAAAAATAAATGCACAAATAATAAACGTCATGAATTTTTTCATGATAACCTCCATTCATTTTTACTCTAGCAGATATGCAATTATTGTCAATCTGAAATAACACAGAAGCGGCATATTTTATAGCTCTTTTGCATTTTACAGGATCGCCTCAGTGTCTATTTTCGTTTACCTGATCGCCCGATTTAATAATAGCGGGGCACCCATTTTATAAAAAGTAGGTACGTCCGCTCGGCCAGCCTTTATGCATGCAAAAACCTTTCCCAGCCTCCAGAGCGTCGCTTCAAGGTTGGCGTTAACATGCAACGCGTCTGGTTCATACGATTTTTTAATGATTAAACTGCCTTGAGCGACCATTTCGAGCACCTCAATATCTGGATCATTTGATGCAGGCTTATCTGGATTAACGCTAAGTGCTAGGTGCGCACCGGAAAAAATAGTAATTAAAAGCATTTTTTTTATCATATGGCATTTCCTTTTTTTAAGAGAAATCTCATAAAGAGGCTATTACACGTACGTGTAAAATAAAATTCAAATATTCGTCATCTCGAAAAGCTTGGGCTTTACCCTCTTCCTGATCAAGCCATTGGTTGAGCGAAATAGTTTTAAATTTTCGAGATACGGCGCTTTTATCGGCACCGTGATGTAAAAGTCCTTTTACCGCACTTAAAAATCTGCCATCAAGTGCCCAATAGAGCGGTGTTGAATAATCCTCAGTGCGATTAACATGGCCCCCAAATTCTACAAGAAGATCCACCATCTCCTCTGAGCGAACATAGTTCATTGGATCGCCACTCCGAGAAACGGCACTGACGCCAAATTCTAATAGCAAGCGGGCGCTCTCTATCTGATCTATCATTATTGCATGCCGCAAAGCTCGTTTTAAGACTCCCTGATGAATTGGATTATTTTTATCAATAATTTTTTGAAGTATGATTTGAAGTAATTCTGGGCATTGCACAAAAGTAAGTACCGGAAAATCACGACTTGTATCATATGGCTTTTCAAGCTCATGCTCTAGATGCTTTTTCAACTGCTCGCAAGGAACCGTTCGCCAATAATCGATCTGCGATGCACATGCAGAAATACTTATCAAGCTCCAAAGAATAACTTTCTTCATTACCAACTCCTTCTAATTCTTCTTTTACAGGACGGGTGCAATCATAACAAATTTTTAATGACGATAAAAATTTGTTTTATAAGTAAAAAAGGGGCCTTTAAGGCCCCTTGCAATACGCAGATGTATTAATCTTTTTTTAGAAAATCCTCAAACGACCAAAGTTCTGTTTGTACTTCTCGGGACAATTTAATGCGATGCTCATCGCAGTAAGTATTGAGCTGTTTGAAAAATAATTTTGATTTTTCGTCGATTTCTTTTTGCGCATCCCTCAGATCATCGGCTGGGCCAGCATTTTTTATCAATTGAGCACCGCGCACCATCCCAAAGCCACCGCCAGCCGTAGCTAGAACAATGATGCCATAACATGCGTAGCGTATATTTCTTAAGTCATTGGATATGTTTTCGGTGGCACAAGTAAATCCTATCGGCAGGATAAGTCCGATAGCAGCCATGAATGGCAATGCGATACCCGCCCCAATAGAACTCAATCCATTTGAAACACCATTCTCTTTATCATCTATGGCATCTACTATCGCTTCATTACTCGTTTTTAAATCACGAAGCATTGAAATGATCGTGTCTTTTTCTGCAACAATTCTATCGCACGAAAAAGTTTGATTAACTGGATCAAAGTGATACTTCATTTGTAAAACAGCTTGAATTTTATCTATCTGGCCTTGCTTGATTGCATCGTGCATGGTTTCAATGGGATACATTGAATGCGCACATGCCAAAAATAGAAAAATCAAAGCTTTTTGTTTTATCACGGTAAATTCCTAAATGCAAAAATAATATTTATGTTAATTATTTGATGGAGCAAGTTTTACACCCATAGACTTAATTAATGGTTTTTCTATGATGGTGGGAGCCTCTTCATTCGTTGTTTCAGCTTTCACTTCGTAATATTTCTGAAGTGTTGCAAGAAATTCGACCATTTTTTTCGGAACGGCTCTAATTCCAATCAACAAATTATTCGTTTCGGCTTTGATTGGACCCTCATCATGAGCCGAAATAAACTGAAAAGCTGAGCAAATAATAAAAACGAGACCAACGGTCCGCAATTTTAATAAATAAGACATGTGCCGCCCCTACAATGAGTATTTGATTATTGGATTTTGAAAATACGATGCTTTCCAACTTTAATGTTCATCCCAGACTTCCAAGAAATCTGAGCTTTAAAATCTGTGATTGCTTCATCGTTAATTTTTACTGCCCCTGCTTCAATCAATCTTCTTGCATCGGACGATGAACTTACTGCATCCAACGCTTTGAGCAAATCAACAATCCAAAGAGGATTTGCTAAATGTGGTGCCAACGAAACTGGTGTTGCTTGCGAATAATCTTTTTGCTGAAAAAGCGCTTCGAATTGTTCTTGTGCTTTCTTCGCTTCCTCTGGAGACCAAAAACGTGAAACAACATCGTGAGCCATTTGTTTTTTTAGTTCCATTGGATGAGTTGAGCCGCCCGCAACGCGTTCTTGCCACATGCTAATTGTTGCAGCAGGCGTATGAAGAAGAAGCTCCATGTAGCGCCACATTAACTTATCTGAAATCGACATTAATTTTCCGTACGCTTTATCTGCAGGCTCGGTGAGACCAATATAATTGCCCAGCGATTTAGACATTTTCTGCACGCCATCAAGTCCTTCAAGCAACGGCGTTGTTATAATTACCTGTGGCTCTTGGCGATAATGTTCTTGCAAAAAACGGCCCATGAGCAAATTGAATGTTTGATCGGTTCCGCCAAGCTCTACATCCGCTTCCAATGCGACAGAATCATATCCTTGCATGAGCGGATAAAGCAGTTCATGAAAACCAATCGGTTCATGGCTTTTTAAACGATTTGAAAAATCTTCACGCTCTATTAAACGAGCAAGGGTCGATTTTGCACATAATTTTACAAAATCTTTAATAGAAAGCTCTGCAAGCCATTCAGAATTAAAACGAATGATCGTTTTATCAGGATCCAATATCTTTCCAACTTGCGCAAAATAGGTTGCAGTGTTATGCGCAATCTCTTCATCAGAAAGTGGTGGCCGTGTTTTTGATTTACCTGTCGGATCGCCTATGCGCGCAGTAAAATCGCCAATCAAAAAAATAACTTGATGCCCAAATTCCTGAAACTGTTTCATTTTTGAAAGCACGACTGCGTGCCCTAAATGAAGATCGGGAGCTGTGGGGTCGCACCCCAATTTAATTTTCAGCGGAACACCACGCATTAATTTTTTTTTAAGATCTTCAGGTGAAACAATTTGCACGGTGCCCATTGCAAGAAGTTCAAATTGATTATCGATCGTCGCTTGCTTCATATAATTACGAAGCTCCTAAAAATGATGATATAAAAAAACCAAGATATGAAATTCCGTTCAAAGCAACCATGCGCAATGAATAGGTAAAGAATATAATAAAAAAGAGAGGAATAATAATACTCATAAGTTCGCCCTCTTTAAATAGATCATTGTCAGGAAAAAAAGTGACTGCAACAAATCTAAAGCCATCTAATATCAAGCTCAAGACGCCCATGATAATACTTAAATAGATCATTACCACCAATAAAAGTGTTAACGCGAGCATCCAAGAAGAATCGGCGCTCACGCAACCAGCAAGAGCATTAAGAGAGAGATAACCAGAATGAGCCATCTTCATTGCAGTGGTAACAAGTTCTGTGCCGCAGATGCGCAAAAGAAGAATGAGCGCTGACAGTGCCACAAAAAAGTAGGCAACGCAGCGAGATAAGTAGACGACTGCACGGCGCCACATGGTTGGCAGATTGAGCGGATTAAGAGGAATGAAGCGAACCCAGCCAATGCCTGCATACATAAAAAAAAGAGCGCCAAGGGGATCGACATGTACAAAAGGATCCCAAGAATAATAGCCAACTTGCGCAGGTGTATCATCCCCCATTTTATGAGCCGCCCACGCTTGAGCATAACCGGAAGTTGTCGTGCTCACAATATAAGCAAACGCAAACGAAACAAACGCGATAATTGTTTCAGCAGTTTTTAATGAAATCATAGTATTCACTCGATTTATAAAGACTATTTTTCTCCAGTTTAGGAAAAATGGGTAAATCGGTCAAATTGACCCATTTTAAGAACTTTGCCAAAATTATTGCTTTGGATAAACTACGAACTCGTTCAAGGTAAATTAAAGGAGTTTTAAATGAAGCAAACAAAAAAAACAGTTCAACAGCAGGCAAAGCCTCAACCGGCGCACGAGGAATTTTTTAAGCCTTCAGCGATAACGCGACTTCAATTTGCTCTCTCTCTTTTAGCAATTACCGTCTTACCTTTTCTCTTTTATTACCCGTCTCTCCATTACGATTTCCAATTTGATGATATTATTAACATACAGCGTTATTACAATATTCGGCATCATGGATTTTCCGATTTCTTTCTTGCGTATGCTCGATGGATTAGCGGATGGATCAATTCAATTCATTATAAAATTGGAAAATTTGATCCATTTAGCTATAGACTTTTTAATGTTGCTGCACACACCTTCACCGGTGTCGTTGTTTTCTTTTTTATATTTTATGCTCTTTCTTTAATTACGCGTCGCAACTTTTTTACCGAAAACAGGCTTGGGATCGCTTTTTGCACTGCAGCTCTATTCGTGTTGCATCCCGTGCAAACGCAAACAGTTTCGTATGTTATTCAAGGACAACTTGAAGGGCTTGCGACACTATTTACCGTTGCGATTTGCCTTATCTTCTTGTCACTTACTCAAGCAAAAAGATTTTTGGCAAAAGCATTTCTTTTTATGTTCCTCTTAACGCTCGGCCTTTTATCATCCGGCACAAAGGAAATTGCTATTGTTTCTCCCTTATTGACACTTCTTTGCGATTGGTTTTTTATCGCACAGGGCAATTGGCAATCGCTTAAATCAAGACTTTGGATTCACGTATCGCTTATGACGGTTGTTTGGGGAATGTATCTTTATTATCTCAAGCCAAGTTTTTTTACGAATGCCATAGGCTTGCAAATGCAAGCGCGTAATAATATCGGGAATATACTTACACAAAACCAATCAGATCCTATTAAACCCCTCCATTTTTTTATTTCGCAATTTAAAGTTATCACTCACTATATTGTTATGTTCGTTTGGCCGTTTGATATCAGTGTTGAATACGATTGGAAATTAGTCTCAAGTTTTTTTGCACCCGATTGCATTCTATTTTTTCTTCTGCTTTCGGGTTGTGCATTCGCTATTGGTCGTTTGCTTTATCGAGATAGAACATCGATTATTGGATTTGCAGCTTTATGGTTTGCGATCGCTATCGCCCCTCGCTCATCAATAATACCCTCTTCGGAATTGCTCGTGGATTATAAAACCTATCTTGCATCTTTTGGGGTGCTTTTTTTACTCGCATGCGCACTCGTTAAACTAAATCAAATCCTTTTAGATGCGCTTGAAAAAAAATCACCGAAGTTTGCTCATCCTGCAATCAATTATCTTTTTGCTTTGCTTCTCTGCCTTCCATTGGGATACATGACAACCGAAAGAAATAAAGTTTGGAGATCCGGCGAAGATTTTTGGACAAACATTATCAAAAATGCTCCCATGAAAGCGCGCGCTTATAATAATTTAGGCGTAGCAATTTCTGAACAAGGGCGCATGGCCGAATCTATTCCTCTTTATAAAAAAGCGATCGATATGGATCGCAATTATCCAGATCCTTGGAATAATTTGGCGGTTGCTTATTCTGCGACTAATAAAATCGACCTGGCAATTGAGACGATGAAGCAAGCCCTCAATATTCACCGCAATTATCCTGAGGGATACAATAATCTCGCTTCATTCTTTATCGCAAAAAAAGATTATGAAAATGCTGAAAAGATGCTACAAATTGCATTACAGCTTCGTTCATATTATGGAAAGGCCTATTTCAATTACGGAAAAATGTATATGGACCAAGGAAAGTATGACCTCGCACTCCAATCATTTAAAGACGCTTGCACCAAAGGAGATCTTGATAATGTAGCCGGATTCACCGTACTTGCAACCATGGCAATGGCAATGCAAAAATACCAAGAGGCCATTCTTGCCTATCAAAAATTACTCGAATTTGACCCAACCTCCTACGATCACACCTTCAATTTGGCCTATGCATACACCATGAATCAACAATATCCTGAAGCGATACAAATTTATCGTTTCTTAGTAAATCGAAACTTAAACGATGGAAGATCTTGGTACAATATGGCTGAATGCTATGTTCGCACAAAAGATTTACAAAGCGCGCTTGACTCATTCCAAATGGCAAAGCGCCTCAACTTTCAAATGGCAAACCTCGAGCTTCGCATCGCAGCATGTTTGCACGATTTAGGAAAACAGCACGAGGCGAGAGACATTCTTGCATCTTACGTGCAAAAACCCGATGTGCCTGACGATTTGAAAAATTCTGCGCGTGCGATTTTAACTGAATTGGATAGAAGATTGCAACCACCTAGCCAAACTGCAGCTTCCTAAATAGGCTCTCGATAAAATTACCTCCGCAAGTAGAATCAAATAATGATTTTCATCTTGCGGAGGATTTTTTATGAAACTTTTTTCGTTGCTTCTTTGGACATTATTTTTGAATAATCCACAAAATTTATTTTCTTTTCCATTGGATAATGTTCCAAAGCCACTATTATTTACGGGCGCAGTATTCACCCGCTTTTGTAGGGGAACTCTGCTATTTAATATGATAGCTCATAATGCGTCTCCCTCAAGATCTACCGGAAAGATTCGATTTCTCCTGCAGAGCAACAAGACGGACTTAACTATTCGCGGGTGCAACTGTAAAATTCTTTACAGAACCTCGCGTGTGCTTGGGAATCTCGATCGTGTTACTCGGTCTTTCAGGCTTACTATTAAATAAGGCGGCGCGCTCCTCCTGATTCGCAACGATTACCCCAACGCATTCTGGGGACTAAAAAAATAAACCTAATATAACAGTTTTCTGTATAAAATTAGCCCAACTTGACAGATCTGCACTACCATGATAATTTATAATAGAAATATTAGAATAAGGCTGAGTATTACTTTATTAATTGGAAAACCTATGAAAAAAAATATAAAAAAATTACTATGCGCAGCTCTTTTTTTGGCTATAAGTTCACAAATGCTGCCCGCTGAAGGCTGGAATATACCATTAGTTTCAAAATTCTCAGAATTTACTAAAACGCGCCAAGCGGCCATATTTGTTTGCGGGGTTTGGACAGTTGCCTCTCTTGCGGAAAGCTATAATTGGTATAAGGATGAAACCTATCAGCCGGCACAGACACGCAAAAAAGGAATTTTGATTAATGCAGCAATGGCCCCAGCTGCTATAGGTTTAGGTTTGGCAATCTATGCTTGGCCGCATTTAAAATCACTTTATTCATAATAATTTTTCAATATTAATTCCCCTCTTTTTCTATATAATTCTTTAAGTATTTTCGCTCTTTAATTTTGGTTGAAAGGATTAGATGAAATTACTTAAAGGAATAGTTTTAATTATCTTAATTTTACTTTTTGCTAATTCAAATCAGCAAATTCTGGCAGCTCAAAAATCCCAGGGATGGACGGTAAAAAAAGCTACCTTTTTTGGCGCAAAAATAGCACTATTGGGCACGGCAGGATACATCACTTATTTTTCAGGCTCCGCTCTATGGGAACACCTCAAACGTATTGATCTTCAAGCAAATCGAAGAAAAATTTACCAAGAATCGTACGATCATCCATGGATTGCCCTTGGCGTCACTGCGCTCATTGTTTACGCTGGCTATTATCTCATGAACTCATGCTTAGATGATGTAAAATCCCCTTCTGAAAGCTAATCGCCTTAAAAGATAGCGGAGTATAATATTTGCCATATTTGATTATTTTTTCAATAATGGTAAATTTATATTAGTAAATACTTGGAGGTTATATGATATTTCTTAAAAGATTTAAATTACAGTTTTCGCTTCTCGCACTTTGTGCCGTGTCAACGCAAACCCTGCCAGTAAGTTATTTTGAGCGCCTTACAATTGAAACACCAAGCCAAGCAACAAGCGCATTATTAGCTCTCGGCGCTACCGCCGCTTGCAGCCTCTATTGCGGACGCATGGCGTACGATTTAATCGATGCACAAAATAAACAAACTGCACGTAATATTGAATTCAATCAACTGTCTTACATCGGAAATTTTTTTTCGAAAGCAAGCAATATTATTTTTCGTACTAGAAGGCAAAATCCTGGAAATGCAGGCAATCCACCTCAATCAGTCAACTACGCTCCTTATATCTGGAGTACTATTTCGGGGTTTGCTTTATTGCGCAGCGCTGTGCTTGCTCGATCACTGTATGATTATTGTATCAAAGCATAAGACACATCTGTTTGAAATCTAAATATCTCTTTTTTAACCAAATCTGGCAGACTCATATTTTTTTTATAACCATAAATTGCTCTCGTTAATTGCATAACACGCAAGAAACGATTATTATAAACACAGGAAATAATTAAACAAATAAGGCAATTATGAAATTAGTGCGACAATTAACTCTCATACTTTTAGCAACCTGTTCGATAGCCCATGGAAATCCAACAGGGCAGATAGACAAATATAAAACTCCTGCCGTCTTTGCTTTGCAGACACTTCTAGCTGGTGTGGGAATTTCCGGATTATATATAGCATCCAAACTGGAGGACAAAGGGAGACAGCTGGCGCAAAATAATCATTATTGTGCGGGCAACACCCTACGCTTCATTAGCTACGGCACTGGCATAACGTCTTCAGCGGCTATTATTGCAAGCTACGTGGTTGGCTCGGGAATAGTAATAGACCGGGATTAAATCACCAATAACTAATCTTTAGTACCGTCCAATAGAATTTATTCAAAACTCAATCAAATCAAAAATATATGAAAATATCAAACAAGATTAGTTTACTTATTGTTGGATTGTTGATAAATCAATCCTGGGCATATAGCCAACCACCAGATGAAAGCGATTTGAATAAACAAATCACCGCTGGCATAGGAGTTGCTTCTTGTTCTCTTGTTATGGCAGCAGCGTGTTTTGATACAGCTAAACATCACTGTTATCAAAATAATTATGAAAAATATGGAAAGATCTGTGGTTACGCCAGTAGCGTTTGCCTTGCAACCGGATCGATCCTTTTTTTGGGAATACTTTTGCCCAGAAAAGATCGGTGATAAATTACCTTTATCTTTCCATCGTTACTCCGTGAGCAATGCTGGCTGATAATTAGAAAGAATAAACGTCATCAGAGCGTTGAGAAAGCTGAAAAAAATAGTATTTTTGACCGTCCTTAATGATTCGTTTAAACTATGAACATTAGATAGTTTTTTAAATACTTACCAGCGGTTCATTCATGGAAAAAAAATACGATCATCAGTTATGCGAGCAAAAAGCCCGCAAACTTTGGCTAGAGCATAATACGTATAAAACGGAAAATAACCCGGGCAAACTCTATTCGATCGATACCCCACCGCCAACGGTGTCCGGCTCTTTGCATATCGGCCATATTTTTTCTTATACCCAAACAGATGTTATCGCCCGCTTTAAACGGATGAGCGGATTTTCCGTATTTTATCCATTCGGTTTTGATGATAACGGCCTGCCTACTGAAAGGTATGTAGAAAAAAAACGAGCAATTTCTGCGCACAGCATGAAACGTTCCGAATTTATCAACGTGTGCCTTGAAGAAACAGCTGGCGTAGAAAAACAGTTTGAAGAGCTTTGGCAGCGCATGGGCCTTTCGGTCGATTGGGATGCATGTTACTCCACCATATCGCCAGAAGTGCGCAAAATTTCCCAAGAATCATTTATCTTGCTCTACAAAAAAGGTTTCGTGTATCGCCGCTTTGAACCGGCACTATATTGCACCAATTGCCGCACCTCAGTCGCTCAAGCGGAACTTGATGATGCAGAAAAACCATCTATATTCAATAACGTTGCGTTTACAACAGATGATGGCACAGAGCTTATTATTGCAACGACGCGCCCCGAACTTTTAAGTTCATGCGTTGCATTAATGTATCATCCCGAGGATAAACGTTATTCGAAATACCAAGGCAAAGAATCTATTGTTCCAATTTTCGGCAATAAAATACCGTTCATAGCAGACGAACTCGTTAATCCGGAAAAAGGAACGGGGCTTGTGATGTGCTGCACCTTTGGTGATAAGACCGATATTGCATGGTACAAAAAATATAATTTGCCTTTCCGCCAGTCGATTGGCCTAGACGGCCGCTGGGTTGAATCAACCGGGCCGCTTGCTGGGCTTAAGGCGCACGCAGCCCGGACAAAAATTATTGAGCTTCTCAAAGAATCTAATGCACTTAAAGAACAAAAACCTATTTCTCATGCAGTAAACGTTCATGAGCGCTGCAAACAAGAAATCGAATATTTGCCACTCTCGCAATGGTTTTTAAATATTATTGAACATAAAAAGAAATTAATTGCACTAGCGGATGATATTAATTGGTTTCCCGCGTTTATGAAACAGCGTTATGTAAATTGGGTTGAGAATGTTAGTTGGGATTGGTGCTTATCTCGCCAGCGATTTTTTGGCATTCCGTTTCCGGTATGGCATTGCGCACAATGCAAAGAGATTTTGCTTGCTGATGTTGACCAGTTGCCCATAGATCCTCAAGAAACGCACTATAACGGCGTTTGCAAAAAATGTGGCAGCTCAGAAATTGTCGGGGATACCGACGTGATGGATACGTGGAACACTTCGTCGCTTACGCCCTATATTTGCTATACCGAATTCAATAAAAACGCACAAAGTGCATTCTCCGATAAAGAAGTTCTTAATTTTATTCCGATGAGCATGCGTCCGCAAGCGCACGATATTATTCGTACGTGGGCATTTGATACGATAATTAAAGTTTGGATGCACCACGATACGATTCCATGGCGCGATATTGTAATTTCAGGCCACGTGCTATCCGATAGCAAAGAAAAACTATCAAAATCAAAAGAGAATGCTAAAACCGATCCTGAGCAATTGCTCAAAAATTATCCTGCGGACGTAATTCGCTATTGGACCGCTTCGGGAAGCTTGGGATACGATATGGCATTTTCCGAAACGCAGCTCAAGATTGGCCAAAAACTGATCACCAAACTTTGGAATGCGTTTCTGTTTGTTGCAGAGCATACAAAAGAAGTTAAGCCAGAAAATCATCCCGCACATTTGGGAGCAATTAATGAATGGTTGCTCGCGCGTGCCTCAGCATGTTTTGCTCTTTACAAAAAACATCTCGATCAGCATGAATTTAATTTGGCGCTCGATGCGATTGAGCAATTTTTCTGGAAAGATTTCTGCGATAATTACTTAGAATTGGTTAAAGATCAATTATTCAAACCAGAAAATTACAAAGCTGAATTGGTTGCCGCTACTAAATGTACGTTATATAACGTTGGCCTCCGCATTTTGCAACTTTATAGCCCTTATTTACCGCACATTTGTGAATCAATTTACCAAGAGCTTTATTATTCTAGAAATGGTCTAACACAAGCGCCGAATACATTTGCGTCATCGATTCACCAAACAAAATTCAGAGATTTTCAAAAATCATACGAATTCGATTTAAGTGTTCATGTTATTAGCACCGTGCTCTCGCTCATAACCGCGGTACGCAAATTGAAAACTGAACATCAACTTTCACTCAAAACTGAATTGCAAACACTCACTGTTTATAGCCAACAAGAAGAACATCTCGGCTTTTTAAAGCGTGAAGAGCAATTGATCAAAGGGATTACGCACGCGCATACAATTAACTATCAGATTGGTTTACACGAATCAGGATCGAAATTGATGCAAGATGGGGAACAACGCTCTATGATAATTCAGTTATAAATAATATAGGGACGGAGTATGAAATTCTATAAACTATTTTTTGCCTTTTTCTTTCTAAATTTTCTAGAAATACAGCAAGTACATGCACACGATACTTTTCAAAAAATTAAATCGCACGCACTACTGGAAACAGCAAAAAACCTTGATCATCCAATTTTTTGGGGAGGCATATTTGCTGCCGCAGCATTGTGTGGTTATCGTATAGGTAATTCGATAGATAATATCAAAGTTGTGAACCAACCTAAGCTTGATGCTGTAATGAGAGCTGGATCAATTTATGCTATCAACCTGATAAATAATCAAATCGATGAGAAAGTGAAACCTTACCAATACGGCCTATGGCCAATATTAGGAGTTGGGATCGTTTCCGGCTTACGATTTATTATGCTCACTTCACAAAAGTAATTAACAATGATCACCATTAAAAACACTCAGCGCTCAATCAACTATGATACAAATCTTTTAAAAAAAGATGCGCAAAAAATTCTTGGTTTTTTGAAGTACAGCGATTTTGATTTGGGTATTTGGCTTACCACGAATAAGACTATTCATAGATACAATAAAGAATACCGAGATAAAGATAAGCCAACAGATATTCTTTCGTTTTCATACTATCAAGATGTTAAACCTGGTGAGCGCATTATTCCTCATTGCGATGATGAAAAAAATCTAGGTGATTTGATTATTTCGCTCGAATATGTTCAAAAAGCGGCTCAAGAATTAAATGTTTCTTTGGAAGATCGTATGAGAGTGTTGCTCGTTCATGGCATTTGCCATTTGCGCGGTTACGATCATGAAAAAGATGAAGATTATGCGATAATGCACAAAGAAGAAACGCGCATTTTAAAGTATTTATCCTCTAAATAAGCTCTGAAAAATTTATTGTCGCCATTTGGTTACCGCAATACGCAATAAATTTTTTTAAATCTTCTGGGCCGATAAGCGTGGTGGCCGTATTGCGCAACGGATGAATGCCAATCTTTTCCGCTAATTCAATCTGTTTATCTAATAGTACATTCACTTCATGATTCGTATCATGCATTAATGCAAACGGCGTTACCGATCCGGGTTGAACCTTGAGTATTTTTTCTAACTCTTCCGGTGATGCAAATCTCAGTTCGGGCGCATTTAATCTTTTCGCTAGTTTTTTAAGCTGAATTTTTGTCTCAAAAAGAGCGACGACTAACCAGTACTTTTTATTCCTATCCTTAAGAAAAAGGTTTTTGACAAACGATCCAGGAATTAAACTTTTTAGTTCCACAGCGTCTTGAACGGCAAATGCCGGTTCATGCTCATAGGTATTTGTTTTAATCTGCATTCGGTGCAGTATATCAAAGAGTTCTTTTTCATGCATAGCTTGGTCAATCGTAATAAAGATTATTGAACGGGCAAAGCATAGTTTACTATAATTAAAAAAAATGGGTGGTATGGAGGAAAAAAATGCGTTCAATAATGTTTTTGATTGGGTGGTGTTGCTTAACGCAATGTGCCTATGCTGCGCTTCATGAAAAAAAAGAAGAGAATTTCGAAAAACTAACGCTTAACTTTGCGGATACAACTCATACATTTGAAGGTGATCAACTTAAAAGATTGCTCACCCATTGTAAGCTTTTTGAAAAAAGCAAAGAACAAATCGTAGATTTAAAAAGCATCAGTTTTCAACCATTTACCAGATTTCTGCTCAATATTGGTGCTGATGAAAAATTCATGCGAATGCTTTTGGCAAATCAATCAGCTGAGGAACTTGGTAAGCAATTGCATATCTGCACCAACCTTCGGGCAGAATATTTAGGAAACATTATTTTAGAAATTTTTGCAAATCGTTTTATTTCAGATAAAGTACTTGAGCAATTCTCCCAAACTGGGGACATTCCGGCTAAAAATTTTTCGGCTACGCAAGAAAAGCAAATCGCACACAGCATATTAAAAATTTTAATGCCAAAAATAGTACCCTCGGTAACGGTAGACAAAAAAAGTATTGCCTTTAGCAAGATAAGCGACATCGCTTTTAGTCAAAGGGGCTTACGATTAGCCATCGCCGCAGATAAAGAAATTCATATCTTAAACCCAGATACGCTTGAACCATTTTATAAACCACTGTGCTGCCACAAAGATACCATTACAATGTTAGCATTTAATCCCTCAAGCGAATTTGAATTAGCGACGAGTTCATGCGATAGCACTATTCGATTATGGGATACCCTCAATGGGGGCCAGACTCGTTTTGAATTTAACCGACACAAAGCACCGGTAAACACGGTTTCATACACCAGTGAAACCGATCAACTAATATCTGGAGACCAAAAGGGAACGTTGTTTGTATGGGCCCCTTCCAAGGATTCGCCCGACATAACCTTTACAGACCAAGATTTTAATATTCGCGCCGCCGCGTATGATCCCACAGCCAAAAAAATTATCTACGGAAATCTTGATGGATTTAAAATTTTAAAATTCGTTGATGGTAAACCAAGTCTTCTATCAAAGATTGGTACGGATATTTCAAACATTCCAGACCTTTGTTATGCAGCAAAAAAATTGCTCATGCATATCCCACCAAATAATCAGATCTCATTTAAAAGTGAATGCACCGAAAAACTTCATGCCCACCACCCTCATATGGAAATGAAGCAAGAAACGTACGCAGAAAAAAATGAACTTGTCATTGTGGATAAACAACAAATCGTTCCACCACTCGTCCATGATGCTCACAAGGATTTAGTAAAAAAAATGGTATATCACCCAAATGGCAATCTCTTAGCATCAATTGACCATAAGGCAGACACATTCGTAATAACAGATCTGAGTCAAGTTAATGAACTTTATAAGATGAAGATCGGCACGAATTTATCACAAACGTTACTTTTAGCTGCGATAATGTCTAAAAAAATAGATCCAAAACAAATGCCGCAGCATTTTGAATCGACTGCGGCACCTTTAAAAAATATTTTTAGCTTGCTAGCACACGAAGCTAAAACAGCTCTTTGAAAATTTTACTCACCGATCTTCAAACACCCTTCAAATGCAAACGATTTGATTGGATTCCTAATTGATGGTTCTTCGCGCGATCGAAGCTCAGGAGGGAGTACCGACAGATCACCCGGTTTTCCAATTGCAATCATCATATGAATTTCAAAATCATCGGTAATCGAAAGATCTTTTCTCGCGCGCGCATAATCAAATCCGCCCATTCCGTGTGCTACTAAACCCATTTTTGATGCTTGAAGAGCAATGTTTTGCCAAGCAGCTCCGGTATCAAATCCGTGCGTCGGATTGAATTCGTGATTATGAGGGAAATACTTATAGGACATCACGAGAATCAGAGCGGAAGCATTGGTTGCCCATGATTTATTGAAATCGACCAACCAGTCAAAGAACGTATTCCATTCTGGTGTGCCGCGTTTTGCATACACAAAGCGCCATGGTTGTGCATTAAAAGAAGATGCGGCCCATCGTGCAGCTTCAAAAAGCGTCATAAGTTCTTCATCACTGATCCCTTTTCCCGAAAGTGCACGAGGCGACCACCGCTCAATAAAAATTTGTTCTACCGGAAAATCTGTTTTGCGGCAATTTATGGCTTGTGCATGGAGCGATTCACGCCGATTTTCCATATCTTTTTTTTCTGCGAGGGCTGCTACAACCATCGCGCCGCACACTACTACTACCGTATATGAAACAATAACTTTGAACATATGCATAAAATATCTCTCAATTTTTTGATCAAAAACTCACCCGAGTTTTTATGATTAGTATGATTAATTACTTCCCGCGGAAAGTAGGTTACCACAGAAGATTTTAGAGCACAAGATCCGATCAAGAAATCCCAAAAAGTGCTGCCACCAAGATCCAAGAAACAACCGCAATGCAAAAAAACAAAAGTAATAAACTATTTTTTTCTTTTTTTAATATTAGTGACCATAAAAATAATTGCGTCAGAACGCAAACGATCCCAGAAAAAAACCAGAGTCTAATTTTTTCAAAAAAAAACATTGGATAATAATCAATAACCAGAGCCCCTAAAGTGATTGCAAAAATCCCAACACCCATCGAAAGAAATTCTGCCAACACTAACCAATAAAGTGATCGATAAGAGCGAAATTCCTCAAGCGCGATTATGGCAAAGCAGTTAACAGTGAGTTGATAAACAATAACAAATCGAATTAACTGCTGCGATGCCGACTCCATTATTTTTCCTTGAAACTTCCTTCAAATACAATCGACTCGAGGGGATTGCGGTCTGACGGAATTTCGTGCGCCTGCATTTCCTTAGGTAGGTCCTCTTTTTTTCCAGGCTTACCGATCGCGCACATCGCTTCAACAGTATAACCTTCAGGAATGAGAAGTTCTTTTTTTGCACGATCGTAATCAAAGCCTTCCATTCCATGGACTACCAATCCATCTTGATATCCCTGCAGCGAAAGATTTTCCCATGCCGATCCCGTATCAAACGTATGGGTTCGGGAAGGCTTATTGTTATAACTGAAATTATCCCGTGAAACTATAACTACTAATGCGGCTGCATTTTTCGCCCACGATTGGTTTGCGGGCACCAAAAGATTAAAAAACTTTTCCCACGAATCAGTATTTTTTTTTGCATAAATAAAGCGCCATGGCTGATTATTATAAGAGGAGGGCGCCCATCGAGCAGCCTCAAAAAGCTGCATAAGCTCTTTATCGGTCATTGGTTGGCCAGACATCGCACGTGGCGACCAACGGTTAAGAATAATAGGATTAATTAAATAACTTGATTTTCGCGCCATTTGAACACCTCTTTTTCTTTTTTTTCAATCATAGGCACAGTTTTTGCCGAATCGCTAGATTCTGTTTTTCTTCAAAAACAATTTGTTACGGTTAATAATGATTGTGGTGAAAAAAAGAGGTTATTAATGATGCAAAAAAAAATTATTATTTCTTTACTCGTGCAGCTCGCGTTCTTTCATAACGTAATTGGCGAGCCACGCATTACCGTTACACTGCCGCAGGAATCTCCCACACCAAGAATCGCTGAAAACGTAGGTGCGCAAACTATAACTATGGAAATTGCTTTTCCCGCATCGCCCGCGCATAAAATTCAAGTCGTCAACAACAACATTAATACCGAAATTGTGACGCAAGAAGATCCCAAGTTTTCTACTGCCCCAACAGTCCCCGCTGCTAGAGCGCCAGATTTTTTAGACAGATCAATTCTTTTTACCATGATTGGCCTTCTTGCCGCCGGAACTTTTAGTGGAGCAAAATTTATAGTAGATAATGCTCCAAAATTATTATCCTATCGTCCTTAAGGAAAACTATGATGCATTTTTTATTTTTTGCATGTTGTGTTCTGATCAATGCGCATTATCTTGCAGCCGATAATTCACAACTTACTGAATCGCAAAAGCCAACCACCTCAGTAAAATTTCCGACGCCACCACAAACATTTAATTTACACGTAACGACACCGCAGCCCACCGTGCATATAGAAAATACAAACACAAATCTTAATCAGATCTCAATTCAGCAACAGTTCAGAGAATGGGCCGAGTACGGAAAAAATACGCATCATTATGCTAAAGGACAGCTTGTCGATCTTGGAGAATTTACCAAACTTTATATACAGCAAAATTATGGCAAGCTATTTTTAGGATCGATTGCAGCGATCTATGCTTATCTTACTCTTCGACTGCTTTATTTACACAGAAGCACATCGCATCAAGATTCATGGGCGCATTGGAAAAAAAATGAAAACATTGATGAGATCGAAACAATGACGCAAGCGCAACTTTCTGAAAAATTGGTGCTCGCTATTCAAGAAAAATATCAATCTGCAGAAAAAATAGCCGATTTTATTTCTCCTTTTGTCGCTTTTGTTAATGACACAAATAAAGAAATCAAAGATTTGAATTCTTATATTTGGCTTTTAGATACGCTTAAGCGACTGCGCCTCATTGGGCTTTTTCCTGGCTATCAAAAATCAATCGTACATGCACGCGAAAAATTAAAACGTGTAATGTATTTAAAAAATGTTTTTGGTGCATGGATGGCGGAATATAAATTACACAACAGCACACTTATCCAACAGCAACCGGCCGGCAGAAATAAACCAAAAACAGAAAACGAGAAAAAAACGCCCACGCGCAGATCATTTTTTGAAAGGCCGACTTCTACATTGCATCAGTTATCGCTATCTATTCAGTCCACCAAATCCAACAGTGCCAAGTAAAAATTTAATATCATCGTCGCAGAAACGGACACCGCCGCCAAAAAATGCATTTGCATTTTGACGACTTACAAAATCATCAGCTCCAAATGTTAAATAAATATTGCGCATAAAGAAAACTCGATTGAGCCATTTAAGATGCGGGCGAGAATCATTAAGGCGATCACGTCCTCTAAAATCGAACGCTTCAAAGGTTGTTACCCAGCGGAATGTATCAGGGCAACCAAACGGAATATCAATATCCAAGCCGATACCAATCGTGTTTTCAAATATTCCTAAGCGAAATGCGATGTCTTTAAAAATTTTACCAAACTGAAATCCGAATTTATAAATATCGAGTGAGCGTTTCGTTGTTTCAATAACACCAATAAGCTCCGGAATTGCCACTTTTTCTGCCAAAAGTTCACTTGGCAATAACAGCTTTCCATTTTCATCAAACCATTGCTTGGTAACAATTTGCCGATTCAATTTTCCTTTTTGTGAACCAACAATTTGAAAAACATAAAATTTATCTTCAGTTACATGAAAACGTGCGTCAAAATATCCTTTTGCATCCTCAAAATAAACATGTTCTGCTGGCCGGAACATAAACTCGCTGTGCGAATCGAGTACCACATTAACCGCATCCATTTTATTAAAATAGCCTTTTATTCCCTGAATCGTCACTTTCAAATCGCGATACGTTTCATCTTCATTAATGAGTTTGCCTAGAAGCCCCTTGCCTTCATCAAGCTTTCCGGCAACGGAACTTACATTTTTAAAACCATCGCGCGCTTGAAACGCTGCATCTTCTAATGCTTGCGCGGCAGCTTCAAATCTATCTGCTAAACGAGATACATCTCGATCAATTGTTTGCGATGTATTGGCGATACTGCTTTGCAAATCGGGAAATTTATCCCGCAAGCCGTGAGTAAATTCACGAAGATCACTTAAAATGCCATTAAGATTTTGTTCGTTGCCAATAAGCGTTCTATCAAGTACCTGAGAAATAGAGGCAATACGCTCTGCTGCCTCTTGGAAATTTTTAAACATCCCGCGCAGTTCATCTGAGCCGTGCGCACCTCCAAAAGTTTCTCTTAAAGAACGCGTTACTTGCTGAACGTCGGTCGCAATATCGCGCATCCGCACTAAAATATCATCGACAGAAGCGGGTGATCTGCCCGAAGCACCGAGTACGTCACCGGGAAATAATCGTGCTTGATCAGCATCTCCCGGAAAAATATCTAAATATTTAGTACCCAAAATCCCATCTTGGCGAACAACTGCGTACGCATCGCGATATAAAATAAAATCTTTTTGCACCATAATTGTGGCGCATGCTTGAAAATGTGGATGCGTGGCTAATTCTATTTTTTCAATCCACCCGACTTTAACGCCAGCGATTTTTACATCAGCTTTTTTTTCCATCCCTGATACATCGTTAAAATAGACGATGTAATGATGGTACTTAAGACGATCAAAACGAAAAACGCCAAGAAAAAAACTCAAATAAAAAAAAATACCTAGGGCTGTCAGGATAAAGATCCCAACGATGGTTTCTGCCTTAATCTGCAATGCTAACCCTTTATGTCAAATCCAGTAGAGCTTGTTGATTGCAAAAGGCACAGGATTGTCTTCGGCCTTTTTGCGTTTTCCTATAATAGCATAAATTTTTTGTGTTATCGCCCCAATTTTGGCATAACACAGCACAGAAAACGCATTTGGCTCGAATTTAGGATTTAAAAGGGGAACAAGTTCTTTGGACAGATTTTTAAATTCTTTACCATAAAGTGGTTGTAAAAATTTGTCCCATAATTGTTCAAGAGGCATAATTTGCTTGAAATTGGTAAGCGATTCTTTAAGCAATTCTTCCCGTTTTTTTTCATTTGCTTGTACACGAGGAGCGTTAAACGCGGCAAGCGCAGCATCGGAAAGAAACCAAGCCAATAATTGCGGCTGGCCACTATCTATAGTAAAAAGATCCCTTAAATAGAGTGGCCTCTTTTGATCTTTAACTTCCGGATTTGGTGGTTCATAAAAAATCGCATCCTTAAACACCGATGCAAATTCAGGTATTTCAAGCAGTTCCGTCACATCATTAAATTTGCTTTGCCGCTGCTTCATATATTTTTCAAACGGCTCAAACAGATCTTTGTCTTTTGTAAACTTTTTTATAGCTGCAAATAATGCTTGCGCATTTTTTTTACCATCTTGTTGGCCAGGGGGTGCGTTTTCATTTTTAAATTTTTTCGCTTCAAAATCGAACCATTCATGCAAATCAAATTTGCCATTTTCGCACATGATGCAAAATTGTACCGTTGCATCAATACCTTCTTTATCTTTGGTGAGATTAAGAATTTGCCATTGATTGAGCGGAGGAATAATTGTTTTTACCGCTTCAAGCAATGGATCTTTTTTTTCCTGGCCCGCCGCTTCTCTTTGCGCAGCAGTACCACTTTGAGTATCCAGCAGCGAAAGTTGACTTATTGCTAGTTGTGCTGCACCAAGCGCTAACGCTTTAGCTTGCTCCCTTTGGATCATCGTATGATCAAAAGCCACTTGCACCGATCCGCGATATGAAAGGCGCGAAACAAGCATTAATGCTATCGCGATAATCATGACCGTAAGAACTAATATGTATCCTGATTGTTGATTCGTACTTGATTTCACAATTGCTCTCGTGCAAAAATTTCATACATAAACGAATATTTTTTTTCTTCTTCCATTGCTTCATCCCAAAGTACCAACTCTATTTTAATAAATTGAGGCAGATCCGGTTTGGCGTCAGTTTTTTTTTCTTTTTCTGGCCATTCTTGAAATGTACTATATTCTTTTTTCTGATCTTTATTATCCTGCTTTTTTGGCGCACTGTATTCAACTTTCATGCTTTTGATAAATGAGCCAATTTGATAACCTTTGATTTGTTTGGCAGCTTTGTCCTCATACGCATCGAACGAAAGATCAGATCCTTCCTGCCGCGTTAAAATATAACTTCCAGAATGCTCCTTATCTGCCGCCAATCGATAGACTACGCGCACAAGGCGAGGCTTTGGAACAACTCCTTTTTCTTTTTCGTAAATAGACAACGGATTGTTGGTAATGAAACTCAATACAGAAAGATTATTGTCTTTATTTTTTCCTATAAAAACATTTTCAAGAAGTTTCTTTTTTTCTTCCTTTTTAAGCGGCTCTTTTTGAGCAGTTGCATCTTTTTGGCCAGGCACAGGAGTACTTTTTTTCTCTGGAACTGGAACTGCTTGCACCGGAATAAATGCTCCGTTCAAATCTTTTTGGAGTTGATTGTCAATGATGGCAACGCGTACATCGCGGCTAATAATACGATCAACGAAATTATTAACACGATTAATAAGTGAAAAACTACTGAAAAGCACCGTAACTAGAATGCCAGAAAAAAGCATTCCTATTACGAGTTCAATAAGCGTTAAGCCTGGGTTTTTCATGATTTTTTTTGCTCCGGCTTATAGAGAAATGAAATCATTTTTTCTTCTCGCTTGCCGTACCATTCATCCCATTGCGCGCGTAGCGATTCGATCATAATTGAGGGAAATTTTTCTAAAGGAGAGCTTTTTTGCGGTTTTTTTAATTCGTACGTAATAGTGACAGGTGGAGTTCCAACCGTCTCTTTAGATTTTTTACTCGCTGGGCCATAAAGCCCTTCCTTGGCTCGATCGAAAACCGCTTGCTCCATTCTTTTTTTCATCAAAATGATACTTTGCCAGCTTGTTGCGTAGCTCGTTACACTATCGGTAATTCTTTGTTGGAGTAAAAAAATCGAGGTGAGCACCGAGCCTACAATAAAAAGAGCAAGCATTACTTCAATGAGTGAAAATCCTGTGCGCTTGCTTTGTGTATTATGATTTGCTAAATGCATCATACTCACTTAATTGTGCCGTGAACGGATTAATACTTAAACTAAACTGCTTAGCTTTACCTTGCGCATCAACATCTTTTAAATCGATCGCATTTATAATTACTTCCTGCACTAGCCCTTCAGGAACAATATAAAACCATATCGTTTCGATTTTTATTCCCGGCTGATTAAGCATATCGCTTCCTTGAATAAAAAATTGCCGCAATTCGATGGTGGCTGGAATTTTAAAAGGGGCAGAAACATACGGGATAGTTACCGGCTCATAATTTTCTTTCGTACTTTTTTCCGGAGCGCGCACCACACGTTCAACAAGTATAGTGCGCGCTTTAAGATCAAAATTAACACGATGCAGTTGCTGCGTTTGCAATGTTTGCAACCAAGCAGAACGAATCAGGCTTTCAAATTGTGCGATAAAATCTTTACGTTCATACTCAGCATTGCGAAATCGTAAAGTTGGAATCGCAACCAATCCAATAAGCCCTAGAATAAATAAAACTACCAAGAGTTCTATAAGCGAAAATCCGCTCTTATTCCCAGGCACTTATGCGATCCTCAGGAGTGCTATCCTCTGGATTTGAAACGCCGTATGAATAGAGCTCATAAGGATGTTTGCTACCAGATGGCAGTACTTTGTAATAAAATTCATTGCCCCATGCATCTTTAGGCAATTTATCCATGCGTGCTCTCCAGCCTTTTCCTTCTTCACCCTTAGGTCGTTCAACTAAATCGAGAAGGCGCGCGGGAAATTTACCGTGCTCCATTTGATATAAATTTACTTCATTTTTTACCACTTGAAGACTTGCACCGGTACTGCGCGAACGGGCAGAATTAACGATGGCAAAATATGATGGCACCGCAATCGCCATAACTAAACCAAGAATTAAAAAAGCAACCATGATTTCTATAAGAGAAAATCCCGGAGCTGCTTGCCTATTTTCAATTGTCATAAAAATGCCCTTTCCCATTAAATATTAAATTTTTGAGTGACGCCAAGAATTGGCTGGATAACCGACATAACAACAAATCCGACAGAGATCGCCATAATTACGAGCATAATCGGTTCAAGAAGTGTTGAAAGTGTATTTGCATATTCTGCCAAATCATCTTCATAATTTTTAGCAATCGTCAGCAGCATGAAATCAAGCTGACCGCTTTGTTCCCCTGTATTAATCAAATAAGTAGCAATAGGAGGAAAAATATTTGTTTGTTTTAAGTATTCTGAAATCTTACCTTGTTTGATAATTTTATCGCGCGCTTCACTTAACGCATCCTTGAGCACTCGATTATCGATTACTTTAACAACAATATCAAGCGAATCGGAGAGATTAACGCCGCTTTCTAAAAGCATTCCCAGTGTTCTGCTAAATTGCACCACTGCACCCATTTGCGTGAAATAACCAATGATCGGCAATTTGAGTTTTATCCCGTCAATGATACGCCCACCAGAAGCTGTTGATCTAAACCAACGATACGCAAAAATCAGTACAATAACTACGCCAATAATAACTAAATAATAAGAGCGAATGGCGGTCGATATCGCAAGAAGAAAACGAGTTGTTGCAGGAAGAGCTTGATCTTGGCCAAAGGCAGAAACTAAATTTGGTAAAACAAACGTCACCAATGCACCAACAATGGCGATCATCATCACTAACTGGATAAGCGGATAAGTCAGTGCGCCTTTAACCTTTTTAACAATAGCCTGACGGCGCTCCATATATTCAACTAATCGATCCAGAATAGTTTCAAGCTTACCGCTCGCTTCGCCCGCGCGCACAAGCTGAACATAAATATTATCAAACACTTTTGGATATTTGCCCAATCCTTCAGCCAGTGATTTACCTTCTTTTAAATCATCCCGCACAGAAACTAAGATCGTGCGCATTCTTCCCTGAAACTGGTCCACTAGGAGCTCAAATGCCTGCAAAAGCGGTACGCCAGATTTTAAAAGCACTGCTAATTGTTTGGTAAAAAGAATTTTATCTTTAAACGAAACGCGAGAGAAAAGACCACGCACGCGCTGCCAGAGCGATTGCCCAGCAGTTTCATTGGTTGTCGATTTTATATCAATGGGATATAAACCGTTTTTAATAATCCAATCTCGAGCCGCATCCACCGTGGGTGCATCAACGGTCCCTGTCACCCGTTTACCATTTTTTGCGAGCGCTTGATATGCAAATAATGCCATTTATCTCTTCCTTGAGAGCATGTTTTCAAAACAGTCAATCGGGTTCATGATTAATTGACACAGAGGTTGTTGCATGTATGCTCTTTTTCATGATACGATCTTTTTCTATAGTTATTAACACTTTATTTCTAGGAGAAGCGCGATGCTATTAAAAAATCGACGATTTTTAATGATAGTGCTCAGCGCCATTTTCATTCATACTTTAACCGCTATGGATAATCAAGGTTTTACCTATAGCGAAAGCAATTATAACGCATACTCTACCGATAACGATAAACTTTTAGAATCATTTTATCAACCGATCAATTTTACTAAAACAGGTTTTCGTGACTTTTTGCAAAATGCGTTTAATAATCCTATTTATTCAAAAGAATTTTTGCCGCACAATCTCGATAAACCAGTAAATCAATTTTTAATGTGGTCGAAACAATCGCATCAAAGCGCTGCTTCAACGAGCGCCTCTCTTCGTCTTTTCACCAACAAGCTCAAAGCTGCCCCTTATATGACCGCTGGCCCTATTCTTGCAATAACTGCGGAAATGCCAGGATATCTAAAAGATTCGATGATCGAGCAACCAACTACCATGTTTGCCAAACTTAAAAAACTCGTGAAGCGACTTTTATTCACTGCATTCAATGCCCATTTCGACTATTTTAAAGCTGAACCAAATAATTTCTTGGATACACTCGCAACCGATATTGTTAAGGAAGTTAAAGAAAGTGAATTTATGCAAGCGGAGCTTGATAAAGAACAACTGCGTACAACGGTTGTACATTTTCTTGATACGGGACTTTCAAAAATTATCTGGAGCCCATTGGATCAAACCGATGCATGGGATTCATTTAGAAAAATTTCAGAGCATCTAAATTCATTAAAAGAACATGAAATTATCATAGAAGATGATCTTGACGATCTGCTTAATACGCTCGTTGAACGCTTTATTCATTTCCTTGAATTAGCTGGCTCTGATCTTCTAATGGATACGGTGATTACAATAGAAAAAGATGTAGCGCTTGACGATTGCATTGTCTGCCACGTATGCGAACAAGAAGATGATTTGATTACCAAAAAGCAGCGGCTCCTTGATGCGCTGAGCACAACTCGCGCAAAAATTGCAGCACGCTCTCAAGGAATTATTACTGAAGTAATTGCGCTGCAAAAATAAATTAGGTGTGCGAATCAGGAAAATCAATTTTCCTGAAATACGTGTCGAGTTCTTTAGGTGATAATCGTGAAAAAGCAGGATGCATTAAACCAGTTGGCGTATCATTGAAAATTGCGCCTCTATTAATTCGTAAAGAACGCTCTTTGGCTGATAGCTTATTGAATTTCTCAATGTATACTTCTTTTTCATCTAGTTCGTTGCCTTTTTTATCAAACGGAGACGTGTTCAGATTCTCAGGAGAATGAAATTGCTCACGGGTAATTACTCGCAATAGAAGAGTTGTGTCAAAATTGAAACATAAATTTTCAAATCCAGGTTCTCTGGAAGCATCTCTATTATCTAAAACCGTAATTTTCTGGGAATCAGTCTCCATGCAATTGTTCTGAGTCGTTATTAAAAATGCTATGAGATAGACAACTGCGCGACTCGTCATAAAATAACTCCTCTAGAAACTCAAAGAAAATGTTCCGCCTATAGTTACTTCCTCAATTGAGCGTGTTCCTGGAAGTGGCAATTTAAAAAAACCAGAAACCTGTGGCCTAAATCCTCTGCACTCTGGAATAATCGCTTGAAAGTCATAACCAACTTTGAAAATAAGCTCATTAATTGTCCACCCTTGCAAGCTTTGAGCACTATTTGCAATATCTTGATTAAACTCATTTGTGCACAAACTCAAACTATCATCATCGTGGCGCCAATATTGATATGCTGCTCCAAACCAAAAGCCGCCGCCCAAAAGATTATACACGTCAGCATGCACATCAAATCGCTGTGTAAAACCGTATTCTTTAAATGCGCGCGTTTTTGCGAGCAAAAGAAAATCGGTTTGGTCAAAATTCACTTTTATTCGACGTTCACGAATATTTCCAAAAAGATGAATAAACTCTGCATCGATGCCGGCACGAATATAGTTCCACCAATCAACGTTGATGGCCCCTCCCAAAATAATGCCAACAGAACGATCAAATCCATACGGCATTGAAAGAATATCATTGATATTTGTTGGCGCACCGAACGGAATAGTGAGCCCCGCGCGTGCATTGAGTTGCACACTTTTCAATACGGGTTTGCCTTGATAAAATTCGCGCAGCCATTCAACAACAACTGCAGCATCCCCAATGCCAATTTGCTTCCAACCTCCAATATTGAGCGTTGGATCGAACTGACTTAGAACGAATGCGAACTGATTGGTCAAGTTTTCACGCACCGTAATATCTGATGCGGTAACAAAATTTGTCTGATCAGTGAAAACAACATTTTTTAAATGTGTTGCGTAAAAAGGAATATGAAAACCTATCGTAAAATTGTGCGGTGCATGATAACGAGCCGACCATCCAAAAGTACTCGCTTCATAATTTCCTGTTACCTTAAAATTTCCTCGAATTCCATCGTCCACCGGCGAGCCCAAAACATCCACAAAAAAATCGGTTTCAGGAGAATCTGGGCCAAACCCTTTAAGCATCGCAATCGCATCTTGATTTGGTGTCCAAATTTGTGTTACAGGAACCTTTTGGCCTTCTGCATTATAGCCATACGCACGCAAACCAAATTCGCCCCATCCCGTAATTTGCACATGCGTATTGCACCATTTTGGCGGCCGTAAGTTAATATCCCATGGTCTAAATAAATTTATCGGAAACATTCCATAAGATTGGGCGCTCATCATCGCAGCAAACCCAATAAGAATAATTTTTATACTATGTTTTTTTATCGTCATCGATGCATTCCTCGCCCGCTAAAATCTCTATTCGCGTACATAGATACCGCCGTTTCCGCACAGCATTAATCGCCCTGTACTCGTATCAAAAACAGTATGATCGATCTCTGTCCAATACGGCCCTGAAGCTGGTACAAAAGTATTATTCGTCTTGTGTAATCCTAAGCGCATCCCAGGAATCATTAATTGATGAACCTGAAAAAATGGCGCCACTCCTCGGCCGGCAGCTTGCGTCATCAAAAGATGCGATCCTTCAACTAAAATAGTACGGCGATGCGCTTTGCAATTGAGAAGGACATCCTGCCCCTCTTTATATGGAATAATTTTCAATTCACCGTTTATATAATAAAAACGATAGACAAACGAATTAGCTTCAAGCACCGAACCGGTAAGAACATAAATTTGTTTTTTTTCGTCAGAACGCGTGTAATCGGCAGCGCATACCGCGCAAAGGCTTGTTATCGTTTTATCCTCGAGTAATGCCACCGACTGCCATTTGCAATCTTGTGCATTCTGAACAACGCGCAAAGAAACACCAGGAATCGTATTAAATAAACCACGCGTTGTTGCCACAATAGCGCCACATTTCCCGATTATCGCATCGGTAATAGTGCCCTTTGTATATTCTTTTGCTGAAAATATTCGCGTCGATAAAAGTTCATTTTTAATAATCGCTTCCGGATAAAGCTCAAGCCGTTCAAGTGCGGCACGCGTCATCACAAAAAGGCAATCATCTCCTGAAATTAACTTTTCTATACCACGATTTGTGCCAATTTTTTTCCATGAATATCGTTCGTGAGTACTTTCAAGTAAGAAATCTTCAAACGTTGCTTGCGCAGAAATTCCTTTGCCATCTTTATCGCAAAGAACAGCAAGCCCTTTAATGCCGCCGACAACTAACAATGTTGTTTCATCTACTGCAACCGATGTTATGCACGTTATTGGCCCAAGATCATTCAGCACATCATTTTCAAAAACATGATGCAGTGGCGCACACTTGCGGCCCGTAAGCCCAAGAAAAACTTTCTGGTATCCGGTTGCTGCAATTAAACCGGCGTGATTATCGTTAACAACCATTCCGGGACTGTTTTTATCAAAGAACGCGACCGCTTGTACACCACCCAAGGCAGGAGAGAATGAATTCATAAACTCACGCGCTAAGGTAAACGTTGTTTGTTGTTCTCTGGATTGACTATTATCTACCGCAGGCAACCATGAAGATTTGTAAGGATGCAGCGCCTTTGTATCATCAATCCCAATTATTTGTAGAACGCGATGCTCATCGTTATACGTAAATTTAATTGGTTGCTGTTTTGTTGGGAAAGAGCGCTTCCATGGTGTCCATGAAACTATGCGGCCCTGCTGATCGAAAATGGGATCTGACGCAAAAAGCCCATGCGCATTCTCGTCCGTTCCTCGTACGGCAACCCACACCGAATCACCCACAGTTTTCATATCCACGATTGCGCCAGGAAGTTGCGCTCCTGCGCCGATGGTAATTGATTCGGTATCGAGCATCGTTTGTGCAAATTTATTTACAAATACAAATCCCCGATCCGGACTCATAACCGTTTGGTTATTTGCCAACGTTCCAAGCTCTGGATTTTCGCTCCATTCTGAAAAAGCTGCGTTCCACAATCGATCCACAATAGGAAATGCAAACATCTTCTTATTGGTTTCTTCTGGGCCACCATTACCGCCAACCATAACTAAATAAAGTGATCCGGTTGATGTTCTGAGCGTTCGAACTTTGTGTAAACTTATTTTTTTTGATGAACCCATTGCGCTGAATGGCGTATCGCCCAGTTGCGCAAGAGATTCATGCGATACAAAAGGCTCAATGTATAAACGATCGCCAACTAATCTGCCCACCAGCAACGCACAACTGCCCTGATCACAAGCGGCATTGCTCTTCGTTGTTGATTGAACTGCAATAAAGAGGCGCCTCAGATGGTGATCCCAGTGCAAATCTATCGCATTTGGCATTAAGCGATCCAAGCCACCCTTAATCGAAAGGCCAGTTGCACCAATTTCACGATTGTCGATCGGATAGGCACAGTTTCCATTACTTTTGCCATTGTGCGCATCCAATGGATTAAAATAAAAACGTTTTATGTATGGCTGTGGTTCTTCTTTATTTGTTTTTTCATTCCGAACCATCGTCACACCGATTTCGCGATCAAGCCGCAGCACTGCAATACCACCGCCAATTTCTCCAAACTGACCGCCATGCCCTTTTACAGCAGCAAAAAAATAATCGTGATCTATATTTTCCTGCGTTCCTGAAGCTCCAATGCTGAGCCCGATTATGCCATCGATTGGCAATGGGCCATTTTCGTTCGTTCCCGCATCGCATATTCCTTCGATGCTATTAATCGATAATACTGGGCCCGATGGAGCTGAAACAATATGATAAAGCGTGCTGGGTTCATCTTTAGTAACGATAAGTGGCTGATCGAGCAATAAATCAAAGAAACTTACCTCTTTATCGTGGAGCGGGTTATCTTTAACTTGTTGCCCGTTTACATACACGGTTGATGAATAACCGAACGGAACTTGCGTATCTCCAATGATTTTCAATGAAGATGTCTTGCCATCTTCCATGACGAAAGCAAGATTGCGGTAGGAAAAATCAACAATTGGATCAGCGGCACCATGCAAACTCAAGGCCTGGTTTAAAATCATAAGAATAAACAGAAGCATCATTCACCCGTCTCCTCTATGCATGCATTTTTTTGGTTACGCACCAGTTTACGCAAAATTTAAAAAAGTACCACTGTGGCTGCTTTCAACCTTTTATATTTTCTAGATTTCAAACCCACCGCAAAATTGAAAAGTTTTCCAGGTTAAATTATACTTTCGCTGTTAATAGCACGTCAGCATTTCTATTATGAGGATCATTATGAATTTTCACGCAACACGATCTTATGCTTATGCATTGATCGCAACTTTTTCTCTAAATGCGAAAGTTGCAGATTTGAGATACATAAAAAACAGCCTAACGCACGATCAGAAAGCGGTAGTTGAAAACATCGAAGTAATCGATCACAATAACTTAGCTCATAGTTTGGTAAAATTACTTGTTACTGTTCCAGAAGCACCGGTGCGCCCTCAACTGGAAAATTATAAAAAAGTTAAAACAACAGCTCGCATGAAAAACGCTGAAATAATGCTCAATTCTAACGGCGCAGGCGGTTCACACAAAGATAATTTACGTACCACTGAAGGATCGGTTTCGACAGAATACGATTATGCAAGATACAAAAAAGATATGGATGCTTTCCAAGAAAAAGCAGCCGTTTACCATGAAAGATATTATCTTGCTATGGATATTTTGAAAAATGTAAAAACACAAGATCTTGAGTTGCTTAAAAAGATAAATGAAACTCGCCCCGATTTAAATCTAGCGCAAAAAAAATCATCACTCGTCCAATTTCTAAAAGACGCTGCCTATACCGCGCAAGTTCGCGAAGGTGAAGCACGAGCTGAGCAAAAATTTGAAACGACCTCCCCACGATTGGAAAGCTGGTATCATTACTACACCAAATGCGCATTAGCATGGGGAGCACTTGCTGCCGTTGGGGTACTTGGAGTGGTTTATGGCGGACAAGAAGTCAAAGTTTTAAGCGGAGCAGGCGTAGCGGTTGGCACGCTGGGAACAATTGGCACTATTTTGACGTCGAATAACCACATCCATCATTATGAACGGCGAACAGAAAACGCGAATCAAAATATTGAACTTATTAAGAAATTTGAAAATCTCCAGTTTTAGCGAAGTCTCACGGATAAAGACCCTAGGGCAGCTCACCGCTGCCCTTTGTTTTTTTGTGTCATAACCCTCCATTCGCCTGTTCTCTAAAAACCTGCTAAAATAGCTTTATCTCTTCTTTTAATGAGGAAAAAATGAAAATAAAGCTCTTTTTTTCAATTGTGATGCATTCGATAGTTTCAGCGCATGTACAGGAAATTGATTTGCGGGATGTCTACAACTCTTTGCCCACCAAAAATCATGAACACGTTGTTGATGGTATCAATCAGCTCCACCCTTCGTTAATTTCTAAGGGAATTTCTGCAATACTCGTTAATTTACCTGAGCTTCCAGTAGCGCCAAGCAAAGACGATTTTAAGTTTGTAGAAACTACCAGTACCCAAAAATCGGATAATATGATCACGTTGTTATGGCGCGATGCAAAAGATATCAAAATGAGCCATAAAGAAAGCTCTACACAAAAAATTGATACTGCAGCATATCAGCAAGCGTTTCAGCGCTACCAAACAGAATTGGCTGCCTATAATAAATTGCTTAAATTGATCGATGCAATTCAATCAAATATTTCTTCACTTACTTTGAGGAATTTAAACGTTATCCACAAACTAAATCAGGCGCTTGATATTGCTCGTAAAAAGCTTCAAGAAGAATATTTCTTTAATAATGCGGTGCATACTGCGCGAATCAAATTAAATGAAATAACCGATGAGCAAAAAAGTGAAACGAGCCAAGAAGGTATTGATAAGTGGCAGTTTCGCTATCGTACCATTGGCCTTTTAAGCGCATTTTTGGGGCTCGCTGGCTGCTACCACGGATCAAAAACTGAGAATTGCGGTAATAGCTCGTATGATACAAGAAGAATCGTTATTGCAATCCCGTGCGCTGCATTAAGCGCAGCAGGAATAATCTGGAGCATCTATAATTCGCTGTATCACCATTGGTACTATCAACATCGCGTAGAAAAAGCGGTACAAAATTATACGATGATAAAAGAGTTCAATGAATTTGAATTTGATTCAGCGTTTGAAAATCCGATTGCAGTTCCTATGTCTTCAAGCGCAGGAATATAAAAATCTATAAAATGAGAGCGCAATGAAAAATTATCTTTTTCTCACTGCACTCGTCGTCTCATTTCAATTTCTTTACTTCCAAAATGGCTTATTAACTTCACGTGATGCGAGCGGGCTCACAATTGCATTACTGCTCTTTTCTCTTCATTATCTTGCGATACGAAAAAGAGTCGCCGCTTTTAATTTAGAAATCCCTGCGATTGATTCTATCGAACTTCTTGAAAAGGCGTTCGTGCAAAAAACCTATTTTAGTTTCCCGTTCTTTTTTTCAAGCAGTTACGCAGGGCCGAAAAGTAGTAACATCCATTATTTTTCGCATTATTGCTGCCCATCGTTTGTCGGTGCACATTTAGAAATGATTCTTGACCCGTCATCAAAAAAAGTTTCTAGTTCAAAAGCGAATATTACTTTTTCATTTCCAGCATTCTGTTCAATCGTCCTTTTTTCTTATTTTACAATAAAACTTTCTGCCTTGTTATAAATCGCAAAAACCCGGAAAGTAATTCAGGCTGAACCGATATAGATTTTTTATTTTTGCTAAAATTATAAATCATGTTTATTATGGATTCTAATTCTATTGCATCTGCTGCTTAGGGAATACAAAAAATTATGCATGCAAAAATATTTTCAGCTACAACGATTGGTATTGAAGCACATCTGGTTGAGGTAGAAGTCGATCTTTCCTATGGCATGCTCCAATTCTTTATTGTAGGATTGCCCGATACTGCTATTAAAGAAAGCCGGCAACGCATTGCAACTGCAATCAAAAATAGCGGCATTCGATTGCCCGAACGAAAAATTACCGTAAATTTAGCGCCCGCCGATTTAAAAAAAGAGGGAACGCTTTTTGATTTGCCGATCGCAATTGGAATTCTGGCAGCGGCACAATTAATAAAAATTGAATCGGCATTTTTGCATGAAACACTTATTATTGGAGAACTTTCGCTCGATGGAACCATTCGTTCCATAAAAGGAGCATTGCCTATTGCATTCGATGCTCAAACATTAGGAAAAAAAAGATTAATTGTTCCCAAAGAAAATGCGCACGAAGCAGCACTTATTAATGGTATTGAAGTGATTGGTGTTTCAAATCTTGTCGAAATAATTTCATTTCTGCGCGCGGAAATATCAATTGCCCCAACCCAAAGTTCGTATGTTCCTAAAAATACCATTTGGGGCGATTTAGATTTTGGCCAAGTAAAAGGGCAACATCAAGCAAAACGTGCTTTGCAGATTTGCGCTGCAGGCAGGCATAATATTTTATTTATCGGGCCGCCAGGATCTGGCAAAACGATGCTTGCAAAACGGCTCCCTTCAATTATGCCGCCATTATCGTTTCAAGAAATTTTAGAAACCACCAAAGTGTATTCGGTGAGCGGTAAATTGCAAAAACAGTTAATTACCGCTCGTCCATTTCGCAATCCGCATCACACCATTTCGCAAGCGGGGCTTGTAGGTGGAGGCTCATTCCCGCAGCCGGGAGAAATAAGCTTAACACATAACGGCATTCTCTTTTTGGATGAACTTACAGAATTTAAGCGCACCACGCTTGAAGTGCTCCGCCAACCACTCGAAAATAAATCGGTCTGCATTTCACGCGCAAATCAAAGCGTTACATTTCCTGCGTCATTTTTACTCATTGCAGCGCTCAATCCCTGCCCTTGTGGATTTCTTGGCGATGCAAAACGAAATTGCCACTGCTCGCGCACCGCAATAGAACATTATTTAGCGAAATTATCGGGCCCTCTTTTAGATCGTATCGACTTGCAAATCAATGTGCCATCACTCGATTACGATACGCTCAAGAAAACCGATGCCCCTGCACTTACTTCTGCCGAACTTTTTGCTGGTGTTCAAAAAGCACTCGATGCTCAAGTAAAACGATTTGGAAATCAGCATGAATTTAATAGCAACATGACCTCGCAACAGATTGATGAATTTTGCGTCTTAACCGCCGAAGCGGAACATCTGATAAAGCAAGCTTTTGGAAAATTGCATCTAAGTATGCGCGGCTATCATAAAATATTAAAAGTTGCCCGAACAATTGCAGATATTGAGAGCTCAGCCGTAATTGAAATGCCTCACATTCGTGAAGCTATATTCTATAGATCGCTTGATGCAACGCTGGAGAAAATGCGTTCATGATCCTTGGCATTGGTATCGATTCAGCAGAGATCGAACGTTTTTTAGATTGGGACAAATTTACACACCGGCAATTACTCAAATTTTTCAGTCAGCGCGAAATCGATTATTGCACATCGATCCCTGCAAAAAGCGCTGAACGATTTGCCGCCCGGTTTGCAGCAAAAGAAGCACTTTATAAAGCGCTTTCAAACCTGAGACCACAAAAGCCATTTTTGCTCTTAACCGTTGCTAAAAAATGTGAAATTTACCAAGAAACCGATACCGCTCCTTCTATGCGAATCGACTGGACTTTCTTTATATCAACATTTTTTCCACACCTTAAAACAGCTCCAATTGCCCATTTAAGCATCACGCACACGCGCGCAATCGCTACAGTTTGTATAATCTTAGAGAGTAAATCCGATTACCTGTTGACAAAGAACAAAAAAAGCGTACTATTACCAGTACAAAAGCGCATTTCAATAAGATATTGCAAATAAGCGTTTTGAAAATTGAAAAACAAGTTTGACGCGGGGTAGAGCAGCCTGGTAGCTCGTTGGGCTCATAACCCAAAGGTCGCTGGTTCGAATCCAGCCCCCGCCACCAATTTTACGTCTGTCTGAGCATTTTGCGCTCAAAAACTTCGATTGGCATGGCCTCTTCTTAACGAATCGTCTTCTCTTCCTCAATTTTTTGTGTTCATATTTTTTTATTTCATCCCAGGATTACGACTTTCTTTATTACTATCGCTATTCACCTGATTTTTCAGCACCTTTTTGACTAAAAAAGTGCCGTCTTTTCTTATTATTCTTTTTGAAGGAATCTTCTTTCTTTATAACTATAGTTATCTATTTAGCTTTGCGCCGCTTTTTTAGCGTGTAAAAAGTTTTCTAATAGCCCGACTTTATAGAAATAAACTAATTTCATATTTGTCATTTATGTAAAAATGTAGCCAGTTTGACATTGTTTTTTAATTCAATTATTATGAATAAAGCATGCGTACATTGGTATTTTACGTTGGCCCGAGCCTTTTAACTTAAGTTTCAAATGTTGGTTATGTTTTTTTCATTATCATTATTATTTGAGTTTTCTGCTCTTCCTATCGGTAACCCTCAAGATCATTTAAAGAGCGCAGACAAGAAGATAGGTTCTAATCGGTCAAATAATGAACAACCTTTGATGCCAGATTCGCAATTATTGCAGTGTCCTTCTCTTGATTAATATTAATTATTTATATGGGGTTATTTTTATGAACTATTTATTACTGATATGTGCATTCATGATGCATTTATCTATTTTTTCTATGGAAAATCCGAACACCAACAATAAATCTACAAATGATGGATTGGCAATAGTCAAAAAACTAGATGGTCACCCTGGCATCGTTGATAAGATATTTCAATACGTGCAAGCGGCGCGCGTCAGAGAACTTAATGGTTTTAAGGCATTAATGCCTGACGACAAAAATGTTCAATTTTGCGATGAAGATGAAAATCCTATAGCGATAGATCCTGTTCTTGTTTTTGGCGGCATACAAACAAAGGGAGATAAGCAGATTTTTGTTATTCCCAATAACAGTATCCCTGGATTACGCGTGAAAAAAGATGGTACTCCCAAAAAAGTAAGCGCTTTACAGCAAGAAAAATCTGCTATCAAGTTTGAAACTAAACAATCAAGCAAAACATCTCCCCAAGTAAGAGTAACAAAAACACTTGATGATAAAAAAGAAACACTTTATTCGCCAAAAACATCAATCACTATTAATAACAATAACCCGTTAGCAAGTCTTTTTGCTCGTGTTACTCCTGTAACTACACAGCAAACCGCGCGCAGTCTTTTTTCTACTGGAAAACCAAAAGATGTTGCTCTCAAGACATTCGCAAATGGCAGATTTGTTTACGTTGGCAGCGATCGCGTGTTTGATCACCTCACTGAACAAATAGCTGTATTGCCCAAAAAAATAAATCGATCATCGGTTATATATTTCACGCCGACTATTTTTGAATCAACTCCGGTGAATAAATTGAAGAATATTGAATCTGCAAAAAAGCATAAGAAAAATTAAATCTTTGTTTTGAAACTACGGGATTATTATGAACATATTATTTTTAGCTTTCATCGCATTCTCATTTTCTACCTTATGTATGGAAAATGATTCTAAGAAAATCGTTAAAACGTACCAAGGGCGCGCACGTCTTAATACAGCGGACGTAAATAAGAGCGCGACTCAACTGCAACCTATTAATACGCAAGCAGCAACCAACGTTGTTCCAAAAAAAACAAAAGTTCCAAAACAGGTAACATTTGGATTAGCGAAAGTTATTGCTGAGGAAAATAATAGTAAAGCTGTTCCTGAACCAAAAGAAGATAATAAATGGGTTCACTTTGATGACGAAATAAGTATTGCGGCACATTTATTGAAACCTAAAAATACTTTCAAAATCTCGAAAAAAGTAACTATTGCACCTCAGGGATTGCAGTTTGAGAGAGATCAAGACGGAAAACTCCAAATGCAGGACGGATGTTTTATCGTTAAAGAACCTAAATCTGGAAAAACCAACCTTTGGCTGCATGGTGCAAATGAGCAAGTATTAATTAACCACGTCGGGCAAAAAGGAATCCATACCGTTGGCAACAATATGAAAGTGATTATTAAGCCAGATACGGAAGCTCGATTAGTTACCACCATTAATAAGCAAGAGGGTAAACTCACTTTTTATTCTCTGTTGCCGACAAACAACAGCCGATTAGACGCGGTTTCTGAAAGTTATGAAATCTCAGCTCTTGAGAGCAAAGGCATTAACAAGATTATTGTTGGCCCTGATGCTCACATAAAATTCCGTGGAGCAAAATCAAGTTCACAAAAACCTATGATATTCTTTACTGAGCAAAAACAAGAAAAGAAATAATCGTACTAATTATATTAATAGGGATATCACGCTCGATATCCCTATTTTTTTTCATCTCGATCATTTAAAAACCGTTCCATATTTTTAAGCAATTCTTTTGCATTTGGATACGTGAGTTTTTCTATAGCTTCCTTATACGGCAGCCATTCGTAGCCAACATGCTCGTGCGACAGCATTACTTTTTTAGTGCTCACTTTTCCGATAAAAAAATAAACAGTTTTTAGAATTAACTCGTGAGTTTTTGAATTTTTAAAGAAATACTCAAACGATTCTTCAAATCCATCAACCAGCTTTGCTGACAAGCCGGTCTCTTCCTGGAGCTCTCGGATTGCTGCTTCAACTTTATTTTCACCATTTTCAATATGCCCTTTAGGAAAATCCCAGTGGCCAGATGCATAATGAAGTAATAAATAGGTGCGTTTACCTACACGTTCATAATAAACGACGACGCCCGCAGAAAATTCGCGATTCATAGTTGATTACTCCAAAAAATAGAGGTGAATGCCAAACGAACGACGGGTTTTGGATAATAGTACAAAAAAGAGAACCGCCAAAGGACAGAGCCACGCCCAAAAAATCATCGTCTCCAAAAGAACATGAGACCATTCAGGAATAAAACGTGCAATAAATAACGTGCAGAATGAATAGCAGATAAAAAAGAGCAAACTAAAAAGAGTGCATTGCATCAAACTCTTAATAGCAAACGCTCCAAAGCGAGTCGTATAGAGAGCGATACCGAAAAAATAATTCAATCCCAGAGCAAAAAGCGCGGTTTGCATCATGCTTACAAGCACCGTGGTTAGGGCAATGCCGGCTGCGCCAAAAAGAGGCATCAAAATAAAATAACTTAATAAAACATCGATCACTAAAACCGCTACCGAAATATAAAGCGGAATGCGCGTTTCGTGCAATGCGTAATATAAATTGAGCAAGATATGATTCAGTGAAAAGAAAAAAAGTCCTATCACGAAAATGATTAAAATAGTGCTCGCTTCCTGCACATGAATCATCGTGAATTTTTTTGAAAGAAAGAGGGTTAAAAAAAGCTTTTCAGAAATGAAGGCAAACAAAAGCGATACCGGAACCATCACCCAAAAGATAAGCTTTGCCGCTTCAAAAAGAAAAAAGCTCAAGCGCGAACGAGCGTAGGTGCCCACGCGAGCAAAATAGGGAAATAAAACAGTCGAAAATGCTCGAGAAAAAACACCGAGCGGAATTCCCATAAAGCGATTTGCATAATAAACGAGAGCAATCGAGCCTGCAGGCAAAAAGGAAGCAATGCTGGTTGAAACAACGAGTAATAATTCCATAACGCTCATTGAAAGCAAACAGGGGAAAAATTTATTGAGAATTTGCCTCATTGAGACCCATGTATTTTTCGTGATGGGTGCGAGGGTAAAACCTACTCTAAAATAAGCGATCAGATGCCAAAGCATATGCACTAAACCACTGAATAAAATGAATGCGCAAAGAATTTTTACTGGCCAATTGAAATACATGCACAATAAAATGCCGGCAATAAAAATAACGTTAATGAGCACCTGCGCAAATGCGGGCACAAAAAAATCGTTCACCGACTGCAAAGCACTTGCAAGCAGCGCGCTTGTTGATAAAAAAAGAATAAATCCTATTAAAAGTCGCAAAAATGAAACGGCATAGGCCACTTGCGCACCCGCTTGCCCTTGTGCTAAAAAAGCGACGCATGCGCCGATAGTTTTATCAAGCACTGGAATGCCAAAAATCGCAAATTCTCTTTGTTGTGGAATGCAATACCAACCCGGTGCAATAAAACGAATTACCGCCTCCGCTTTCCAGAAAATCAGAACGCATATCGCGAATAAGATTCCTTCAAAAATAAGTAATGACAAAGTCATTAAACTGCTGACCGCTTTTTTATCATCTTTTTTACCCAACGAAACAAACGTGGGCACCAGCGCCGCACTGAGCGCGCCTTCAGCAAAAACTTTTCTCATAGAGTTAGGAATTTTGAATGCGGTGATAAAAGCGTCTGCAATCACACCAACACCCAAGAGATTTGCCATGAGTACTTCGCGCATCATGCCTAAAAGGCGACTAATCATGGTTGAGCTTGCAACTTGAACCGTTTTTTGACGAATTGCTTGTCTATTCACGATGGTAAACCCTTTCCTTCCTGAAAATTTTCTAATCGCGAGCTTGTAATTTCGATGATCGTATCCATTTTTGATAAAATAGCGTGATCGTGTGTACTTAAGATGAGTCCCAATTGAAAATCTTTTTGATAGGCGAACAATAAATTAATAATTTCCCCGCCCGTTTTTGCATCAAGTGCGCTTGTTGGCTCGTCTGCAAGAAGGAAATCAGGTTCCGTAATTAAGGCGCGTGCCAGCGCAACTCTTTGCTGCTGCCCTCCTGAAAGTACCTGAGGAAATGAATGCGCATATTCTTGCAAACCCATCAGCTCCAGCAAATGTGCAGCTTTTTTTGTAGCCTCGGTTTGAGAATAGCCTGCAATCATAGATTTAATGGCAATATTTTCTAAGGCTGACAGTTCATAAATCAAATGGGGAGATTGAAAAACAATCCCAATATTTTTTTGTCGTCCAACGTCACCAAACGAAGCGGGCATCTGCGATCCATTATCAAATTCGTAGCTAATATAACCGGCTGTTGCTTGTTCAAGGCCTGCTGCAAGATGCATAAACGTAGATTTGCCGGCGCCCGATTGGCCGACAACACCATAACGCCTATTTTTTTCAAAACGAGCAGTTATCGGATTGAGCGTGAACGGGTTCAGTCCCGAAAACGATTTACTAACGGCTTGAAAAATAAGGGTTTTTAGACGCATGTTGCTACAATCATTCTATTGAGAAACACCCGCTTGTTTAAATGCCCTTGGGCAACTCTCACGCAATTATTGTTTTCAATTGTGTTCATACTCTACAATGAAGATAAAAGGGATACGGACAACACCAATATTACAAGCGGTATTTGCGCTGATGAGTATACGGTGTTTTAGGTAAAATACAAATAAGGGGGAGTGAGTGTAATGAAAACATTGTCATCTAAAAATATTAAAGAAACCATTCCTGATATACTCCCAGTCATCCCCACAATGGACGTCGTCGTTTTTCCGCACATGATCGTTCCATTGTTGGTGCTTGATGAACGGATTATTAAAGGTGTACAAGAAGCTGTTGAAGGTTCAAAGCTTGTTATGCTTTTAGCTTCAAAAAAACAAATTGATAACCATGAAACTGCGATAGGGACGCAAGATCTTTTCTCGATTGGTACCGTCGCTTCTATTATGCGATTGGTCAAAATCCCTGAAGGCGGTATAAAAGTTTTAGTTCAAGGTTTACACAAAGCAACCGCGAGCGAAATAATAACCGATAATTCGATTTTATCGGCACGCGTTCAAGTTTTAAATCATGAAGATATGCCTGAAAGCGCAGAGGTTGTCGCGCAAATTAAAAATATCAAAGAGTTAACCGAGCGTATGGACGCTGCAGGCCAAACGTTTAGCCCAGATTTTCATACCATTCTTTCGAAAATGCAAGATCCGCAAAAAATTGCCGATTTTATTCTTTCTCATTTAAGTTTATCGGTCGTCGACGCTCAAGGCCTTCTTGAAAAACCGACCTTACGAGAATTCCTTGAGGTAATCTATCTGCTTTTGAGCCGCGAGCTTGAGGTTGCAGAAGTGCAAGAACGGGTTAAAAATCGTGCACGAGAATCGATGAACAAATCCCAAAAAGAGTTCTATTTGCGGGAGCAATTAAAGGCGATAAAAAAAGAGCTTGGCGAAGATGATGTAGAAGATGTGGAAGAAATGCGCGCAAAAATTGAAACACTAGCACTTTCTGACGAAGCACGCGTTGAAGTTAATCGTCAATTGAACCGCCTTGAACGTACTGCTGCAGATTCTATGGAAGCATCGGTTACGCGCACCTATCTTGATTGGATGCTTTCAATGCCATGGGGTTCTGAAACTTCCGATAATCTTGATATAAAACACGCGCGAGAAATTCTTGATCAGGATCATCATGGCCTAAAAGAGATTAAAGAACGAATTTTGGATTTCATTTCAATCCGCAAACTTAAGCAAGATTCGCACACGCCGATCCTTTGCTTTTTTGGTCCCCCAGGAACTGGTAAAACATCACTTGGGCAATCGATCGCTAAATGTTTAGGCAGAGAATGTTTCCGCGTTTCTCTTGGCGGCGTGAAAGATGAAGCAGAGATCCGTGGCCACCGCCGCACCTATGTTGGCGCAATGCCTGGCCGCATCATTCAAGGGTTCCGCAAAGTAAAATCTCTCAACCCAGTCATTGTTATCGATGAACTTGATAAAATTGGTGCTGATTTCCGTGGAGATCCTTCAGCTGCATTGCTTGAAGTGCTCGATCCGCAACAAAACAAAACCTTCTATGATAACTATTTGGGCGTCCCGTTCGATTTATCTAAAGTTATTTTTATTGCTACAGCCAACTCACTCGATACTATTTCAGAACCGTTGCGCGATAGGATGGAAATTATTCAACTCTCTGGCTACACGCTCGATGAAAAACTGCATATTAGTAACTTGCATCTTATTAGAAAAGCGATTAAAGATGCCGGCATGGAAGATCATAATTTGAATTTCCATGATGATGTGCTTAAAGATCTCGTGCTTAACTACACGCGCGAATCTGGGGTTCGTCAACTTGAGCGTTTAATTAGAAAACTGTGTTCAAAAGCGGCACGATGCTATGTAGAAGAAAATCGCACCATTAGTTTTGCTCCTGAAAATATTGAAAACTATTTAGGGCCGCGCCGGTTCCTTGAAGATGATGTCAATAAAGAAAATCATGTTGGGGTAACGAACGGCCTTGCATGGACTTCTTATGGTGGAGAAATGATTCGCATCGAAGCGGTTGCAATGCCAGGAAAAGGCCGCTTGATTTTAACGGGGCAACTTGGCAACGTGATGAAAGAATCTGCTCAAGCGGCAATGAGTTATGCGCGCGCGCACTCAAAAGAGTTCAATATTAATAGCAAAATGTTCACGCATTACGATCTGCATATCCACGTTCCGGCTGGTGCAATACCTAAAGACGGCCCGTCTGCAGGAATCGCGATGCTTACTTCGATTCTCTCAGCGCTGACCTTGCGTCCAATTAACGCACAATTTGCTATGACCGGAGAGTTAAATCTTCATGGCGATGTGATGCCTATTGGCGGCGTTAAGGAAAAGATCCTGACGGCAAAACGTAATCGCGTTCCTCATGTGATTTTACCGCAGAAAAATAAGTGCGATTTAGTTGGCCAAGAAGATATTGTAAAAGATATTAATGTCATTTGGGTAACGCATGCAAATGAAGTATTGAGCCATGTACTCATGCCAGAAACGAAGGAAAAACATTAATTGAAAGTGTTAACTATTGGTGGCGCCACGCAAGATATCTACATTGTGCCCAAACAGCTTGAAACACTCAACTTAAAAGGGACTTCCTATCTTGCTCTGGAAGTTGATACTAAAATAGAACTTGACACAATACTCTACTCTACCGGCGGAGGAGCTACCAACTCCGCCGTTTCTTTTTCTCGCCTCGGGTTTCAAACATTTATTAATTGCCTGATTGGCAACGATCTTGCAGCGCATGCAATTATTCAAAAACTTGAACAAGAAAATGTAAACACAAGCTATGTTCATACCACCGATGAATCGCAAACGGGCAGATCGTTTATCATTCCTTCGGCAGGAGGAAAACGAACTATTTTATCGTTTCGCGGCGCAAACACCAATTTGCGGCGGGAGCATCTGCCACTTTCAATACTGAAACAATTTGACCTCGTGTATATAACTTCATTAAGCGATGCGGCAGCCCATCTTTTGTTGCCAATAGCGCTCAAGGCGCGTGAACTTGGCGTAAAAATAGCGACAAATCCAGGCGGCAGCCAACTGAAAGCAGGAACCGGTGCAAAGGTTCTTTTTGAATCACTTAATGCTATAGATATTTTGATTTTAAATGCACAAGAAGCTGAACTTTTTATGGGAACGATTTCAAAAGAATATTTAAAATCTGGCTCACCGATTGGTCAAAAAACAAATAATTTACCCCCGCTGTTGCATGGTACTTCTTGCTTTAGCCTTCTGGATTATTGCGCCACGGTCATCGCCCAAGGCCCCAAAATTGTTGTTGTGACCAATGGCGCGGACGGAGTGTACGTCGCGACTCAAAATGAAATTCTTTTTCATCCTGCACTGAAAATAGATGTCATCAACACGGTTGGCGCTGGTGATTCATTTGGTTCGTGCTTTGTCGCATCAATTATGCAAGGTAAATCTGTTGAGCTAGCGCTTATGAACGGCATGATCAATAGTGGAAGCGTTCTTTTGCATCATGATGCAAAAGAGGGGTTGCTGACGCAGCACGCATTAGAGCGTAAAGTACATGCAGCTACTCAAATTATTCAAAAATTCAGCCTAAATTAAACTCGGCACGTAATTTTCCTATTGCTTTATCTCGATGATCAGTAATTTTAATATTGAGCGCATCAATCTCAGCAAGCGTTTTTCCATATTCAGGCACAAAAAAAATAGTGCGATATGGCATTCCCCTTAATAATTTTCCGCGCGGTTTACGCGTAATAACGCCGTTGAGTTCGCCGTGATAATATGAGATTTCACCATTTGGTTTTGCCAACGCTAACACTACGTTGAATGCTGCAGAACGCTGATTATCTGGCACGTGCTCCATCAAAGTCAAAATCTTTTCGATTTTTTGTTCATCAGTTGCACCTTTGCCAGCAAAACGGGCAGAATATAATCCTGGCGCACCCTGCAACGCATCGATGCGTAATCCACCATCGTCTGCGAGAGTCAGCATATTGAAGCGCTCTGCGTAATGGTATGCTTTTAATGCCGCGTTTTCTTCATACGTAGCACCAGTTTCTTCAACATCGTCTTCGATGCCCAGTTCATTTAGCGAAACTACGCGCACATGATCACTCAATCTGCGTGAAATCTTATGAAATTTGCCCGGATTGCGCGTTGCAATAAGGAGTGTAATAGCCATGACGATTTACCCGCGAAATTTTTTCTAAAAAGTTTTTCAATCTAAATATACCTTCTAGAAATGCACACAGCAATCCACATAAATTCTATCTATGCGCTAATCACTTAATTTTTAATTTGTTAGTCATTTCTTTTTTCAACTCTTCAGGTAAATCTTGAAAGTACCTATTCAAATCTGGAAACGTATCAAATAATTTTTTATGTTCCGTAGCAAGTCGAGCCACGAGAAGGAATGTGCTAAGTTGCGTAAGCGATAAGCTATTGATTATCGAACGATATGGATTTTCCCCTACAGAGATTTCCTCCTTGAACCGTGCAATCAAAGCGTTGCTATCGTTGCGCGCGACCGCCGCCAAAAAAATAGATTTGGTATGAATAGTAGTAATAGATTCTCGAGTCTCAATATTTATTATTCCAATACCTGAATCCTTATTGAAGAGAATTATATTTTGCGTCTCTGGATCGAAACCAATAAGAGATTGTTTACGAAGCGGAAATACTTTATATTTTTTTTCAGTTATATCCTTAATCCCGCCATCGAATATACGCAATTCATCGCCAATCTTTATGATAAGATTACCTGCGCGATTGAACCAAAGTCGATCGATACCTGTAGATCCTGCATCCAATTTTTTCTGCACGTTGCCTTCGAGATCTGTAAATATAATTTTGTAGGGTGAATAATAAGCAATTAATTTGGTTGTCATATCATATGCTATGTTTGCATAATACCCAGCATTTGAAGCCAACTCTTTGATTTCAGGGTTCTTTGCATTTTGAAAATTTATTTTTTGTATAAAGCCCGCAGGAGTGCGCATTATTACTACATGTTCATCTTCGGTAAACGCAAATGAAGTGCCTGGATTTTCAAGAACGTCTATATTAATACCTAATGTATCCAATGCTATATTCGCTTCATTTTTCCGCCCGAGAACATCCACGATATCTAACCCCTTTGAGGAGAGTATGAATAGCTTAGTGCCTTCAGGGTTAAAAGAGCACGCTTTAACCTCCAACTCGAACTTGGTAATTTTCGGTTTATCTCTTTCAAAATAAATAATCGCACTATTACCGTATCCTGCAATGAAAGCTATTGGAAGGCCATTTCCATTTGAAAAGGCAAAACAATAATTTCTTATGCTTTCATTGGGGAGTATCTTTTTGAGTTCATATTGTTTAGAACGCCATCCAAAAGAACTAAGGAATTTATTTTCACTTATCATTCTCCGCACTATTGATGGCTGAATAGTCGTGGGAATAGCACTATCAATTTCTTTTAGTGTCTCAACTGGATTATCTTTATTTGCTTCTAAAAATTGCTGAAGTTTAGCCCCTATATTTTTTTCTGCAGCACTACTTAATGATTCAATATTCAAATAATCGGCCAACTGAAGATATTTTGCTAATTGATGAAAGCTAAGACTCTTTTTTTTGAATAACTCATTGAGTTTTTCTTGATTGCCAATGTCATTTCCTTCTGCTTTCATTTCATTAGCCAACGAAACGAGCATTTCCCAGTCAACCTTTGTAATATTGCCGACAATTATTTCTGTCCCTACCTGTAACTCTTCAGGCAAAACGCTATGGATCATCAGGACATGGTCCTTTAAAAATGGGGACGCATTAATGATCGAAAATATTGCTTGAGTATCTTGGGGAATTTTTACACTGAGCAATTCTTGTTTAACTTCCTCTTTTCTTACTCGCTTTACGCTTCTTTCCTCTTGCTCGTTTTCTTTACGTTTTGCAAGTATTTTTTTATAGAGTTCTTTAAATTGTGTAGGTAGTGGAATATCCAGATAATTGAGCATATCAAGCACACTTTCAAATTGTGCTCCCATTTGATGCTGGGCATGCTCAAGGATATCTTTAAAATTTGCATCTAATAAATTTTTTTCATTCGCAATACTTACTAAATAGCGAAACGCATGCTCTTGAATATCTGGTAAAATAATTTCTTGTAACTCGCCTTGCTGACGAATTTCTTCAATCAATTCACGCAATGTTTGAGATTTGGTTGCTAGAAAAAGAAGTGTATTCTTGTTGATCGTTGTCTGAACATCCCCTTTAAGCCTCACCAGAATTTGATCTGGCGGGCAGCTACCAATCAAAAATAATACACACGATGCTGCAATAATTCGTTTTAACATTTCAACTCCAGAGTTCGTAGTTTTCGTTTTCATCAATTATTAACATGAGAACTTTTCAGAATAACCGTCTCTTTTACATCTTTTGGTAACGAATCGATTATTGATTTTACATTTTCTGGTAACTGAGTCGTTCCTATAAATTCTTTCTTAGCATCAATCTGATACTTTTTCAAAAGTGCGATCAAATAGGCCTGCTCAAATGACAAATTTTTTAATTGCTCATCGATGTTTTGCCAAAGAAGAACGCCAGTTTTATAAATCATGCCAAGGCGGTTCCCGTCTTTGCTGAATGCTAGCCAAGTAGCAGAAGATTGCCCCCGCCATGACGGCCATTCCCACGTGCCTAATTTGATAATTTGTTGATCATTAAACCCTGGCAGTCCCCAAATTCGCAGCTCAGAATAAAAATCCCCAACTATTTTTGTGACCGCATCATTCCAAACAACCCCCGTTTGCCAAAACAAGACTTCCTTTTCTCGATAACCTAGCGAAGCCTTTTTAAGTTGTTTTCCTTCTTGATAATCAAATATATAAACACCCTCCTGAAAAGACTTCACTAGAATTTGATTTTCTTTCAAAAAAGAAATGGCACGAATAATAGTTTTATCAGCGATTGCCATTTTTTTCATGTCACTTTTTACTCTAGGATCAATTATTAATATCTCTCCAGTTATAAGGCCAACTGCCAGAAACTGATCATCAGGTGAAAAAGCTATGCTTGAAGCCACTTCATGAATAACCCTATCCAATACCTGAAGTTGATCCGTTATTGGATTATAGATGGTGATTTTATTTCCCGTATTTACATACGCGAACAAGCTTCCTGTATTGCTAAAAGCTCCGCATCCTGAATATTTTTTAATAAATCTGAGCGGAAATTCTTTATTTTTTAAATTGACCATAATAGCCCTACTAGACACATTTGAAGTCCCCACCAGGAACGCGCCATCCTCACTAAAGAGTAAATTGGTTGGGGCCGGACTAGCCCACACCTCTCGTCTTGAAGTCTTTGTCGAAAAATCAAATAACATTACGCTCGACGTGTTCGTGGCTGTTTGTTGCAAACTGATTGCAAGTGTGTTGCCGTTAGAAGAGAAAGCCAAAGCGTGTACTGCTTCATTTGTCTTAATTGCGATAGGACCCGACCAATGAAATTCTTTAAATAAATCCTCTCTGATTATCCTATTCTTAAAAATTTCCAAAATATCTAATGGAATATCGTCAAAAACTGCCATCGATTGGAGCGCCTGATTTAAATCTTGCTGCGTAACGACAGAGGGAAACATTGAGTTAAGATACACGTTTTGCACCGAGCTCATTAACGCAGGAATATCTAAATAATTTGATATATGTATAAGCTCCAGTAACTCTTTGCCGCTAATTTTTTCAGCCACGATTACCTGCGAAAGATTTTTTTCATCTGACAAGTCACTTTTTTTTGCTAGATCCAAAAGAGAGTCCCATTGCGATTTCGTAATCGCGACTTTTATTTCTGTTCCAGCATCGATCGCTTCAATAGTTTTAAGCTTTGGGTTCATCACAAGAATGCTATTCTTAAGTACATCAGAATTTTTAAGAATATTAATAATTGGTTTTCTATCATTATAAGAAGCTGGCATTATAAGGCTGAACGATTCATCTGCTTTTAATTTTTTTTCTAAAGGCTCGCTTTCTATAGATTCTTTTCTTTTAATTGCGGGAAAACAGATTTCTTCTCTCTTTATTAAATTCTTTAGTTCAGCCGCTATTTCATGAATGTCCAAATATTGTATTACTGCTATGAGTTTTTTAAATTGAAGCTCACCATTCAGTTCTAGATATTTTAGTAACTTTGGGCCTAATTTTTCTTCAGATATTATGACATTAAGTGCATCAAGTACAAACCTAAATAAGCTTTCATCGACGTCAGGCAAGGGTAATTCGTTAATTTGATGATTAATATCAGTTTCCTCAATTTCTTGAGCAATGTTATTAATAGTAGGAGAATATATTCTTAGCTTGGTAAAGACTTCATTTGGAATATAAATGCTCCGAGCATTTTTTAATTTAATTTTAACATCAGCGTAAATGTCTACGTATGCCCCATTAATAAACAGGTGCGCCAATAGACTTATTCTTACTATTCTTTTCATAAACCCCCTCATTTTTTTTGAATTCAAAACTAGTTTAAATTTTTTGCGTTTCCGCGTTCAATACATTCATTATTTTATGCAGACAGAGCTCCCCATTTTGTCATAAATGTTTTCCTGCCTGTATCTTTACAACTGATCTGCATTCAACTAGCCTGATAATTATAAAAAACAGTGTTTTCATGCGTTGCAGCAAGGAGCTTCATGGCTACCGAAAAACTAGAAACAAAAGCCCAACAACGGGGTACCGTTTTACGCGTTACTAATACGATCATTGATGCTCAATTCCCCCAAGAGCACACCCCGCATATTTTAAACGAACTTAAGATTAAGCTGCCATCCGATAATAACCGCGGTCAAACTACTGCGTCGGTTGAAGTCGTTCAACACTTAGGGGATGGTATTGTTCGGTGTATAGCACTTGAAAATATCGCAAATATTCAACGCGGGCTCACCGTTATCGATACGGGAAACCCAATTGAAGTACCGGTAGGGCCCAGCAATCTAGGCCGCGTATTTAATGTTCTGGGTGAGCCGATTGATGGGAAAGGCCCTGTGCCCCCTTCAGAAAAATGGGCCATTCACCGTGATCCACCGCCATTAACTGAACAAAAAATTACAAACGAAATCCAAGAAACTGGCATCAAAATAATCGATCTTCTTTGCCCTTATCTTAAAGGTTCAAAAATTGGCCTTTTTGGTGGTGCGGGTGTTGGAAAAACAATTATTGTTATGGAACTCATTCGCAATATAGCAGTTGAGCATGGCGGGGTTTCAGTTTTCACCGGTATCGGGGAACGAACCCGAGAAGGAAACGAACTCTGGCTCGAGATGAAACAGTCCGGGGTTCTTGATAAAACCACTCTTGTTTTTGGCCAGATGGGCGAACTGCCAGGTGCACGCTTTCGCGTCGGATTATCGGGCCTTACGATGGCCGAATATTTCCGCGACAATGAGCATAAAGATGTTCTCTTTTTTGTTGATAATATTTTCCGACTTGTCCAAGCAGGATCTGAAGTTTCTTCTCTTTTAGGTAGATTACCATCAGCAGTTGGTTATCAGCCAACACTCGCTTCTGAAATGGGCGCATTTCAAGAACGAATTGCAAACACTGTAAACGGTTCAATCACTTCAATCCAAGCGGTTTATGTTCCGGCGGACGATATTACCGATCCGGCTCCGGCTACTACCTTTATGCATCTTGATGCTAGCACCGTACTTTCACGAAAATTAGTTGAGCTCGGATTGTATCCTGCTATCGATCCGCTTCAATCAAACTCAAAAGCGCTGGATCCTCATATTGTGGGCCCGCGGCATTATACGATAGCGCGAAATGTGCAAACCATTTTGCAGCGCTATAAAGATTTGCAAGATATTATTGCAATTTTAGGCATGGATGAACTTGCCGATGACGATAAATTGCTCGTTCAACGCGCAAAAAAAATTCAGAAATTTTTAACTCAGCCGTTTTTTGTCGCCGAATCTTTTACTGGCATGCAAGGGGCGTACGTTCCACTGAGCAAAACGCTCGATGACTTTGAGCACATCATCAATGGGCATTACGATCATTTGCCTGAGCAAGCGTTTTATATGGTTGGCACGCTGGAAGATGCGCAAAAAAAAGCAAAACAACTAGCGCTTGAGGCGTAAATGGATTTCACGATTATCAGTCCACGCGAAAAAAAAGAGCTTGCGATCTCTTGGCTTGAAGTAAATACTCCTAACGGAAATTTTATCATTCAGCGAGGCCATGCACCGATGATCGTTCTAGTCTCGCCAAATCAACCACTCACCGTATGTTTAAAAAATGGTAAGCAGGAAACTTTTTGCACACCGGGTGGCATTCTAGAAATCACCAGAACAGCCGCATTCTTATTATTAAATGAATAATCCTTCGATACAATCTTTCGTAAATTAAAAATCACTCAGGAAGAGCGAATGAAAAACAAATTGGGCTATATTATCTCGGGATCGTTAACTGAGGGATTCGTGATGCGCATCACGAACGCAGCGCATCTTGAAGAGATTAAAGCTGGAAAATTTGTGTGCATCGCAGGCGATCATCACACTTTTTTTTCGTTAATTACCGATCTTTCACTCGCCGTCACACATCCTGATATTTTACTTTTTCCCCCAAGCGAAAAAGAAAAATTGCTTGCAAAGATTCTTGCCAAAAAAGATATTTATGCGACCGCTTCCGTTAAACCGATGCTCATGATGACCAAAGAACAGCGCGTAATTCCGGTAAAAACAATCCCCCCACATTTTGCGCCAATTTTTGAAGCAGACAAAAAAGATATTGCTTTAATATTTGGCGATGAAAACGATACCAAAACTCCCTATTTTAATATTGGCTGCCCTCTTGATATGGAAACGCCCGTTTGCATCAATCTCGAACGGCTTACAGAGCGCAGTAATGGGATTTTTGGAAAAACAGGAACGGGAAAAACATTTTTAACGCGGCTCGTGCTTGCTGGATTAGTTAAACAAGATCAAGCGGTCAATTTAATTTTTGATATGCACAGTGAATATGGCTTACAAGCACGAAAAGAAGGATCACATTCATTTGTTAAGGGTTTAAAAACACTTTTTCCTTCGAAAGTCGCACTTTTTTCTCTCGATCCACAATCGACGCGCAGACGCGGCGCAACACCTGATGTAGAAATTAGCTTACCGTATAGCGCAGTGCATGTTGAAGATATTTTAGCGCTCCAAGAAGAACTCAATTTGCATAGCACCGCCGTTGAAGCGGCGCACCTGATTGCCGCACGACACAAACATGAATGGCTCGGTGTTCTTTTAGCACAAGGTGATCGGTTAAAAGAATTTGCTGCAGAAATTGGGGGACATCCTGAATCAATCGCTGCTCTTTATAGAAAATTAAAACGCATCGAACGGTTTCCGTTTTTTAGGCATGCTGCAGGCGGCAATTTTCGTGAAGGCTCATCAATTGATCAACTTATTGAATATTTAACCAAAGGGATTTCGGTTATCATCGAATTTGGTAATTTCACTTCGAGCCTTTGTTATCTGTTGCTTGCAAACATGATCACGCGCCGCATTCATAGTGAATATATTGAAAAAACAGAAAAATTTTTAGCAAGTCAGCGAGCTGAAGATGAACCGAAAAAATTAATGATAACGATTGAAGAAGCGCACAAATTTTTAAATCCGCATGCAGCGCGCCAAACTATTTTTGGAACCATCGCGCGAGAAATGCGCAAATATTATGTTTCGCTTTTAGTTGTTGATCAACGGCCATCCGGCATCGATCCAGAAATTATTTCTCAAATTGGCACCAAAATTATTGCGCAGCTTAACGACGATAAAGATATTCAAGCAGTGCTTACTGGCATTTCAAATGCGCATCATTTGCGTGGTATCTTAGCGTCGCTCGACACCAAAAAGCAGGCTATGATTGTTGGCCATGCGGTCGCGATGCCGGTCGTTGTGCAAACTCGCGAATATGATGAAGTGTTTTACCGCGCAATGGCGCCGCAAGTAAGTGCTAAACAAATTGATACGATGATTCAAGAATTGTTTTAGATAATGCGCATGGTTCGATACATTTTGCTCACTGACGTTTGCAAAACACTCACCACGAGCGCACAGAGATTACAGTTTATGTATAGATTTCACCCCCCTCGCCCTGAGTGATTTTTAACTTTTGTTAAAAATTGTATCGAAGGGTGGCGGTCAGAATTAGAGCGTTCAAATAAAAAAAGCCCACGGAATTTTCGTGAGCTTTTTTTGTCCGGGAAGGTTTTTTTAAAATTTAGTCCAGCATATCTTGATTGAAATTCTGCAATTTGTCTGCGATCAAATCGCCCATTGCTTTTGCATCGACAAATAATATCGGCGTTATTTCCTGCTGATTATTTTTCAAACCATCAATTATTTCTGGTCTACTTGAAAAAAGATAAACTGGCGCTCCTTGCTGGGCCGTATTCGCCATTGCACGTACCGTTGCAGTGAATTCAGCCGATGGATTTCTGCCCAGAGCCAAATACCAACTATTATTAAATTGATGATATGAAGTAGTTGTTGTTTGCGCTGGAAGAGTGCTATAAAGAGGTGTCGAAACAATGCCATCGAATGATTTTGCAATATCAGTTCCTTGTTCTGCCATCAATTCACGATACAAAGTATGTTCTGCCAGATCTTGATTGGTTGCGAAAAGAACAGGTGTAATTTTTCTCGTTTCTTGTATTTTTTCAATCGATTCTTGTTTTGGAGTCGGTTTGACTGCAAACTTCATGATGACTTTCTTTTCAGCATCTGAGAAGGTTCCAATCTTTTGATCAGTTAATTGACGATTTAGCTCATCAACTAAGTTACCAATCCCCTGTTTTGTTTTATCTGTCGTTTTTGCAATATCGACACCCATTTGAGTAATTTTATACGCATGGAAAAGCATCTTGGGGTGATTTGCGATAATTGAGCTAGCTTGCGGAATTGTTTCGGTTGCAAGCTTTTGAATATTACCAACAGCGCCCAGGTTTACACCATTACCGCTGATTACTTCCGTAGAAAATGCAAAAACTGGTTTCTTATGATCCATTGATAGGACATTGAACGAACCCAGCACTATAAGCATAGTAATTGTTAATTGTTTTATCATGATTTCTCCATTTAAAGGTACTTTTAATAGAGTACTATTTTGGCGAAAAATGTCAACTTGAAACAACAAGACAAAGCTTATAGTCCACTTATAAATATTCCTGAATAGATTGAGCCTTATATAAAGAATAAAGGCTCGGTTGGACCGAGCCTTTTAGAAATCTAAATAAAATCAACTAGGCATTAATCGCATAAATTTCTACACGGCGATTTGGCGCCTGCCCTTCAAAGGTATTTTCGAAGGCAGCAAGTTCTTCGTTGCCTACGCCAAATACTTTAATATTCCCTTTAGCCGAATCGCCCACCAACGTTTGAGCTAAATCACTCGCGCGTTGATTTGAAAGCGCTAAGTTATAATCTTTTGTGCCGTGCCAAGTGCATGAATGCCCTTTAACTACAACTTTTTTTCCTTCATCAACCCATTCATCCACCTGTTTTTTTACTGAAGCAAGTTTCGCTTTTTGATCGTCTCGCACTTTTGCACTATCGTAATCAAAATAAACAACAAGAACATCTTCATCACTTTGATCAGGCTCATCAAGCGCTAAAACATCACTCTTTTCAACCTTTTGAGCATTTTCTTCATCTAAAACGAGCGTTTCTACATCTTCAAATGCCCCTAGATCTTCATCAAAGAAGCTCACTTTTGGCTGGCCCCCTTTAGATGGCACCGGCATATCGACTGCGGCTGCTAAATTTGCAGGATGTTCCCGTTTTACTTTCTTTTTCCCGCACCCGGACAGGGCAATTATGAAAAGAGTAACGAATAGTAATATCTTTTTTTGCATAGGCTCTCCATCACCAAAAATGGGTTATGTTTCTCAAGCAACGGTGGGCAATTTACCATATTTTTCTCCTCTTTTCTATTAGTTTTCGCGAGTTTTTCTACTATTTGGCGATCGGATACGGTATACTTAAGGTTATAAGGTATTTTACAACACGTTTTTCCAGCACCTTAGGGTGGGGACGATTCATGAAAAAAATTATAATTAATGTTGCCGCGTGGCAGACGCGAGTTGCAATTCTGCGCGATGGACAACTGCAAAATATTTACTTCTCTTCGCCAGTAAGTACGACGCTCGAACAGTCGTATTTTAAAGGCGTCGTTACGACTATTCTACCTGGAATCCAAACCGCGTTTGTCGATATTGGGCAGGAAAAAGCGGGATTTCTTCACATTTCCGAAATAGATCGGGAGCTCGCTATAGATAGAATGAGCTCAACAGTTGATCTTGATGATGGACCGCAACAGAGAGAATCACACCACCGCCAAACGATGGATATTGGTAAGATTCTTAAAGAAGGCGAACATATTTTGGTTCAGGTAAGTAAAGAACCGGTCTATGAAAAAGGCGCCAAATTAACCACCTGCTTTACGTTGCCCGGCAGATTTATCGTTTTAATGCCGAATATTCCGCGGATTGCTATCTCAAAAAAAATTGAAGAGCGGGAAGAACGCATCCGACTCAAAGAAATTTTAATGAAAAATCTTCCTGAGGGAATGGGCGCAATTATTCGCACCACTTCACAAAATCGAACAGAAAAAGAGATAGTTCAAGATGTTCAGTATTTAACCGACATCTGGCAAACGATTATGCACGAATATCAAAAAGCCAAGCCGCAACAAAAAATTCATGAAGATCTTCCGCTGCCATTACGAATGATTCGTGATCATCTTGATGATGATGTCGAAGAAGTTATCGTTGACGATAAGCAGACACAGGCGGATGTGTACAAATTTGTAAAAAAAATAGCCCCAGAATATATGTACAAAGTAAAACTCTATTCTGGCCCGCAAAATATTTTTGAAAAATATCAGATCGATAAACAAATCGAACAAGCACTTTCGCACAAAGTACCACTCAGATCTGGCGGATCGCTCATTATTGAAACCACCGAAGCGATGACGGTAGTCGATGTAAACACAGGCAAATATATTGGTAAAGCGAACCTTGAAGATACGATTCTCAAAACAAACCTGGAAGCGGCTGAAGAAGTTGTGCGCCAACTGCGTTTGCGCAATATTGGTGGCTTGATCGTTATCGACTTTATCGATATGGCATCTTCAGGCAATCAACAAAAACTCATGCGCTTCTTGGAAAAAACACTCAAAGAGCGTGATAAATTTCAATCGGTCGTCCTTAAAGTTTCTGAATTCGGGCTTGTGCAGATGACGCGTAAACGTTCTGGCAAAACATTATTGCAAGAATTAACGCGCGCTTGCAGTTGCTGCCATGGTCTTGGTTTTGTAAAATCGACACAAATGCAATGCTATGCAATTCTTTCCGAAATCCGAGAAAAATTACAGAAAATGCGGGGCACTAAACACGTCGAAATAACCTTCAATCCAACAATTTTTGATTATATAACGACGATCGAATACAACGCTATTTTAGCTTTTGAAAAAGAGTTGGGACTTAAAATTACACTGATGAGCAATCAAGAGATGCCTATTGGGGAGTTCCATATAAAGTAATTGTGGCAAATGGGGAGTAAGTAAAAATGGGGAACTTAAAAAAAATAATCGGCTATTTATTTTGTTCTGTGATTGCGCTGCCTACTTATTCCCAAATCCATAATGAAAAAAAACCGGAGATGCGACGAACGAATAGTTGTCGCGATTTAAAAAAACTCCTCGAGGAAGATCCGTTCAGTAACAAAACGTTCGAACAATCACCAAAACAGCCTTTGGCTAGCAATAATAACAACAATTCCAAAGAAGAAGTTACTGAGTTGAACCCCGCTTCAATGACTCAAATAACTGAGAATTCTTTCGAGAAAATGATGAAAAGGCACGATCCATTCCGCAGATCAGTTAGTGCGCCAAAGATCGCAATTCAAGAGCCGGTTATCAAACCATATACCTCAAAAAAGCAACAACTAACCCGAAGCTTTTCTGAGCTATCCTCCAAGGCCTACGCAATTACGTATCCCGCGCAGGGTGTTTTTGCGATTCATGATCTTGACGAAGACAAAGAACTTCTCACTTTGAACGGTGCGCCTTGGAAAACGCATACAACTTTTGCCAGTGCAACAAATATTGCCTATATAACGAAACCTGAAAGCGCGGTCTGCGTTGTAGAAGTCCCCACCGGAAAACATCTCAAATGCACAGATTTTAAAGTAATCGACTACAATACTTCCACCTATGAAATTCCCCAGGGAGTTTCTGGTCCAGAACTTATTTCTGAAGGAAAAAAACCTTATCCCATTACGGTTAAAGGCCTCAACAATAATAAACTCTTAACACTTTATAGATCAACCGTAACAACTACAAACAAAGAAAAAGGCGGCCTCCTCTATTTGTGGGATGTCGACGCGGGCACGTTTACTGAACTGAGCCCCAATGAGGTTAATATTGAATTAGCGCTCCTTGCGGCGGGCAAGTTGATCGATACAAAAGGAAACAAGATACGAATAGTTGAAAATCCTGGCAAACTTACTGCGTCGACAAAAACAATAGTAAAACATTCAAAACCGATCTCCAGCTTATCATTATCACGAAGTGAATTTTCACTTGCTTCCGGTTCTGCAGATAAAACGGTTCGTCTCTGGGACTTAGCAATGCATGGTAGAGAGAGTGCGACTTTTGAATTTCCAGAAAAAATAAACTCCATCGCCTTTCACCCAGAAATCGAATATCTTCTAGCGGTCGCAGCATCGGGCACTATTCATTTTGTGGATACCAGATCAAAAGAAAGCATTGGTTCATCGCCGCTCGGGGATATGTGTAAAAATAATATAGTACGAACACTAAAATGGAATCAAAAATCTCTCTATGCTGAAATTGGTTTACGGGTATGGTCTAAGCTAACCGATCTTGATAAATTCTTACTGAGCGGAAAAAATCCCGAGCCAACTCCCCAATCTCAATGACCAATACTTCTTTTACTTGCACTCTTTACCGTTCTGTTTAAAATCTGATTAGTAAATTTAATTTAAAACTATCGGATATTTAGCCATGAAAAAAATTATATTGGCCGTTATTATTGGATATTCGGTGACAGCCGCACATGGGATGGAAACGCCCCTCGACGAAACTAAAGGACGAACCTATAGGAGCGCGCAAGTAAGCCAATTTTATGCTTTGGAGCTATGGTACACAAACAATCTACAACTGTTGATTGATAGACATTTTGATCAACAAATTGATTTTGCCAACTTCGATTCTCAAGCACAAAGGCTTTATAAGACCTATAAAACGGGAAAAGATAGAATTTTAAACAATAAAAAACAACATTAATGACAAATTATTACGTAGAGATCATATGGAGTTTTTATGAAAAAAAAGATAGGTATAATACTATTAATGCTCACCGCATTTTCGATTCGGGCAATGGAAAAATTTACCAAAAATATTGAACGCTCATCTAGCCTTGAGAATCTCACAGAAAGCCTTTCTGTAGAAGAAAAGAAAGAAATAACTAAAATCTATATCGAATGCAATAGCGCACTTGAAGTAGCCTCGATTCTGATCCCAACAACAAAAGAGAGATTGCTCGAAAAGCGAGAAGATTTAAAAAAGTTTTGTATGGGAAGAATTGCCAATTCTTCTCGCAGAGATTCAAAAGGAAATACTTAGGCAAGGTATAGTATAGGTCAATTTTACGATTGGTCTTTTTTTGTTATACTGATTCAACCAACCCCACACACAGCCCGAAGGCTGTGGTTTGCGGGGACCCCGGAAAATATTTTACGCATTCATCCACGGCTTCAAAGCCGAGGTTTTCTGGGGATAAATAAAAAGACTCATTCGGCAAAGGATTACCCGTGTCTGGCAAAACTTCGGTTCTTGATGCATACCCTGCTTACCGCGTTGATATTGGTATAGAAGTTCACGTGCAGCTTACCACCAAAAGTAAAATTTTCTGCACCTGCTCAAATGGGTTTGCAACAGAGCCAAATATCAATATTTGCGAAACCTGCTCAGGCCAACCGGGAGCTTTACCCCGCCTCAATGCTCAAGTAGTTGAATACGCAATTATGACCGGCCTTGCCACCAACTGTGCTATTAGCCCCGAGTCAAAATTTGATCGCAAACATTATTTTTATCCAGATCTACCAAAAGATTTTCAAATTACCCAAAACGATCTGCCTATTTGCACAGACGGATTCGTTACCATTCATCTAGAAGATGGTACCAAGAAAAATATTCGTCTTATACGTATTCATATGGAAGAGGATGCAGGAAAAAATATTCATGCACAAACAGGCGAAAGCTTTGTCGATCTAAATCGCGCAGGAACTCCGCTTCTTGAAATCGTCAGCTACCCAGATATTAACAGCGCCTATGAAGCGCGAGCATATCTGCAAATGCTCCATAAAACCGTGAAATATTTAAACGTTTCTACCGGAAACATGGAAGAGGGAGCATTTCGGGCCGATACCAACATTTCGGTGCGCAAAAAAGAAGATCCAAACCTGGGCACCAAAGTAGAGCTTAAAAATATTAACTCGTTTAAATTCATTGGCGATGCTATCGAATATGAAATCGAACGCCAAATCGAATTGCTTGAAGATGGTGGCCGCGTAAAACAAGAAACGCGCCTTTGGGATACAAAAGAACGTAAATCAGTTCCGATGCGAAGCAAAGAAGAACTTGCTGATTATCGCTATTTTAGTGAGCCCGATTTGCCTATCGTTGCTATCGATCAAAAAAGAATTGATGCTATCAAAGCTGTTCTTCCTGAACTTCCCGCACAAAAACTAGAGCGACTCATGAGAGATAAAAATCTCTCTACGTACGAAGCAGAGATTTTAGTCGATGCACCAGAACTCGCCAATTATTTTGAAAAAGCATATTCGATCAATCCAAGCAAACAGATTATCAACTGGATCTTGCGCGATCTTTTAAGTTATTTAAAAGAGGAAAAAATTGAATTAGAAGCGAGCAAAGTAACCCCTGAGAAATTAGCGGAGCTCGTTTCTCTGATCGATAGAGGCACGATTAATAATCGTGCAGCGCAAGAAATTTTTATCCACGTCGCACAATCTGGAAAAAACCCTACCGCACTCGTTAAAGAATTGGGGCTAGAACAAGTAGGTGCTTCTGCAGAGCTTGAATCGATGATCAAAGAACTGGTCGCAGCTCATCCTGAACAAACGGCGCAATACAAAGCGGGCCAACAAAAATTATTTGGCTTCTTTGTCGGCGTTGCGATGCAAAAAACGCAAGGCAAAGGAAATCCAAAGGTCATACAAGAACTGCTGAAAAAATATTTAAGCTAAAAATTGCGATGTTTATTAATTTAATTGCTTTGGCATCAATTTTATGCTGCGTTGCCAACGCCTTGGAATTGGTAGAATTCAAAAATGGAAAAAGAGAATATTCTTTTCCAGAGCTGTTAACGATAAAATTAGAAAACTATCCATTTTGCTTTACAATCAGTGATGATACCAAATACATCGCGTTTCTTACTCGCTACAATACGGGAGAGCTGCTTAGCTTAAATAAAGATGCATCAAAAGTTGTATCAACGGCGAGCATTAACGTACCTGATTATTTTTTCAAAACGGTCTATTTTGACGAATCAACCCTGAGTTTTTGGAATCCTTCTCAGCACTACCCGCTAAGAAATTTAACATATAATGAAGGATACGATGAGCCGCGTGCATTCTCTTATAAAAAATCATTGATAGCTGAATCGTACCATGATCTGCAAATCCGCATTTTTTGTTTAGATCGCGTTAATAATAAGAAAAACAATAAAAATTCGCTTTATCATACATCAGGCTCAGTTACATCCCTCGCATTTAATCAAGAAGGATCGCTATTGGCATCAGGAGCGCACGGTGGCGAACTTTTTATATGGGATACTCATAGTTGGAAAAAGAAATCCACCAAACTTTTGGGGCACGTGCTTGCATTATCGTTCAGTAATGACGATCAAAGATTGGCGGCAGGAAGCACGCACGGGAAAGCTTTTCTGCTTGATTCTACTAACCTCGAAATAATAGCAAGAATTGATTATGCTAGCCCAACACCAATCCATCAAGTAGTTTTTAACGCAGACGATTCATTACTTATCTGCGCACTAGATGAAGAATTTCGTATTTCAGAATTGAAACCGAGGTTTAACGCGCAAACCCCTCCTTTTGAAAAATCTAAAATTGAAGATAATGGCACAAAACCGTTGCCTGGATTTTGGGACAAGATAATTAACAAATTGGGCTTTATTAAAGACTAATTATATACATTATATAAAATTGTCATCTATAAAATTGAGCAATTATACTGAGCCAATTTTTAGAATTTTTTTCAAAAAAAATACGCATTCCCATATTTTCAAATAGCATTGATTTTCCGCTTAAAGATAGGCTATTCTGGTAATTGATTATAGGCAATTTGAACAAATTGAAATGGTCAAATGAGTTATCGCCTCAAAAAAATGTCGGGCGAATCGTATACTCAAAATTTTAAACCACTTCTTGCTCAATTCGCCCCAAAAAAGTTCTTCCATTTTTATAGTTAATAATGGGTGGAACAGAAAACAAAAAACACTCTTAAAGGAGAACATATGATGTTAAAAAATATAGCATTCTTTGCCTTATCACTTCTCGTTGTCGTTCCAGTTGCTCAAGCAGGAGTCGGGACAACAACTACGTATTATGGTAACCGCGTTTACACAAACCCTACCGCTTATCCGACTAGTTCTAACGTTGGAACAACTGCAATTGGTTATACAAACGCAGGAGTTTCAAGTATAGCTGATCAAAACTATATACATCCTAATGTGTACAGTACAGAAACGAACTATACACATGGCGCTCAAACGCGATATAGACATGGTGGCATCATCTCTGAGCCAGTTAAAGAAAAAACAATCGTTCAGATCGCGCTTACAGACCCTAACTTTAGTACATTAGTTACTGCACTTAAGGCAGCAGGTTTAGTAGAATTATTGTCTGGCAAAGGACCTTTCACTGTCTTTGCCCCAACAAACGCAGCTTTTGCTAAAATTCCAAAAGCAGATCTTGATGCATTGCTTAAAGACAAAACTAAATTAATAGAAGTACTTTCAAACCACGTGGTTCCAGGTAAAGTCTTATCTAATCAGGTTTTATCTCTTGGAAACGCAAAAACAGCTCAGGGTGGTTCGTTAAAATTTGCGACGAACTACGGCAAAGTATTTGTTGATGACGCGCAAATAGTCAAAGCTGATATAAATGCATCAAACGGTGTTATACACGTTGTAGATACAGTTTTATTACCTAAGTAATTAATAATTTTGTCATGCAAAGATTAAATAAGAGGCTCTAAAAATTGTAGAGCCTCTTATTTAATGAATAAAAAAGGATGCATATGAAGATACAAAAACTTATGCTTATAGCGCTTTCAATCACGTTAGCAATACCTGTGGCACAAGCCAGTTGGCGATCATACGGCCCAGCTGCAAATAACACCCCTGCAACTGGTAGAGCAGCGTTGGGCTCATACCGCTCGTCTGCTAACTATTCAAATCCGACTAACGGCAACTATTGGCAAACTGGCGATTATAACGATAAATATAACGCCGAAGGTTATTATGGAAATAAGCCTTTTGCGAATAACTCAACCCAGCCTACTGGCTACAACCCTTCTCGATATAGGCAGGGCGTTGTAAATACCAACACCCAAACAGGTGTTTCTGGGGCAATAAATAGAAATCTAAATTGGTAATAATTTTTAAATGATTAAATCCTCAGTTTTAGATCTCTACGATTTAAAAACCTGGCTTTGATTATTTTAAGGAGAGAATTATGAAGTTAAAAAAATTAATACTCATAACCCTGTCATTAGTGCTCATGGTTCCTATGGCGCAGGGTAGAGGCGGCGGCGGTCACGGCGGCGGAGGTCATTTTGGTGGAGGTGGCGGTCACTGGGGCGGATATGGCGGTCGTGGTTATGGTCGTGGTTACGATAGAGGATTCTATGGCGGCACCGGAATAGGTTTTTATGGTGGCCCTGGTTACTACAACGATTATGATGATTACGGCACTTATTACGACGATGGCGGTTACGTTAGTAACGACGGAGTATCTGTCGGCGTTGACGGCGTTGGCGTTGGTGTCGGCTCAGGTGGCATCGGTATAGGATTCTAAAAAAACGATAGAGAATAAATCTTGCAAAAAGATTAATAGAGGCCATGGAATTCCATGGCCTTTTATTTTTGATTCAATAGCAACTTTGCAAAAAAAGAAAATCTATTTTTCTTAAAAAATATCGAGAGAATAGGTATCAAATTTATTTTGCTCAGCCTTATAATTTCCCACGAATGCAATCATAGCTGCGTTATCAGTACAGAATGCTGGTGAGGGCGATGCAAATGGCACACTATGTTTAATTGCTAACTGCGCAAGTTGGCCTTTTATGAAACGATTACACGCGACGCCACCAACAAAAGAAATACCCCGCACATACGAAAACTCTTTCAACGCGAGTTCAATCTTTTGTTCAAACATTTTATTAATACAAACAAGAAGTGAACTCGCAACCTGCTTTTTGTTTCCCGAACTCATGGTGGCCAAAAGTGATTTTGATTGTAAATCGTACCAGCCGCGTTTTACTAAATCGTAAAGAACTGCCGTTTTTAATCCTGAAAAACTAAAGTCGAGTGTGTGTGGATTACCGCTTGGATAATGAAAAAAATCTTGAAACGAAATTTCTTGAGCATATTTTTCTATTAAAGGGCCCCCAGGATATCCAAGCCCCATTAATTTTGCGATTTTATCAAACGCTTCGCCCGCTGCATCGTCAAGCGTTTGCCCAATTATCTGAAATTCACCAAAATTTTTTACAATATAGAGCGCCGTATGCCCGCCCGATGCTGATAAACAAAGATAGGGAAATGGCAACGTTTTTTCTAAAAATGACGAAAAAATATGTCCTTCAAGATGATCGATTCCGATGATCGGTTTTTTTTTGGCCCAAGCAATCGCCTTTGCAAACGAAAGCCCAACAAGAAGTGATCCGGGCAATCCTGGTTTTACCGTTACCGCAATCGCATCGATAGCATCAAGCGTTACGCCGCCATGTTCAAGCGCGCGATGCACAATGCTATTTATTTTCTCCAAATGAGAGCGAGATGCAAGTTCAGGGATAACGCCGCCGTATTCTTTGTGGATTTCCGTTTGGGAATATAAAACATTTGAACGAAGGCCATCATCGCTTGAATATACAGCTGCTGCTGTTTCATCACACGAAGTTTCTATCCCTAAAATCAATCGTCCCGCCATGCGCTCCCTCCGTTATATATAAATTAGTTTTTCCTATGCGCTATACCCACGCGCATTGAACGGTATTGAGATAAGTCTATTTGAGGCGCATTGCACAATAGCCTTAAACGGTTTTTTGTGAAATGAGCGAAGATTGATTCCCCCAATAACCATACGGTCTCGCATCGCTCTGATCATTCCTTTGGTAACAGAGTCTTTTATTGCAATGGTGGGCAAATAAATGCTGGTGCCCCCGCTTGCCCATTCGCGAACATCAAGACGATCGACATACTCAGGGTTCATGAAAATAATAACGGTGTTATCGGGAACAGTCATCTCGGCGTCTTTAAAGCGAATTTCTTGCACCCGCCATGAATCGCGCCATTCTATAGACTTCTTGTTTTGCAAAAGTTCGAGTGGATCGATTTGAGGCATATCAACCGTATATTTACTCAATTTATAAAGCTTATAGGAAGCTTTAGTCGCCAGCTCTAAATGCTCAATATGATTGGCATCAGGAATTTTTAGATCTTCAGAGCTCATGATAAGAATATGTATTTGATTTGGTTTTTCATCCTCGTAAATTTCAAACGCAGCTTTTCTAATTTCGCTCTCTTTATCAACAGAAACGCTATATAACCCACCCTTATAGCACACTGGCAATCCCCCAAGATCCTCAGTGCCATTTGGACTACTAATAAACCCAAAAATTGTTACCTGTTTGGTTGCCTGGCTACCCGCGCTTACCTGCATCGTTGGAAAAACTATAAAGAGGCCAGAAGCGGCAAGAACCATCAACAAAAAAGTTCTAAATCCCTTTTTCATGATTGCTCCTTAAGTTATATTGTGTATTTTTATTTTTTTTCTTAGTTTATACTAATGTTTACAAGGTGAAAAGAACTCTAGCAGCGTACCATGATACAACGTTTTCTACTATTTATTAAACAGACCGTTACTCCTTCGATATCAGCTCAGCTGGCCGCCCGCTCGTGGTGCGTTGGTATGTTTGTAGCATGGTCACCCTTTCTCGGGCTGCAAACGATATTAGCGATTATTCTTTCTTATCTTTTTTCACTCAAAGCATCGATTACCCTGACCGCCTCATTTATAATTAATAATATTTGGACCGTTATTCCCATATCGTTAGCAAATTACAATTTTGGTCTCTTTCTGTTTGAAAAAATTCTTCATCGAACACCGCCAAAAAATCCGGTGCTTTTTGCGCCAATAGAGGTATGGCTTCAAACTCGACTTGGAATACCCACACCCAGTTTATGGCCTTTTTTGGTCGGTGGAACAATTTTAGCTTTTATTATTAGTTGCGTGTCTTATCCATTTGTTAAGCGCTTTTTGTTGTATTTCTCTAAGCATTAATCGGAATATCGTTATGAAAATTTTAGCGCAAAATAAAAAAGCTTTTTTTGATTATGAAATTCTCGATCATATCGAAGCAGGAATTGTACTAACTGGGGACGAAGTAAAATCTATTCGCGCAGGCCACATTTCGCTCGTCGGCGCTTATGCGACAATTTATCGTGGAGAACTTTTTTTAATCAATTGTACTATTGCTCCCTATGCACAGGCGTATCTAAAAAACGATGAAACAAAAACGCGTTCACGAAAACTTCTGGTTCATCGCCGGGAACTTAATCGAATCGCGGGCGATATTTCTCGCAAAGGGGTCACTATTTTAGCGCTCAAAATTTATCTCAATGAAAAAAATCTCATTAAGGTGGATTTGGGGATCGGTAAACACAAAAAAGCGGGCGATAAACGAGAAGCAATTAAAGAAAAAGATCTTAAGCGCGAATCGCAACGCGAATTACGCAATAAATATTAAAGCATCAAGTTTTTACATCGAGGGTTTTTCGTGATCATATTTTATTCTTTGTTTTTTCTTATTAGCTCATATGCCCATTCCATGGAGCAAAACAAATCGTTTACAACTCAAGAAATCCGCCAAGCTATTATTAAAGATCCCCTATCGTTGATACAAACAATAAGAACTCATCAGAAAAAAATGATGGGTGAAATAAAAACAAAAAATCTTGATACCGTAAACAACTGGCCCGCAAGCATCGAAATTATAAAAAAACATCAAGCAATCATGCCACTTATTCAGCTCGGCGAATGCCCAGGAATCTCTGGAAATGATTGCCCTCTTGATCGAATGCTCTTTCCCGCGTTACGAAATGCATACGAGCAAGAGGTTTCAAAAGAATTAATAGCACAATTGCAAACGGGCAAAGAAGTGCACCTTGCAAGCTTTGGCTCGGGCGATCTTTCGCAAGATCTGATTGTGTACACCAAAGCGCTTGATAAGGTGACCGATCATCCAAAACTCACTATTCATAACATTGATCTAACGTATAGATATAATACACCTTATTCCGATCTGACTGGCAAAAAGCGTCAAATTGAACACGAGGACTTTTCAGAAAATTTTGCCATCGAGTTCATTTCAAAATCGTTACAAATTAAGTCTAAGCAACCGCCATCAAATGAAGCGGCACGAAATATTGTTCTATCCAGTCTGCTCTACACGTCATTAAAAAATAACAGCATGCTTGATTTCCTTAAAAATGCATTCCCTCAGGCGACGATCTCCTTGTATGCCCACCAATCGGCAGAAAGTTATTTACAATATATAAAACGTGAAAAGCTCAGTCCTCCTACTATTGTTACCGCTTGCGACATAGACGACGCGCAAGAGATTAAGTATGGAAGCACCATTGCTTATGCTGACATCTCTAAAAAAGCATTTGAAAACCCGAGCGCCGCTACTTTTTTATTGGCGCGCGCTAATGATTCATCATCTGACCAAGCTCAGTTGCTCGTTTTGAAAAAAAAGAATGATAAAACTCCTATAGCGCAGGTATATCTTTTTCCATAATACATAAACCGCATTTAAAATTAATCTGGAAACAAACACATGAATCCTTTATCGTTAGTAACATTATTTTTTTTTGTTTTTAGTCGTTCAGTTTTCTCGATGGAGTCATCAAATACACCTCCTGCAGATAGTTCAGATTTTAACGAAATAAAAACCAGAATTCTGTTGACGCCCAAAGATCAACTAAGCGCTAATCGACTGACTCGCGCCGCTCTGGAAAATAATGAGCCGTATGGCCATGAATCGCGCCAAGCGCTTATTGAAAAAACGGCTGCGAAAGAACCCTTTTTTTTAATTGATGAATGCTCAGGACACGGGCATGCGCCCTGCCCATTTGACAGGTTTACAAATAAAATTCTCAGAAATGAATATTCTAAAACAGTGAGCCTGGCTCTTTTAGCCAAGATCAAAACTGCAAAAGGCACGGTTAAATATGCAACATTTGGCAACCGAGGTCGTTTTTCTGACTTAGAGATCCTAGTTCATACTCTTGAAAAAAAACCAAAAGCGTCAATTGCTATTGATGTTATTAACATCGGCTATGAACTAGGTTGCCTGAAAAAAGAATCCCCAATCGTAAGCCTTTTTGAAACGACAGAGCAAAACTGTCAATTAATAAACGGGCTAAAAAAGATGTTCCCTGATGCAAATTTGAGATTATCGAGCTTTAGTGGCGTGGAACATTATTTGAGTGATGCTGAAACCAATGATGAATTCATTGTACCCGATATTTTCTGCGCAGCAGATATAGAATATCAACCTATGTCTTCAGGCCCAAAAAATGCGTTGCTAGCCTTCCACGAATTGTCTGTTCGTACTCTTCTTGCAAACCAAAAAGCCGAATCGATACTGTTAAGCGAAAAATGCAATGGAATGATTCAAACAATGACACGAAAGCCTGGTGAGCCATTTTATTATGAGGTCTCGTGCAAAAAGCCTTCGACTAAAAGCAAGACCAAGCACAGAGGGAAACATCGTAAAAATTGACGAAAACTTAAATTTTTGTTACTATTTGAATAGACGAAATCTTTGAAATTTTTGGGGGCGTACTGGCTTCGACGTACTATAAACATCGTAGAAAGCATGCCGAGTTTGACTGAGACTCGTACAAAATTGGTCAAAAACAGAAATGCAAACGCATTCAATTCGAATTCTAACGCTCACAACGAAGGTGTTGCTTTCGCTTAATCGTTAGAAGACACTTGTCAGTAAGGCGTGTCTATCAGTTGAACTGACACGTATTAATCAGATAGAACTGATGCAGTAGATTTTTCCGTTGCGTAGCGCATCAGTATCACGAAACTGGCTTATGCGCATTCCTGTGTTTTCGAGGGGCGTATGAGTATATTCGAAAAATAAGCATGTAGCGTTTTACGTTTTTTATTTTGCGGACATGGGTTCGATTCCCATCGCCTCCACCACGCTTTGTTCTTCGAACTACGCGTGGCGCAGCCATTATGCTGTGGACTATCTATACTAAATAAACACGCAAGAGCAATAAGAAGCGTATCCGGCGTAGTTAGCCGAGCCTAATAGCCCAGATTAACAAAACCTGGACTTGCAGGCCAATTATCAAGACAATTTTTTCAAACAAATAGTGTAAGGCGCAAGCCCTGGATAAGCGAAGACTGGGCCTATTTTGACCCGGCGCAACTATCAAAAATTCCACACCATTGCCACTCACCAACTAACTACAAGTAATTGATCTGGAAACCATAAGCTCTTATACTTTCCTTAATCATTTTTAAGGGAGAGCTATGAAGTTATTTTTTATATTGATTCCGCTTTCAATCATGAGCACGCTTTTCTCTATGGATCGCAACAGCCCTACACGAATGCAAATCGAGACCTACGTTTCATTACACACAGGCGAAACAGTTTTTGCATACGCATTCAAAAACCTTTGGGGCCATATACAGCGAGCGGCAAGAAGTGGGGATTACTCACAGGACGTACATATTTCACTTTTTGCTCTCTGCAAAGAAGGCAAGGAGCTACCAGAACACCACAAGCAAACACTCAAAAAACATATGCTTCCTACAAGCGTTGAAGAAATGGATGTACACAAGCGCTCTATTATTATGGCAGCCTTTGCAAGTAATAATTTACTCATCAATCCATCAGACCCTCAAGATCTAACTTGCCAGTTCACACTTAAACAGGAAGATAAACATTAGGGCCACTGCTATATAATTTGTCCACACCCTTTTTTCAATCCTATCCTTTTATGCTAGGTTAACTAATAAGGGTTTGTTTCATGCTGTATTTGGGGTTCACCCTAAAAAAGCAAAACCGGGAGGTATTTATTATGAACAGACTATTTTTAAAAATAGCATTGCCCGTAGCATCGATCGCTCACTTAGCAAGCGCAGCACCTTCTTTGGAATCTCTCTCTCTTTTGGAACGCCAAATTTCGGTCCTACCAGAAAAAACCTTAAGGTTCATGCCAACCTATCTTACGCTGGACCAGCTTCGCGCCTCTATAGCGACCTATAGAGCACAGCGTATGATCGAGCAACGAAATGCGGCATGGATATCAACACGACCATCAAATGGCCTTTTCGCCCAAAAATTAATCGTGCCTCAAAATAGCACCGTACTTTTCTTTGGCGATATCCATGGATCAATACATTCGATTGTACGAATGCTTGATTCTTGCACGAAAAAAGGCATTCTGAACGATCAGCTTGTCATCACGCAACCGGATACCTATTTTGTCTTTCTGGGAGATTATGTAGATCGCGGTTTTTATAGTGTAGAAACACTCAACACTCTTTTGCAGTTTGCGATAAAAAATCCGGGCAAAGTTATTTTATTACGCGGCAATCATGAAGATGAAATGATGAATCGCTCATTCGGATTTGGCCAAGAACTTGCCACTAAATTTCCGGAAATGGCAGCCGGCGACAGTTCGCTTATTTACCGCTTATTTGACTTGATGCCCTCAGTTCTTTATCTAGGCGCAGGCGAAAATAATCGTTTAGATATCATCCAATGCTGCCATGGTGGCATTGAAATCGGATTCAATCCTCAAAAACTACTTGAACATACATCGTATAAAGCTTTTCAATCGATTGATCGCCTTGAAAGAGCAAGCGCGATTCGTGCATTGCCTCAAGGACTAAAAAAGCCTATTCTTGATGCGCTTCCTGCTGAAGAAATATGCAGTTGCTCTATTTCTGCTCCAACGTCGCCAACCCATCTTGGATTTCTGTGGAACGACTTTATTGAAAAAGATAACTTGTATACATCATCTGCGATTGGCTATAAGGAAGATCGTGGGTGGGTTTTGGGCAAAATGATGACGAAACATTTTTTGGGTGCACACAGTACTCAAAATGCTTATATAAGAACAATTTTTCGTGCTCATCAGCATCATGGTACGATGCTTGAAATGATCAAGGAAGGCCAGGGAATCGTTCCGCTGTGGAACGGATTAGTTTATACGTTTGTTTCATCTCCGATTACTGCGATGCACATACAGTTCGATTCGTATGGTATCCTAAAAATCGGTAAATCGTTTGACGAGTGGAAAATGAAGCATTGTGTTATTACAAAAACCGGGACGAGCTATACAGAAATCCCAAGGCTACTGAACTAATTCAAGGCGAGATAATTTTCAAAAGAAAGCTTATGCGTATGAATTGCGGCTCCGCTATTTTTTCTGGCATATCTCAGTTGATATCAACTACTTCTCAAATGACTTCAGCTTGATTGAACTCTTCTTATATTATCGCTACACTGTCCTCAGTAGGTAAATCATGATTGAGGAGACATTAATGAAATATATTTTTGCAGCGATCGTACTTTTTCCTACATTAACCCATTCTATGGATCAATCATCTACATCAGCTCAACGAGAAGACAATCAAACTTCTCGAATTGACCATTCACCCAAACAAGATCAGATTCGACTTAATACTGGCTCAACGGTTTCCCTAAAAACATACAGCGAAGTGTGGGAAAAACTAAAAAATTTCGGTACAGAAGATAACATTCAAAATGGACTCCACCATGATCTTTATGCTGTAGCTGAAGGCGGAAGAGCACAATCAGAATCGCGTGCCGCTCTTTTGAAAAAATATGGTCTACCAACAAAACAATCAGAAATACCCGAAGAAGCAAAAAAAATTATTCTAGCAACAAAAAAACTGGTCTATCAAAAAAATCCTGGTTACGGATGTGATTTTATCGATTCTGTCACAAGTGAGATCATACATTTTTACACACTGACGGCCTTGCTTGGATAAAAGAAATGCTTATTTTAATTTATTTTTTACTATTCAATCTTACTCTTAATATTTTGGGAATGAACCAAGACGAAAAGATATCACTACATACCGGATCCACAGTGTCTAAAAAAACTTATAAAGATACATGGCAAAAATTAGAAAAACTCGCACGTGAGGGCCACCTAAACAACGGCGCACAATATACTCTTTATTCTTTGTGCTGCGGCACGAGCCCAGAATTGAAATCAAATAATCTAGAAGTACTAAAATCGCTCGGTTTTCCAACAACGCCAGATGAATACACTGATGATCTGAAAAAAATAATTTTAGCTACTAACTCTCTATCTCTCTCCCAAGAATATAAGAAGAAGCTCGGCTCTGAATATAATTTAGAATTTATTGATCCAGCAGACCCATGCGTAGGATTTATAGAAGACCCGTGGGATTAATCATTTCCAATCAACTATCACGAAGGAATAGAATGCGTGCAGCTCTATATGTTTCACTTATACTTTCTCAAGCAATTTTTTCTATGGAAATAGACCATGACGATGAAGCCATTTGGAAAAAAATTGAACAATTAAAAAACCACCCAGAGAAAAAGAATCTAGTACAAACACTCGTAGGCTTGGCTCAAGAAGAAAAAGTTGATCCAGAACATGAAAAAAATCTCCCAAAATTAGAACAACTTGGCCTATTAGAAAATGGTCAGCTGTCTACACATATAAAAGAGTATGTAAATAAGTCATACCAAATGAATTTTACAACTCTGACATTAGAATTTGTAAAATTAGATGATCACAAGAAAAGATTTGAAGTTTTTATTCCTGAAACAGGACTGGAAGTCTTATTGAATGAAATGACTGCTGATGAAGTAATCCAAAAAGCCAACCCACCTAAATAATATTTCTGGAATTTTACAAGTCTACGTTTTGTTTTTTGTAAGCTACTTGACCTGTCGATATGCGTCATTTCATACTCATAAAAAAGGAATATGGTATGAAAATGTTATTTTTTGAATGCGAGCCTTGGCAAGAAACTCTTTTTAGAAAAGCTTTTACAAAAAATCAATTATTCTTTTCCCCTCATCCCTTAACGCAAAATACTATCCCGCAAAATCATCTCGATGCAGAAATTATTTCAATTTTTACATGCTCTTGCATCAACCCAAATATTTTAAACCATTTTCCAAATCTAAAATTCTTAATTACTCGCTCAACGGGATACGATCACGTTGACTTGAGTGAACTTAAAAAACGCACTATTGCTTTTGCCTACATCCCGCATTATGCCGATCGATCGGTTGCTGAATATACATTCGCTCTTATATTTAATCTTGCAAGAAAAATTAATCTTGCAATAAAAGTTTCGCAAGAGCATTCCCATTCTATTGATGTCCTGCGCGGTTTTGATCTTTGGGGAAAAACAATCGGCGTGATCGGTACGGGAAATATTGGAAGTAATGTTATACGGATTGCTCATTGCATTGGAATGAAAACCATCGCATTTGATGTAAAACAGAATGACATTCTCATCAAAGAATGCGGCACTAACTATCTATCGCTTGAAAAGCTCCTGCAAAATGCGGATATTATTTCCATTCACGTTCCTTTGAATGAAAAAACCTTTCATTTAATAAATAAAAAAAATATTTCACTCATAAAAATTGGTGCGTACTTAATTAATACTGCTCGGGGGGGAATCATTGACACTGATGCCCTTATAGAAGCGCTCCAAAAAAATATCATAGCCGGAGCAGCATTAGATGTCCTTGAAGAAGAATGCCTTACGCACGATCCATCCCGTCTGCTTTCTCAATCGCATCCCGACGAAAAACGATTGAAAATTGCACTGGAAAATAATTACCTTTTAAATCACCCAAACGTTATTATCACGCCGCATAATGCTTTTAATAGTAAAGAGGCCCTCGAACGACTCACGCGAGAAACAATCGCCGAAATTGAAAAATTTAAAAAAGGGAATGGATGAGCAAATTTTCCTATCAAGGATCGATCGACTCGCTTGCGGCCAACATTAATACAAATCTTTCATCTGGCCTCACTCAAAACGAAGCCAAAAAACGTCTTTCTATTTTCGGACTCAATCAACTCGCTGAAAAACCGATACCTTCATACTTCTCTATTTTTTTGAGACAGTTTGAAAGCCCTTTGATTTATGTTCTTTTAGCAGCTGCAATTATTATTATGGTAGTTGGCGACACGCTTGATGCCCTCATTATTAGTGTCATCTTATTTTTCAACGCCGCAATCGGAACTATCCAAGAAGGACGCACACATCGCCTTCTTGAAAGTTTAAGAAAATATTTAAAAGCAGATGCTCTTATCGTGCGTGACGGAAAGCAGCAGATTGTTCCAGTGCAAACACTGGTTCCAGGGGATTTACTTCTTTTACAACAAGGAGAACGGGTTGCTGCTGACGCTCGTTTAGTGCAGGCGCATCTTTTAATGGTCGATGAATCCATTCTTACGGGAGAATCAATCGGCGTGGAAAAAGCTGTTAGTGATCTGGCGCAAGAATCCTCATTAGCGCATCAAACCAACATGGTTTTTAAGGGTACGTATATTTTATCGGGCACGGGTATCGCACTTGTTACTTCAACAGGAGCGGCAACAGAGCTGGGCAAAATTGGTGCTCTGGCTGAAACTATTCATACAGAAATACCGCTCAAAAAAGATCTAGATTTTATTTCCCATGTTGTTTTGATATTTATTATTCTCACCTGTATTTCTTTATTTGCAATCGGAATCTGGCATGGCAGATCATGGCGCGATTTACTCATCACTTTAAGCGCTCTTTTTATTTGCGTAGTACCTGAGGGGCTGCCGGTGGTTTTTACGCTATCACTCGTAAATGGCGCTTATCAAATGGCAAAGAAAAACGTTGTCGTAAAAAAATTACAAGCGGCAGAAGGGCTCGGGCGCACCACCATAATTGTTCTTGATAAAACCGGTACGCTCACAAAAAATGAGATGATGGTTTCCGATATTTATACTCACAATAATTGGTACACCGTTACCGGAGAAGGATATCATCCTAAAGGCGCTCTTTTGCACAATGGAGCTATCGTGACTTCCCTCCAAGATCATCAATCTTTGGAACTCATGGCTCATGCTGCATCATTATTGAACCGCACTCAAATAAAAGTCGAGCCTCAAACAGGACTTTTTCTCATTAAAGGGGATCCTACACAAGCCGCACTATTTATTTTTTCGCAAAAGATAGGTCTTGATTCTGCACAGTTGCGTAAGATGTATACGTTTGTTGATGAAATTCCTTTTCAGGCAGATCTGCGTTACGCAGCAGATTTTTATCTTCACAATAATAAGCTTATTGCTCTGATTATCTGTTCACCCGAATTTGTTATGAACCGTGCATCAAATTATACTCAAGCAGATCGCGTGTCACTTGAATCGATGCTGAATGAAGGTTTACGTGTCATCGGTGCAGGCTTTAAAGAATTTGACGCAAGCATACTCAAAGATGGTCCTCTTTCTGATGATCAATTAAAAAATATGCTCGCAAGCGATCTTAATTTTCTAGGTTTTTTTGGTTTACAAGATACGATTCGCCCAGAAATTGAGCGTATGATTGATCAAGCCCGAACTGCTGGTTTTAAAATTGTTATGGCTACGGGCGATCATAAAGGAACTGCGTTGTTTGTAGCAAAAAAAGTCGGCATCTATACCGAAAAAAATATTGTTATTGACGGTGCTGAATTTGAGCAGATGACAAACCAAGAATTAAATCTAAAGCTGCCCAACGCCACTGTGTTTTCTCGCCTCACCCCGGAACATAAATTGCGTTTGATTGAATTATATCATGCGCGCGGAGAAATTGTTGCCATGACCGGTGATGGCGTTAACGATGCGCCATCTCTGGTGGCCGCAGATATTGGAATTGCTATGGGAAAAATTGGAACTGAGGTAGCAAAAGAAGTTGCAGATATTATTCTGCTTGATGATTCATTCAAAACTATTGTTGACGCAATTAGCTATAGCCGTCATATTTTTACCACTCTGCGGCGCGTCATTTTATACTTTTTTGCAACCAATTTAGCCGAAGTGCTTTTAATCTTATTTGCCCTCAGCATCAATATTGCCATACTTCCTTTAACTGCTGTGCAAATTTTTTGGCTTAATTTAGTTACTGATGGTTTTTTAAATGTCGCGCTGGCATTCGAACCAAACTCAACTCAAATATATAAGCACTTTTCAAAAAAACAAAAGCTTGTCGACACAGAGCTCCTTTTAAAAACATTTTATCTAGCTTTACCCATGGCGGTTGGCTCGTTAGCAATTTTTCTCTGGTATCTCCCCATATCTGTTCCGCTCGCGCGAACAATGACACTGATTACTATGGCTATGTTTCAATGGATGAATGCGTGGAATTGCCGATCACAGTATTTAACTAACTTCCAAATAGGTTTTTTTAGTAACCATTGGCTGATCGCAGCAACCTCGTTCGTTTTATTCTTGCAGCTATTGCTCGTGTACGTGCCGTTTATGCAACGGTTCTTTCATACCGTACCTTTAACGTTAAACCAATGGATTTTAATTTTTCTGATTACTAGTTCCTTAGTAATTACCGAAGAGACACGCAAACTCATCGCACAATTTTTGGAAAAAAAGGAAATAGAATGATGCTATTATTTTTGACGCTATTATTTGCTTTTCCATTAACTTCATGCATGGAAAATTCCCATAATGATGGCAAAAAACAAAGGCAAACCATTTTAATATCAGATGATGAGACCGATTATCTAATAGACAAACAGACGTATAACGAATATTGGCCGCGCCTGCAAAAAATTCATAAGGACATTTCGAATGCACCATCGAAAGCAGCGTATCAACTTTTAATCAAGTTGAGCTCAGGGCAGCAATGTACTATTTCAAAAGAGGCTGCAAAAATGCTTGAACGATACGAATTCCCTCCAGAGCAGAACAAATACACCGATGATCTTTGCGAAGTGATCGAAGTATTCAATACCATAAACCGGATTAAATATTCAGATACGGCTATCAACTTTTCCAATTCAACCATTGACTGGTCGCAATTTAATCAAACAAATAAACATGACCCTGCCAATACGAACAAACAAAGTCAGTAACAGCTTTAATTTCTTTGAATTCTGCCCATTTGACTGCTCATCCAAATGGGATAGACTAAAATAACATTTTAAAACTTCTATTTTGCAAAAGGATGAGCCCATGAAATCGGTCTGCATCAAAACATATCTTACACTCTTTACATTGCTGCTCTGCCCCAAAATGTATTCAATGGCAGGAACTGCTCAAATGCCTTCAGATAAGAAAGTTGCCGATCTTTCAGTGAAAGATTTACAACAAATGATTAAGGATACGATTCAAAGTTTACTTGCATTTGTGGATCCTTATTCAATTTTACAAAAACTTGATGAAGTAAAAGATGCTGAGCAAAAACTCAAAGCGGATCTTGAAGCAAAAGAGCGCCAAATTGTAGATATTCAAAATAAGATCAAACAAAAAGAGGCAGAGTTTCAAGCAAAGGCTCCCGCGCTGAGCCCCGATGCCCGTGAAAAATATCAATCCGATATTATGAGCTTGCGCGCACAAGGACAAACAAAACTAGAAGGCTTGCAAGCGTTCATGCAACAAGCTCAGCAAGAACTTGAAATGCGTTTCTTGAAAAAAATCCAAGAAGCTGCTGAAGAAATTGCAAATGAAGAAGGAATTATCCTTGTTCAAGGCGCCGGCATTGTATATGGTTCTAAAGCACTCAACATTTCTGATAAAGTTTCAGCTCGCATGAATAAAAAATATGGCGAAGAAAAACGCAAGAGCATGAAACCAGTAATAACTCCAGCTGCGCAACCATCTTCTTTGCCAACAGCACCAAAATAACTCATGCAACTCGCTCCAATAACAGCGTTAAAAGATATTAAAGCAATTATCGGGCTAGGAAATCCTGGCCCGAAATTTGCCCGTACGCGGCATAATATCGGTTTTATGATCATTGATGCGCTGGCAGATCAATCAAGTGCTCCGTGGCACACCAAAGGGAACATGGAAGTTGCCTCGATCGATATCAATGGCAACAAAGTTCTTCTGATTAAACCGCAAACATTTATGAATGTGTCGGGAAGAGTGCTGCCGGAACTTGCCAAGCAAGGAATCAAAAAAGAAAATATTCTGGTTATCCACGACGAGTTAGAATTACCATTTGGTAAACTAAAAGTGCGTGCAGGCGGCAGCGCCAAAGGGCATAATGGATTGAAATCTATTATCGAAATAATAGGCCCAGAATTTGCACGCTTATCAGTCGGTATTGATCGTCCGGTAAATCGGGAAGAGGTGCCGGATTATGTATTGCAAAATTTTTCTGAAAGTGCAGAGGCACTTGACGAAATGATTAATCAGGCTATAAAAAAAATTAGAGAAGTGTGCACATAGAAGATTTTTTATTCTCTTTAGGTACTAATGCAACACTATTAGGATACAGCGTCGTGTGGCGCTCATATAATTTCTTAGCCTTTTTCCATTCATCAAATTTAATTGGTCTTAGATGAGGTTGGTAGTCTAATCGTAAATCATGAATTTTTATCAACTGATCTCGCTGGTCTGCAGTAAATGTATCAAATATTGCGCGCCACCTAGAGCCTTTATTTAAATCAACTTTACGCACTGATTCATTGTAAGACTTCTCGAGTAAATTTATTAATAAGCACTGTTGGATAGAAAGCTTAGAAGTTTTATAAGCTTCGGACATCTCATCCGTAACCATTTTCATATAACCCTTATCAAGCAAATTAATAACAGAAGCATCTCGTTCGAGTAGATGCAAAAAACTAAGAGTTCTCCATTTTGCTGATAAATGAATCTTTGCTAAAAATGAATCACTTTTATTTGCTAAATAATCACAACATTTAAGATACTCAACCAACTCGATAAGAGCAAGATCGTTGTGTCCCGCCATAAACAATGCAAATTGCTTTTCTGTGATGCCAGACAAATATAAAGGATTCTTTTCTGTGCGGCCAGCTGACTCTAATGCAGAAAGTTCCTGATCCGTCAATTCGTCATTAAAATAATCATCAGGATTAGGGTTATAATCTTTTCTAAGCACTTGGCGCAGGTAAGGGGCTTTTCGAATAAATTTTTCTATTGTGTACTCGTCCCAATCATAATAAATCTGATCTTTAAACTGTAAAAAATAACCAGTGCTTGCGGGAGTATTATTGTTGTTGGTTGAGCGCTGCTCCATGGCAGAGCTTACACCGCTTAAGAAAAATAATATTACCCATAATAAATACATCATAATGATCCCCAAATTAAATTATAATGTATCAGCCTAGTATTATTATTTCAAATAGTCAAATTTGGCTGTTTTATAGCGTTCTATAAATAGAGCAATTTGCAAAAAAATCTGCTGAATAATTCTCTAAATCGCTCCGATTACTTACTCGAAACCCATTTCTTAAGCTCAGCGGCAAATTTATGTGCGTCAACCGCTGGCCCGCCGCCTTGAAGCAATTCTGCCTTACCGCCGCCGTGCATATTGAACGATGTTTTGAGCCATTCTGAAATATCCTTAAGCACAAACGTTTTTATCGTTGGCGAAAGAAGTGCGACAAATGAACTTTGCTGTGCAGAGTTGAATAAGAAGTAAAATCCTTGTTTTGCGCGCATTAATTCGTGCCCAATTTCGCGCAGTTCATCAACCGACGCATCATTAAATGACAAGAATAAAAATGGAATCCCGTTAATATTTTCAATGCGTTCGCGCCACTGCGGAAGCTGCAAATGCATCATTTGTTTTTTTAGATTCCGTATTGAATCGTTTGCAGCTTTTAATTGCTCACGATGCTTTGCAATCGCATCCATCACTTGCTCAACCGGCACTTTAAAATCGGTGCTCAACTTTTTTGAAATCGCAAATGTCTGCTGATACGTTTCTATAGCTTTGGGGCCTGTAAGCGCGACAATGCGCTTTTGCCCTGCAGCAAGAGATGTTAATTCAGTAATTTTGAAGCATCCAATATCGCCGGTTTGGCGTACGTGCGTGCCACCGCAAAGTTCTGCAGAAAAACCTGGAACATCGATCACGCGCACTTTTTCAGGATTATATTTTTCGCCAAATATCGCCATCACGCCGCGTTTAATTGCATCGTTATAATTAGTTTCAGTAACAGAAACGGGAATATTTTCTCTAATTTTATCGTTTACTAAATCTTCGACTTGTTTAATTTGCTCGGCAGAGATCGGATTATGGTACGTAAAATCGAAACGCAAATAATCAGGATCTACCAATGAACCAGCTTGGCGAACTTCGCTTCCCAGTAATTTAATAAGGGCTGCTTGGAGCAAATGCGTTGCGGTATGATTGTACATAGTATTCAACCGCACTTGTTTATCAACAACAGATGTAATTGCATCACCAACTGAAATTGGTTTGATGGTTTTAATACGCGCAGCGATTGCATTATCTATTCTTTTTAAACCAATCAGCGGCGCTTGAAACCCATCGATTTTAAGAGAGCCTTGATCGCTCACTTGCCCGCCCTTCTCCACATAAAATGGAGATTTTGATGCAATCACCCACACATCACTTCCCGCAGGGGCTTTTTCCACTTCATGATTATCGACAATCAGCGCAGTAATTTTTGAAGGGGTCTCAAGATCGGTATAACCGGTAAAATCTGTTTTAATATTTTCGCCCAATTGAATTTCATGAACCGTCTCTTTTTTTCCTGAGCGTTCGCGTTGCTGCTCCATCTCTTTTTCGTATGCAAGAATATCTACTTCAAACCCTTTTTCTTGAGCAATAATGCGGGTTATTTCAAGAGGGAATCCATACGTATCGTAAAGTTTAAACGCCTGAGGCCCCGAAACTATTTTATTTTTTGCATGCTTAAAATAATCGGCAAGCATTTCTTGACCTTTAGTCAAATTCGCATCAAATTTTTCTACTTCTTGTTCAAGAAGCATAATGATGCGTGAGCGGTGCTGAGCCAGTTCAGGATATACTGAACCCATATCTTCAATTACCGCATCAACAAGTAAAGGGAAAATCGGTTTTTCGATTAATTTTTTAGAAAATAATGCAGCACGGCGGATTACCTTGCGCAGAACATAACCACGGCCATCATTGGATGGAGTCGCGCCGTCTGCAATTAAAAAAGTTGATGCGCGAATGTGGTCTGCAAGTACATGAAATGCCGCTTTTTTTTCTTTATCTTGCTGCGCATATTTTTTGCCGGTTAATTGCTCAATACGAGAAATAACATGCGCAAAAACGTCGGTTTCATAAACCGTATCTTTTCCTTCTAGAAGCAATGCGAGCCGCTCAAGCCCCATGCCAGTATCAACGCCGGGTGATTTGAGCGATTTATCACTGCCATCAGGTTGACGATCAAATTGCATGAAAACCAAATTCCATACTTCTAGATAACGATCGCATGAACATCCCGGCTTGCAATCAGGTTTTTTACAACCATAGTTGGAGCCCCGATCAATATAAATTTCAGAGCATGGGCCGCACGGGCCGGTATCGCCCATTTGCCAAAAGTTATCAGCTTCGCCTAATTTATGAATGCGCTCTGCAGGAAGGCCTACCTGCTTATTCCAAATTTCAAACGCTTCTTCGTCTTTATAATAAACTGATGCATGCATTACTTCCGGCTTAAATTTCATCGAACCGGTCAGAAAATCCCAAGCAAACTGAATCGCCTCTTTTTTAAAATAATCCCCGAAAGAGAAATTCCCCATCATTTCAAAAAAAGTTAGATGGCGTGCTGTAAAGCCAACATTATCAAGATCGTTGTGCTTGCCACCTGCGCGCATACATTTTTGAATGCTTACCGCTCGTTTATAGCTGCGCGTTTCTTTACCCAAAAAGAGATCCTTAAACTGATTCATCCCAGCATTGGTAAAAAGAATCGTTGGATCTTGTGCTGGAATAAGCGAAGAACTTGGCACTTGCGTGTGCCCGCGGCTAACAAAGAAATCGAAAAAGAGTTTACGAATTTCAAGCGATTGCATTGATTTATCCTTATAAGACGAGCAGAATCGATGTATTTTACTCTAGCACAAACCATTTTGGGCGTCGAGACCATCTCAAAAATGGATTCGTTATTTGAACTCGCTAAATGCGGGGCTGCTCATAAATCTTTTTCAAATCGGTACCTTTAAATCAATAAAAAGTTCCTATTGGGGTCAACGGCCCGTTGTGACCTTTTTTGCCTATTTTATAGAAATTTTTGGTTAATTTTTTATAATTTAAGCACATTTAAACCAGAGGTCTTAATGAAGCATAAAATAACAGTGGTAGTTATTCTTTTCTTTCTCATGCCATTCACCATTACAAGTAATCCTAATTCTTCCGCACTTTTCCAAAGTATAAAAAACCTTTTTGCAACAAGGGGTAAAAATCGTATCATTAATGGTACTTTTTTAGTCGCACATGGGGCCGATGGTATATTTAATGAAGGTTTTGGCTGGGCAGATAAAGAACGAAAAATTAAAAACAGCTCAAAGAGCCAGTATCTCATTGGCTCTATTACTAAACAATTCACGGCGGTCGCTATTTTAAAATTGGTTGATCAAGGCAACATAGATCTGCATAAACCAATCAGCACTTATTTGCCGCATCATCATCCTATTTGGTGCGGCAATTTTCAAGAATGGGCAAACACGATCACGATTCATCATTTGCTCATCCACAGTTCAGGACTTCCTGAATATGTTCGCCTTGAAGGCTTTGGTGATTTTTACAAAAAACCGCGATCATCCAAAGAGTTTATTACTTTCATCAGCGATCAACAACTTTCTTTTGAACCCGGGAGCAAATATGAATACAGCGGCACGGGCTACAATATTTTAGGAATTATTATTGAATCGGTCACTGGAATTGATTATGGATCATTTTTGGCCAAGGAATTATTTAAACCACTTAATATGAAGAGTACCTATGCTGCACATCGTGAAATGCTAAGCTGCGTACAGAAAATTCATCCAGAATTGAGCATAGGCTATAATCTCGATGAGCAAACAAAAGAATTGCAACCAGGCGATAATGTTAACATGACGACAGCTTTTGCTGAGGCCTCAATTATTTCAAATACTGATGATTTGCACGCATGGAATTTAGCTCTTTACGCAGGAAAAATTATTTCTGCAAAAAGCCTCGAGCTTATGCTGACTCCTCACCTGCAAACAAACTATAAAAATATGGCTACCGGCTACGGCGTTCTCATATACAAAAGTCCTGAAGAATTTTTTTATAAACATGATGGGATGATAAACGGCTACCAAAGTTCTTTGCTCTATCAACCAAAGCATAAACTAACTATTGTCGGCTTGAGCAATGCATTGGGATCAAACCCAGATGAACTAGTTTATAAAATACAAGATTTGGTTAATGAATACTTAGGAAAACAATCACCAGGCACAGGCAAAACGACATTACTTGTTGCAGTCATTGCTTTTTTGATCATAATACTGTTCTTTTCAATGCACCGGCGCAATTTTTTTAAATAATAATTCAAACTATACCCGCTTCTGCAAGAATGCACCAAATTCTGGCAGTAGTTGTTCATAAATCTTTTTCAAATCGGTGCCTACTTGTTTAGTTTCTCCAATTAAGGGGAAAAAATTAGTATCACCAATCCAACGTGGAAGCACATGAAAATGAAAATGGGCAGGAATGCCGGCGCCTGCCGCTTTTCCTAAATTTGCTCCTAAATTAACTCCTTGAGCGTTGAGCTCTTTTTTCAATACTGCTGACGCAAATGATGCAAGTTCCATTAATTCTGCCCGCGACTCTTTGCTAAATTCTTCGATTCCTGGGGTATGTTCGTTTGATGTGATAAGCAGATGTCCACCAGAATATGGATACGCGTTCATCATTACAAAATGATGTTTCGCTCTGAGCAAAATACCATAATAAGCGTCATTATGTGCCGCATATTGGGCGCAAAAAGGACAGTCATTTTCGTTTCCATCTTTTTTCTCACCATGGACGCCACGAACGTACGAATTACGCCACGGAGAATATAATTTTTCCATACTTTTCCAATTTTTCTATATTGAAATGTTAGAATTAATTAATCATATTATATTTTCTCTTATGTCCCTAAAAATCATTAATAATAAGTAAGCATTAGCCTGTTGCAAAAAAAGATCTATTGCGGGCAACATTTTTGTATATTTTGCCAATTACTAAAGATTAATGCCAATGTAGTAAGGCCTACGACTGTTGTCCCTGTGAAAAGTGCACGCATAGGCGTACAGCATTTTTTTTCTTTAGGCTGATATTCACCATACCACTTTCTGATCATTAAGGGGCCGCCCTCAATTTGAGCCTCATTTCTTGTATAGAGAGCAAATGATTCTATAGGCAACCCTTTTTCGTCTTTTATTTCTCGAGAATAGTAAAAATCATTATGTATCTCATCAAGCGTGCTATCTTTTTTAAAACAAAGATCTGAAAAATTTTGTTTGGTATAAAGTTGAACTATACGCTTTGTATCTAATTTTGAAAACGTTTGAATAACAGGCGGGATCCCATCCTGCGAGAGTTCATGAAATGTTTTCTTTGAGAGTGGCTCTATTTCACTCATAACCAAATAGGAAGATTTATGAATTCCATAATCCTCTGGCACTCCATTCACTATTTTAAGAACATGCTGATGCATCTGAGCAGACGAATTTGAAACAAACATTAAATAAACTATTATATGCATTAACTTCATAACATCCTTTACCTATGATTGTTAATACATAATTTATTAGTTTGGATTATGCGACATCAAGGTATTACTTATCTCTAGCAAATACCCAAAACCAAAAAATGAGTGAAAGAATAACCAGAAGCGGCTCGGCCGGCATGCGCAAACGGGCATACCCAAAACCACCGGTCATAAAAAGAAGGCCGCCAATTAATATACCCGAAAAAACCCAAAGCATCAGCATTTGATTATCATAAGCGCGTTTTTTTAGAAACCCATACGCATTGCGCACTAAAAAGAGCCAACACCCTGCAAAAAATCCAATCCACAAAAGAATCGAATAGAAAAATTCAATCCAAGCAATAATGCGCATCCACCAAGGGATTGATTCGGCATATAAACATGCAGCAACTTTTTTGCTCAATACTTCCTCAATTTGATCCCATTTAAACGTATTTTTTGCCAAAGAAACCAATTGGCTACTATATAAATCGAAGGTCGTTTTAAGTACCTCGGTCATCCAATCGAGTACAAAATATTTAGGAAATTGCTGAATCCAAGGAAGCGCTAACTGCATACAAAAGAGTTCGCGTGTTACAACATACGGCGATTTAATCGCACGATAGATTTCTTCTTGCGATGCAGTTTCATTTTGCGCTTGAACAAACATATATTTAAGGCACAAATCAAGCGGCTGGTTTGCTGCACGACGAATTAATTTCGGCACGGAGAACGCACATAAATAAGCACCAGACATCGGGCAAAAAAACCAACGCCCCGTAAGATTATGATTACGAACGTACCACGGAGAAAGCGATGCAAAAAAAACGCATAAGAAAAGAACAATTCTCATTATTTTTCTTGGCCAAGAAACGGCGCTTAATAGCAGGATAACGCAGGCCAGAACTGAAATGAATTCCCCATTCGGGCGCATCCAAGTGTAAAGGCCTAGCAGTATGCCGCCAAAAAAAATTCTTGAGAGCACCCAAGATTCTTGCGCATGCTTACTGGAAGGCAGTGCGATAGAAAATAGGCAAAGAAGAAATCCAAAAAAGAAAAGAAGAGCTATTGCTTCGGTTAATAAATAGCTCGGTGCAACTATAAATCCTGGATGGAACGCAAAAATCCACCCTGCAATCTGCGCTAAACTCAACGATCCCGTTATTAAAAAGGCGAGAAAAAAAATCAGGAGGGGCGTAAGCGAAGAAAAAGCAACTTGGGCCAAAATAACCGCTTTTTGTGCCGGCATATTTGCTTCAAACGCCGGGCTAAAAAGGCCGTACCATTTATAAAAAAGTGAAATAAAATAAGGATATCCGGGCGTGCGCCAAAAAATAGGTTTGTTATCGTCGACGCGATGCATTCCCGTTCCATGTGCAATGCCAACAGCGCACACATGATAATCCATACTATCCGCTTGCCAATGCCGTTGCTCGTGCTGTCCGTACGAATAAAAAAATAAAGCTCGCAAAGCAAGCGCACATAAAAAAAGAATAATTAGGTTCATCCCTAATAGTTCACGAAACGAAAAAGATGACGATTGAGATAAAGCGATCGACATGACATACTTCCTTTTATTTACCCCAAAATTTAGGGTAAGTTTTGGTGGTTATCATAAAATAGAAGTAGTAAGTTGTGAATAGCCTCGAATTATCGCAGGGTAGGAATCTTAACTGGAGCTAATTGAATCTCTAGAGCTCCATCGGCCTTTAATCGATCTGCATATTCAAGCATAAGCACCGCTATTTGATTATAAAGATTTCTAAAAGCAACTTTAGTTGCGTTTGCTGTAGTGCTTGCATCAACAGCTTTTTTTAATGGAGCAAGAAGTTCCTGTAGACGTTTTCCCGTATCATTAATAAGCGTTAGCGCATCACGCTGATACGATAAATTTCCAAGCCATGTTCCTAATTGATAAAAATATTCATCCATCGTTTTATTACCGGTTTGTATGAGTGCCAGGCGTTGTAATTGCTCAAATTTTATTGGTACCGATGGTTGATCATGCGTCGCTTTAATGGTTGAATTTATTTGATCACGATGATCTTTTTTTATTGCGGCGACATCGGTCACCGTAAAGTTAATTGCGTGAAGCTGAATGCAAAAACTAATAAGAAAATATTTAAATAACCTTTTCATCCCCATCTCCCCCATAACCATATTTTCACTTATTCTACTTCTTTGCATATCTGACAAGCAATAATGCGATCAAATTAGTTTGATGCCGCAGAAAAAAGAACAAAAAAAAGATCGGTTTTTACACCGATCTTCTTAGTATTTTTTGGGCAACTTAGCCGTTTATAGCTTTTTCTGCTTGTTCTTCTGTTTGCTGAATTTGCTCACCGGTTTGACCACCTTCAACATCGTGCTGGGTTGCCGGTTGTGCGTTTGCAGGAGTTGGAACAGCGACTGGGCCTAAAGCCTCTTCGCGCGCTAGAGCATGTTTCTTTTGTAGCTCTTCAAGTTCTCTATCAATATCGCTTGGTATTTCTACTTTTAGCTCACCAAATTCTTCAATTGTTTCTTGCGAATGCGGCACAGGATAGGTAGATTCCTCTGCAAAAGCGTTCATGCCTGCAACAAGCACAGCCATGAGCATGATAATTTTGTAATTCATAATTCAACTCCTTGAGTGCAAACTTTCAATCATATTATACACCTTTTATAATAGCCTATTTGCAAAAAAATGTCAACAGATCGTGGTTTGCGAACGATTAATACTCCCGTCAAGTATGACAAACGCCAAAAAAAACGCTAGAGTAAAAAATAACATGATTCGGCCAATTTTATACCGCATTTTTTCATCACTCATTACTTATCTTGAGGTTCAGCTTTTCCTCAATCTTGCTTCCCTTCCGTTGCTCATTGCTTGGGGTCTTCCCTTTAGCCTTATGACTCCGGTAAGTAATCTATTTTTTAATCCATTTCTTTTTATTTTACTTTTTCTTTCGTCTCTCATTTTTTTTAGCGAACTTTTTTTTCTGCCAAACACTTTTTTGATTACCTGCTTAGAAAAAATATCACAACTATCGAGTATTGTATTTTCTTGGGGCAACTCATCGTGGCTGATCGAATTGCCAACTATTCATCCGTTGATTTTGCTTGCAATGCCGCTTTTTTCTTTTTTTATCTTGCACTCGAAAATTTTTAACCATCCCCTTAAACGAATTGCTGGATTTACAGCAACCCTTATTTTCTTTACCGCATTGCTCAAATACAATACGCAAACCAAGCCATCAATTGAAAAGATAGCCTGCAATGAAAATGAATTAACGATCATGCGTGCAAATGCAAAAACGGTTATTATCGATCCCGGCGCATTAGGAAAACGGGCTTCATCTATTAGCTGGGTAGAATATACACTTGTTTCACATCTGATTAGTTCATATGGTACGAGCACGATAGATCATCTTATCATCCTCCAGCCAAATAGTTGTACGTTAAGCGCCGTGGCAAGACTCGCGCAATGCTGCACCATTAAAAACATATATCTTCCGTATTGGCATGGTGATGCACCAAAAAATTTCATGCGCAGTTATGGTATGCTCCGCGCAGCAGTTAATGAACACGAAACAACTATCGAACGACTTGGAAAAAAACCGACGCAGTTACGGATCGGCTCCAATGCGTGCGCATCTTTAGTGCCAACAAAATCATCGATTGCCTATGAAACGATTTCGTACCCGGCATATCAGGTAGAGTTGTCGATCCTTAATCAAAAAATACGAATCAATTCGCTTAAACTGCGCTCCATTGACAACCAATCTTCTACAAACTAAGATGACGCCAAAGTTTTATGACACCTTAAGGATGAGTAATGAACGTAGTAAAAGATAAAGAAGTAGTATTGATTATCGCAAGTGAAGGTTTCCAACCAATTGAATATTTGGAAACAAAAAAACAACTTGAAGCGCAAGGTATAAAAGTGCTCACCGCAAGCGATAGAGAGGGCGGCGCAATTGCGACCGATACCTCAACTGCACCGGTAGACAGCACGATCGATCAACTTGATGGCAATCAATATGATGGCATTTTTTTAATCGGTGGTTCAGGCGCACTTGAGTGTTTGGATAATTCCACAACAGCTCACTTGATCACGCAAGCAAAACACAGTGACACTCCCTATGGAGCGATTTGCATTTCCACACGAATTCTTGCAAAAGCTGGTGCACTCACCGGAAAAAAAGCGACCGGATGGAATGGCGATAATGCATTGGATGTTATATATAAATTGCACGGCGTGGATTACCAAAAAGAAAAAACAATTGTTACTGATGGGTTAGTGGTTACTGCAGCAGGCCCCAACGACGCAAAAGAATTTGCACAAGGAATAATTCGAGTGCTCACAAAAAAAGAATTAGGATAGCAATCACTTCATCAAAATTGCACGTGCAGGAGCTGCATCAATCCCTGGTATTAAAAGTGGTAAACAATAGAGTTCATAATTTCCGGCGGATACACCCTGCAAGCGTAACCCTTCAATAATAGTGATATCAGCTTTCATGAGAAGTTCGTGCGTATCGTGCTTAGGTTGATTGCGTTCAATTCCTAAATAATCGATGCCGATTGTTTTTATTTTTTTATCTACTAAAAAGCGGGCAGCATCGGCACGTAGATAAATAAATGAAGGATCAAATGGCTCGCTAATTGAACGCGCACTATTTTTTGTTTTCAATAAAATCCGTTCGCCAGCATTAACTATATGCGCTTCAATATCCTGTCGGGTAATTGCATCATCAACATGCGTTAAATCGATAACGCGGCATGTACCAATCAATGAATCGAGTGATACGTTTTCTATAGTTTTACCATCACTTAAAAAATGAGATGGCGCATCGATATGCGTGCCAGTGTGGCTATGCAAACAAATCTCCGATTCAGCCGCGCCGTTATCTAAAACGTTTTTTATTTTTTTGAGATGCACGCTGGCACGATTTTTATATTCGGTCATGCCCGGTGCAATTGGCCAACTGATATCGATAATATTCACAACGCTTCCTTTATCGGGAGCGATTGTAAAATTGATCGCTCACTAAAATAAGTTTTTACACCACTCACCAACTCATATTCATCAGGCCCTTTGCCCAGTAATGCAATAATTGAGCCTCTGGTAGAATTTTGATACGCATGCAGAATTGCTTTTTCCCGATTCTCAATAATAATCGTTTTTTCAATGCTCTGTTCGCTAATTCCCGCCATAATTTGTTCAATAATTATCTGCAATTTTTCCGACCGAGGATTATCTGAAGTAATAATTACTAAATCGGCATAGTTAGCGGCAACAGCGCCCATTAATGGACGCTTTGTTGCATCTCGATCGCCCCCCGCGCCAAACACCACGATTAATTGAGTAGTTAATGGCCGCAACGCGGAAAGTACCGCTTCAAATGATGATTGATTGTGCGCCTTATCAATAATGCCGCGCGCGCCGTTAGGCAGTTTGTACAATTCAAGCCGCCCGGGAACTCCGTTAAACGATGCGCAACCTTTAAAAATGGTTTCAATATCAACCCCAATGCCATGGGCCATACTTATTGCTGCTAAAATATTATACGCATTAAATTCACCCAAAAGTGCGGGGCAAAAAAAATTATAATCTGCACCATCGAGCACAATTTTTAGTTTTAGCCCATTCCAATCATTTGAAATAATTTCACCCTTAATCGAGCTAGCGACACGCAAAGAAAACGATTCCGCAATAGCACATCTTTTCTTGAGTTCTTCAAAGTGCGCGTCGTCAGCATTGATAAAAATCGGTGCATTTTCTTTTGATTGAGCAAAAATCTGACACTTTGCTTGAAAATAAGCTTCCTGAGTTGGATAAAACTCGGCATGCTCGTTTGAGAAATTCGTAAATATAACCCCATCAAAAGACAAATCAAAAACACGATCGAGTGAAAACGCCTGCGCAGCGGTTTCCATCACGACATATTCAATACTATTTTTTTTACACGCATCAAAAAAGAGGTGCAAATAATCAGGATGCTGAGTAGTGAGCTCAGTTGGCAGAATTTCGGTGTCGATCATATTGTACACGGAACTCAGCAGCGCTACTTTTTTTCCTGCACTGCGCAACAGATGCGCAAGTAAAAAAGCGGTAGTTGTTTTTCCTTTAGTGCCAGTAATAGCCAGTATTTTCAACGACTTGGCAGGATAATTAAGCTCATGCTGACTCAATTGCGCCAGTGCACGCCGCGTATTATCGGTGCGCAATAAAAGCACGTTTGATCTTTGAATCAAAGATTGAATATCATCCGGAATATGCGCATCTTGCGCAACAACAATAATGCGCGCACCGCGTGATAAAGCTTCAGGAATATGATTAACCCCATCGTCTTTCATACCTTTTACGGCGACAAAAATAGAAGATGTACCAACATTATTGGTGTGGCATGCAACCGGAAATATGTTTGGCAAAAACGGTGAATGATTCATAAAGACTCCACGGAAAGACTGTATGAAAACTATTCTAGCCGATTATTTTTTTTTGCGCGAAATATCCCTAGCAACTGATTACATAAAAAATCAGTAACCGACTTTTTGTCTAATAGTTTGCCACCAAGTTGTTGGTTCTTCTGACTGTTTTTTTTCAGAGAGCGGCAGGTCAATTTTTTCGAATTCTGATACTTCTTTCTCTACCGCTTCTTCATTTTTTGCTTGTTTTGATCTAGCAGCAGTAAACAGTAAAGGATTTTCTAAATAATTATGTAAAAACGGTGGCAGTTTTGCCCGCATACTTATCTTTATATCATTAGGTATCATTAGCGAGAATGGTTTTTGTGCATTCGCGTTACTCGCGACTTGCTCAATAACGCCCAAGTATATAAGTGTTTCGGTATCGATATAACCGTTTTCGAACGCAAAAAGATCAACTACCCGTATACCCTGCTGTGTAGCCGCAACTATCATTCGGTTATCGGGACTGAAAAGCACTGCATTAACACCCGGGATGGAAATCGTATGTTTGATCTCGATCTTACTATTTACGTGACCAACAAAAATTTTACTCTCGTTTCCGGCCACGAACTTTTTTCCATCTGAGCTAAAAGCTACCGAATTCAACCGCGCACCAATTTTTTCAGAAGTTTGATAGGTCCTCTTATTTAAATCCAGAAGATAAATTACCGTTTCTCCGCCAATAATGAGTTGATAATCGTTTTTTTGGTTAAAAGCGACTGAAAATAATTTTTCTCCGAAAGAAAATTCTTCTTTTTTACTATCGTTTGAAAATAAACGGAGCTTTTTATCATCCCCAGCTATTGCATATAATTTACCTGAAGAAGCAAAAGCAGCTCCGCGAAATATGGTGGCTGGTTGGGTTGCAAGATCTTTCTGCTGATTTGTTTTTGCATCGAAATATACTGCGTCTCCAAATTGAGTAGCAACTCCCTCTTGCGCGAAAGGATGAACAGCAACCCCATTAATAATTGCCTGCGTCTGGATTTTTCGCTGAACATTAAAATTTTTTGTCTCTATAAGCTGAAGATCGGTTGCTGATGCGCCAACGAGTAAATTCTGATTATCTCCCAGCGCAAGCGAAGAATAAATAACTCCCTGCTCACGCATCTCTTTTAACTTGCTTCCCGTTTTAAAATTCCAAACCGCAAGATTACCATTACCATTGGAGGCAATAAGATCTTGTTGGGCATTGTTTTTAAATACCAATGCTCGCGCATCTTGGTTGCCATCAAATGCAAAAACTCTCGAACTAATCCAACCCACTATTTGATTATAACTTTCTATTAAACTGCCTCGAAGTGCGGCCTTAATTTCTTTTGAATATTTTGCGGTGGAAAACCAGGACATAAACTCTAAAAGTGGATCCAGAATCTGCTCTTTTTCCATCATTTTTTCAGTAATTTTTATATCTTCTTGCCCACTCAATTTTTTTGCAAGAACTGAAAGAGCGATGTCTTTGAGCAGTTGCATTTTCAAATCGATTGCCGCCTGCACAATACGAACAAGCACATACGGAGATGCATAGTAACCCTCGATTTGTTGTTTCAGTTCTTTTGGCTTATCCAGTTGGTCGGCTAAGTTCGTCAGCACCAAATATTGAGCCTTCGATAAAACACTCAAATCGATAGTTGATTTATCTTGCGCCATGAGTTCCTGAATAACCGGAGAGGCTAGAGCGACTTTAGAAAAGCTAGTGGTATCAATTTCGCTTGATAAAATTTTTGTCTCAAGTCCTTTATCTCCAGTAATTTGAATTTTCATACCTAGAGGGCATTCGACCGGTTTCTGCATGCAGTTTGATGAAAAGCAAAACAAAATCTGCACTAAGACGAAAAATATTTTAGATAGCACATTCATAATTGACCCCCTTGAATAAACGCTATAAAAAATTTTAACGAAATGCGTTAATCTAAATCAAGTATAGAGCTTTGAAAAATTAAGCTACTGGTTACGGAGCTAATCGATCTAAATTTTTTAAACGCTTTTATCGCCGCAACTGAAGCATCTGCAAGACCTGGAACCCGAACAATAATCTTTTTTTTAATATGTTTGTTTCAAAAAAAGCTAATAGCTTGATTTTCGCATCTCTTTGGCAATAAGTGGCAATAGCCACAATAATCCTAAAATATTAATTATTAGCAACCCTGCATTTACCAGGTCACTCAAATTCCAAACTAAATCGACCCTACTAATCGAACCAAAAAATGCGGAGAGTGGAAAAATGATTTTGAAAAGCCGCTCAAATCGGCCGTTTGTCACAAAAAGCCAACAAGAAAGCGAAACGTAAGCGTATGAAATCATCACGCCAAGCCCAAAAACAAGCGATAAAATCGTAACGATTAATCCACCAAAAGATCCAAAAACTGTTTCATAGGCGGCGATAGTCAACGCCAATCCTGTTTGGCCTGAATGGGCGACACCCGTCATTACAATAATTAAAGCCACCAAAAAACACACAAGATTTGCGCTCATGAAAACGCTGAGCATAGATAAAATCCCGTTTTTTCTTGGCTCAGCAATATTAGTGCCTCCAAAAAATACGGCAGCTGAACCCAGGCCCGCCTCGGATGCGTTAATTGAGCGAGAAAAACCATAGCGCATCGCTTGTTGCACACCAAATCCTGCAGCGCCCCCAGCAATTGCCGCTGAGCTAAATCCAGATCTAATAATGAGCGAAAGCGCAGGAACGAATTTATCATAATGATAAACAATAATGACAAGCGCCGTGCTAAAAAAAGCTAATACCTTAAAAGGAACCACCGCATCGACAATGCTAACAATTCGCTCCGCTCCGCCGGTAATTACATAAAACGCAAAGCTAAATAAAGCTAAACCCACCAACCATGCAGGAACACCAAAAAGATAAACGCATCCCACGCACATCGAATTTGATTGCATTCCAGCGCTAGCTGCAAGGCCAAGAAAAAGGAGCAAAAGCGCATACATACGAGAAAAAAAATGCCCTAAAGGAAGCCGCTGTAAATAAATCATCGGGCCGCCGACTGTTAAATCTGCTTGATGTTCAGGTTTAAAATAAGAACCTAAAAAAACCTCCGCAAACCGCAAACCCATTCCTAAAAAACCAAAAATAAAAACCCATAATGCTGCTCCCGGGCCACCAGAAGCGACCGCTGTCGCCATTCCGGCAATACTGCCATTTCCGGTACTGATGCTCAGCGCATTAAAAAGCGCTTCAAGCGGAGTCATATCCCCCTTACTTCGATTCATTTCTTTTTTAAGAGTGAGCCGCCACGCGGTAAAAAAATGGCGAAATTGAACAAACTGGCAGGCCACCGTTATTGTGGTAGCCGCAAAAAAGATAAAAAGTAGGAGCGGCCAGTGCCACAAATAATCGTTTATATATGCTATACTGCTATTGATATCCACTGAAAAAGTCTCCTTGTTTCTAAACTAACATCGGTGTAGGTTATTGACTGTGCAGTCTATAACGCAAGAATATTTTTATCCATTATAAAGCGATCCTAAAATGAAACTCCTAGCTCTTGATCTTGGCGACCAATGGACCGGCATCGCTATTTCCGATTCTCTTTTATATACCGCAAAGCCAGATCAGGCTATTGCTACAACTGCGCTCAATAAAACGCTCGCTCAAATAATTGCAAAAGAATCTATTAAAACAATTATTATCGGGCTGCCCATAACGCTCAAAGCGCGTGAAAGTGAGCAAACTACTAAAGTACGTGTAATGAAAGAAAAACTGGAAAAAGCGTTTCCCGAAATAAGTTTTATCTTATGGGACGAACGATTGACCAGTAAACAGGCGGCAGAATTAAAGCCAGTTCGCAATAAAGAAGAAAAATTGCATAGGCATGCAATCGCCGCAGCGTTTATTTTGCAGTCCTACCTCGATTATTTGCAATACCAGAAAAATATATAAAAAAAGAGTTCCTAAAATACTCAATTTGTTATACTAATATGATATGCTGGTTAAAAAAGAGACGAGAGTAATCGAAGCAAGCATCCAACAGCATACCATTTAAAAAAGCTGGTATTCTTGAGGGTTCCCATTTGTTTTCTTAAGAAAATAGATGGGATAAAAAAAGGAGTGGTTATGCGGTGCAAAAAATGCGCAGGGCTTATGGTTCTGCAATCTTTTTTTGATCATTTTTTAAATTTTGAAGGATGGAAGTGTTTAAATTGTGGCAAAGTAATTGCCAAAAAAGAAAAGACACTTGAATATGATGCGTTTAGCATCTTCCATCAGCAACAAAAATGCAAAAACCGAAAATAGAATGAGTTTATTTTTTTTAGCCGTGCAAGCTACGTACACCTCACTAGAAGTTGGGATTTATCGCGACCAACAACAGCTTGCAATTAAGCAACTTGAAAAAACTTCGAGTAATTTATTAATTGATACCATTGCTGCACTTCTGAAACAACAGAATCTTTCGCTAATAAATCTCGCATTTATCGCAGTAAATAGAGGACCGGCTCCTTTTACCTCGCTGCGCGTTGCTCTTGCAACCGTCAACGGGATAGCTTTCAGTTCTGGCATTAAACTTGTAGGCGTCGACGGTTTGCGCACCTTCGCGCAAGCAGAAAGCGCTCCAGATTTTCCGCCAACCGCCTTTCTATTAAACGCGTTTAATAACGATGTTTATTATGCGGTTAAATTGCCAAATACAGAACTTGAAATCGGATGTGCTCCGATAGATGATGTTTTGTCACAGATCTCAAAAAAAGATGCGCATCATTGGCGCTTTATGGGCAATGGAGCAATACTTTTTAAAGAAAAAATCGATTCTCTGTTTAAAAAGAGCACGATCGAAACAGAACCAATCTATCCTTCATTGCTATCGGTTGCTCACGCAGCCTTTTCATCGTGGCAAAAAAAAGCATTAATTATCGATCGAGCGCTTCCGCTTTATTTAAAAGAAACGCACTACAAAAAAAGCGCTCTAAATCACAACTAGAAAAAACCTATTATTGCATTATTGTCATACTTTTTACTATTTTAAAAATCGATAGTTATTAAAAAGGGCAGCTCAATGCATAAATTATATAAAAAAGCGGTCAATTATTTTTCTCATCACGTGATGCTCGGGCATACAGTTCACTTTGCCGGTGGATTTGGCCTTGCATTACTCTTGCAATATTATGTGCAAGGAAGCGCATTTTTACCCCCCGTTGTAGGCTGGGTACTTTTAGCAATTTCACTCGCTGCTCATATTCTTCCATTTGCATAAAGAGGTGTATTATGTCTGAGATTCATTTAAAAATAATGTCTTTTTTCGGTCAACATATTATTTTTGCAAACCTAACCCATTTGGCTGCAGGATTTGGAATCGCAGTTTTGCTGCAATATTACAAAAAAGGTAATTCTTTTGTGCCGCCATTGATTGGATGGGTATGTGTCGCCTTTGCAGCTGTTGCGCATCTCATTGCTTTTTTTAGCTAAGATTATAAATCAATCTTCATTTTGATTTGCATCTGGTATCTCAGTAGTGATCGGGCCCCGAGAAAGGCCGCGAATGAATTGATACACATAGGGATTATCACAATCCCAAATCGTTTTTGCGTCCCCAAAATACCGAATCTCCCCTTCATGCAAGAGCGCGACGTTATCCGCAAATTTGAATATTTCAACATCGTGCGAAATAACGATCGAAGTAATAGAAAGGCGGCATTGCATATCGTACATCAGTTCATGAATAACGCGTGAAGTAACAGGATCAAGCCCGGTTGTCGGTTCATCATAAAGAATCACTTTGGGCTGCATTATAAGAGTGCGAGCCAAACCGACACGCTTTTTCATACCGCCAGAAAGTTCTGAAGGATATTTATAAAGTACATCTTGGGGCAAATTAACGAGTGCCAACTTTTCGCGAACAATAGGCAGCACTTGATCAATCGCAATTCCCGCTTCAAGCAACGAAATGCCAATATTTTCAAAAACATTCAATGAATCGAGTAGCGCTGCAAACTGAAAAACATAACCAAACTCTTTAAAAACAGATTCTAATTGCTCGCCATCGAGTTGTGTAATATCCCGTCCATCCACAACAATCGCGCCAGAAGTGGGGGCGATCAGCCCAATAATTTGCTTGAGCAAAACAGATTTGCCTTCACCAGAGCGACCAATAATAACGGTCATTTGATGATCTGGGATTTTTAAATTAACGCCGCGTGTAATCAAGCGGCCGTCAAACTCTTTTCTTAAATCTTTGATCTCAATCATTCTATTCCTCACTCAAAACAAAAATGCGGTCAAAAAATAGTTTGCGATCAAGATCATTATCGATGCAACCACAACGCTTTGAGTCGTTGCACGGCCAACGCCGCGCGCTCCGCCTTTGGTGTTATACCCCTTGTATGCACCAACCCATGCAAGAATGAGCCCAAAAACACTCGATTTAAAAAGCCCCTTTATAACATCTTGCAGCTGCAAATGGCGCGCAATGCCGTTCAAATATTGATGACCATTAAGCCCAAGCACATACACCGCAATTGCATATCCGCCAAGGGTCCCAAATACAAAAGCAAACAGCGTAAGAAAGGGAAGCATTAGAGTGCTTGCAACAATGCGAGGCACCACTAAGTATTGCCACGTATTAATGCAAAGAGTACGAAGTGCGTCAATTTGTTCCGTAATTCGCATAGTGCCAATTTCTGCAGCGATTGCAGAACCGGCTCTGCCGGTTACCATCAATCCAGTAAGTACGGGCGCTAGTTCTCTTGAAAGAGAAAGAGCAACGATTGGCCCCATAAACTCGTGGCCGCCAAATCGTTTAAATCCGATATAGGTTTGGAATGCTATCACTGCCCCGCCAAACGTTCCCGTAAGCACGACAATGCTGAGTGAATCCACGCCGATTGTTTGCATTTGAGCAAACGTTTTTCCGATTTTCAAACGAGTGGTAAATAGAGTTTTTGCGCAAATAGCAAAAAAAATAATAAAGGAACCAAATCGATTGCAAACATTAAGCACGTACCGGCCAATTTCGTCAACTACCTTTATAAAGGCCATGCACGATCCAAATTTATCAGCAAAAAAGGATAATTATAACGAAGGTTGCTGCCAGCTAACCGATTGTGCGCCGGTTAAATAACGCGCTGAACGAACTTCACTCGATTTATACAGCGAAAGGAAAAGTGAACCGCCCATAAAAATCGCACCCAGCACCCAGGTCATTTTTTGAAACATATCTTGGCCGCCAGAACCACCAAAAAGAAGTTGGGTACCGCCGCCCAAGTTACCAAGGCCCATGCTGCCTTTCCCTTTTTGTATGAGCACCAAAAGCATCAAAAATAGGCAACAAAAAACGTAAAGGGAGACGAGCAAACCGAAAATCATAAGAAACCTCAAACCGGTAATGAAAGTTATTCTACAGACGATAATACTATTTTTTTGAGCGTTTGAAAATCGGTACTCGCTTTACCGACGAGCAATCCCCGTAACAATGCGATTTTCCAGAATTTGCTGGCGTTGCCCTCGTCAACACTTCCGCCATATAAAAACCCGATAGTATGCTGAGCCGACAATGAAACAAAAAACGCATCGAGGCGCTCAAAAATAGTTTGAATATAATCTGCTTGAGGAATTTTTCCGGTACCAATGGCCCAAATTGGTTCATAGGCAATATAGATAGTTTTGCTGCCTTCTATTTTTTGCAGCGCGGCCAAAACGGGGCCTAACTGGTGCTCTAAAACCTCTTGCACCGATCCTGCATTAAACTGCTCGTTTGTTTCGCCGATGCAAAAGATCGGTATAAGATTATTGGCGAATGCCTGTTCAATTTTGTGTTGCAACAGTTGATCGTTTTCGTGTGATCGAGCTCTTTCTTCGCTGTGCGCTATAATGCAGTAACTACACCCAATCTCTGCCAGTGAGCGTGCCGAAATTTGGCCCGTATACGCACCGGAATAAAATGCGGCGCATGTTTGCGCACCAAGAAGCACATTTGATTTTTGTATTACTGAATGAACAAGGCTCAAGCTTTCGGCTGATGGACAAATAACTGCTTTGCAATCAACAAAAGCGGAGAGCGCCTGCAAAATCTCAGTGTTTTTTTCTATACGATCTTTAACTTCGCTACATGAAAGATACATTTTCCAATTTGCGACAACAATACGCGCAGCATTCCGCTTCATATTTTACCTTTTTTTGAAATGTCTTCTTTGGCAAAAATAACAGTTAGCTAACAAAAAATCCAACTTAGAAAATTGACAAATATCTAATATACAGAAAGAATTTACTTCTGGGCATATTAAACAATTAGAGAATGCTTTACCAACACTATAATAAACTCTAACTACTTGACCCCTAAATAAGCGCTTGGAAAATTCTAAGCGCTTATTTTTTTAAAAAACCTTAATAAACAATAGTTTTTTTGATCCATCCAGCTATTATTAATAGGCAAAATTTATTGTTATTAATGGAATCACAATGATCAGTCAACTATTCCTACTGCTTTCGATCATATCGTTTTTTTCGCTTAACTCGATGGAAGGGAATAAAACTTCCTTAGACGATTACATAGCAAAAAATCTTGAAAATTATTCTACCTATCATGAAACTCCGATTAACGGTTTGACTCTCTATGATCTTTCTGAAAAAATGCCAGAAGCGCTTGAAAAAAGTGTCTTCGAATGGGCAACAAAGAATAAGGGTTTTCTACAGATTGCAATTCGACTTAATAAAGAATTTGATTTAAAAAATCCTCCATCTGAGCAAACTCTCCAAGAGCTTTCTAAACTTCTAGCTCACTGTAAATTTGAAAATAAATCTGCAGAAAATGTGATTATTCCTGTGCAATTTGAAAACGAGAATTGGTTTATTAAATTTGCAGGCCCGTTACGCAGATGGCAAACGCTTAATGCGACCGCAATCTGCTGCCAAAAAGAAGTGCCGGTTGAAAAATTGATAACCTATCAAACACCCAGTAGCGCCGCCTACAACCTTCACTATCAAAAAATATTCCAACAGGAAAAAATAGAGCACGTAGAACTTCCGCCAACATACCTTGCGCACGTGCCAGGCCGTCCACCCTTACAGGAAGGTGTTTCTGATGAGAATTGCTTTATCGTTCAAAAAGAGGTTAAATATTTTTCACTTCTGAAGAATAATCTCGACGATTTACATCACATTCCTGAAGCTGCTATAAAAAATCTGCTAACTCTTATGGTTAAAGGTCCGCTCTTCGATTTAGAACACAATTTGGCTTTTAATCGTTCTACAAAAAATTTTATTATGGTAGACCTGGAGCAATCATGGGGAGAGTCTGGGTATTTCTTTTTTCAAAGAAATGATGCAATGATCAGGAAAAAGATTGGCCAAAGTATTTTAGGATTTTTATCTTTGTTGCTTAGAGGCTCCGAGCGCTACCCCTCAGAAAATCTTAAAAAAACTTATAACACCTTTTGCACGGAGCTCGATAAGTACAGCGAAATCAGCAGGGAGTTTAATCAAGATATCGGAATTGCGCTCAAGCGATCGGCGATCGAAGAAATTTTTGACGAAGATGTATCATTAAAAAATAAATCTCTCAAAAGCGAGTAACTAAATTATGCATAAAGTTTTTTACACTGTTCTTATTATTTTTTCGTTTGCCAAAATAAACGCAATGGATTGGCAAAATAAAGAATCAATGCTCGACCCAAGCATCTATCAGCAGTATTGCGGAAAAGAGCTCAATCCTGAAAGTATTCTCGAACTTGCCGATCCGATGCCAAAAAACATTCAAAGCTTCTTTGATGAATGGACGAACGATAATAAAAATTTTCTGGATAAAACGTTACCACCAAATAGCAAAATTGATATTTCGAAAAAAAACGATAGCCGCTACACTACCCTCTTCCAGTCTGACATACGTAATTTTGGCTACTTAAACGAGTCAGAACTGAATGCTGCATTACCAATTATGATTTCGACAGAAAAATTCTATTTCAAATACGCGGGTTTACTTCGCAGAGCATGGAATCTGGAGGCAACACTTAAGCGTGATACATCGCTCAAGCAAAGCGATGAAGTTCTGACATTCCAGACGGTAACCCAAATCCCAGTCATCTTGCGCCTAAAAGAATGCATTCAAAAAGAAAAAATTACCGGCATTAAAATACCAAAAACCTATTTAGGTATCATACGCGATCGCCTAGCACCGGTTGCACACGATTATAACACAATCCTTGTACAAGAAGAAATGGTGGGCTTCAAGCCGCTTTATCTCCAAACAAAAGAACTCGAAACCATCAGCCAGAAAACGGTGGATGATTTGATAAAGCTCATTGAAGTTGGGCCAATATTCGATATCACCGTAAATCTTTTGTTCAACCCAAAAACAAAAGAGCTTGGTCTCTGTGACCTTGAATTAGACTGGAAGCAGCCCGCTCAGGATTTTTTTAATAAAAATCAAGAAGCAATAAAACAAACAGTAGCAGACAGCATAAGCGGTCTTTTAAATTTGGCCAAAGAAGCAGGAGAAGACGCTCAACCAAAATCGGGCAGATCTTTTTTAGAAAAATTATATGGCAGTGTTTATTATAATCCATCGTTGCTTAAAAAGCTCGACCATACCCAGCTTGAAAAAATTGGAAACGCCTACGACCAAGCGGAAGCTAGTCTGTTTTGCAACTAAAAATTGTCGATGGCAAAAGCGTTCACGATAGAGCGCTTTTGCCACTAAGATATGCTCCTATAATTCCTGCGCTAACCGATTCAATCCGCCAGCTAGCTCATCTAGAGAATTTTTTAAGTCGGGTGCTTTTTTTACTGATTCGTTTTTATTTAATAGCATGGTTAAATATAATGCTACATTCTTTTTTTTCTTAAGATTTGCCTCGCTTAACATGGTGGCTGTAATATTCAACCCATTCTGGACGAGCAATTCTAAAATACCCACATCATCGTTTTCAAGTGCATAATCAAAAGGAGCTTTGTCGTAAATATCAACTCTAGTTAAAAATTGCTTTGAGCGTTGTGCTACTTTTTCAAGAACATCTAAAGCACGCGCACGAACTTTTTTATCATTTTTTTTATTTGCAAACAAAGCCGCCAAAATAACTGGTGTCCTACCATTTTTATCGACTAAATCGGTGCGGGAACCTGCTTGTAAAAGAATATCCACGATATCAAATTTTCCATTTTCGATCGCCAACATCAATAATGTTTTTCCTTCAGGATTTTGTTGATCGAGAGGAACGAAAAGTAATTGATTTTTTTGGTGCTGAGTCAAAATTTTTTCAAAAAGGTACAGGGCCGCTTGATAGTTGGCCAATTCTGGATCGGCAGTCTCTATAATTATTGCGGGAATTGCGGCGATGAAATTCTTTACGAATGTTTGCAAATGTTGCGGCGCGTTCAAACTGGCATTCGGCAGGAGATTAGGAATTCGTTGGTATAGATCACGAGCAACGATCCAATTTCGATCTTGAATAGCCTTTTCAAACTTAGCGAACTCTTGAAATGAGATTCCTGTTTGCAAGTCTTGTTCAAGAAGTTCGCGTACCCTTTTCCATTCAGGCACATCGCTTTGATTTACGACTACTTGAGTAGCAAGATCAAATGCAGTTTTTCCGTCAGCATTTTTAATCTCTTTGCTTGCACCTGCAATTATAAGCTTTTCAATAATACCTAAGCTTTTTTCAGCATCAACTTCCTGTGCATTCGTGCCTATATTTTTTTTCTTAATAACTCCTTTTGCTGCATACATCAACGGTGTTTCAAATCGATCATCAATATCATCAATCAATTGTTTTTTTGTTATTTTTGGCGATAGAGAACTGAGCACTTCAGGAGAAAGATTGAGAAGAACATCCAAAATTTCCGGATTGCCATTAAGAACTGCATAATGAGCCGGCCCTCGACCATAATCATCGCGACCAAGTGGAGCGTTAGCTTTTACAAAAAATTCAAATAATTGTGGTGCAAGCTGGTTTTCAGGTTTTTGTTTTGAAATCTCCAAAATTACTTTTTTTAGATCGGGCACTTCAGTCACATCTGCCATCAAATTCAAGCGTTTTAGATCAACCCTGAGACCGCCAATAAGCGGGTATAATTGCTCACTGCTGATTCCACCAATCACTTTTTCATCGCCAAGGTTTTGCAATTCGTGAAATGCTTCTTGGTAATTTGAATCGGCCACAATATTTTTAACCATGCGTTTCAGAATATCTAAAACCCCATAATGAGGCACCATTGCGTGAAGCGTAAGGGGCAAAAGTAATAAATAGAGCATTATTTTTTTTCTCATTTGCATTCCTCTTTTTGAGAATAAAACTACCCAAAAAATAAAGCGCCCGGCAAGATTACCGAGCGCTTTTATTTTTTAAACTACGTAAAAAACTATCTACCAAGAAGGGCAGTTCTCAATCCGGTAAGTTTACCAACCAGCCCACGGAGCCCTCCTGCCATATCATCGCTGACTACGTGAGAACCCAATTGAGCACCCATTTTTTTCAATTCTTTACTCATTGCATTGCACAAATCTTTATCCATTATTTTATTTGCATTAGTTCTGCATTCAGTCACATAATCAAGTGCCGTTTTTCCTTGATAATCAATAGCATTGATAAACCGATCAAATTCTTCCTTAGGAAGATCGCGTTGAGCAATCTTAGCAACTGCGATTACCATCTCCAGAGCAACTGGTTCGTCTTTCTGTACGAGCTGATGGAGCAGAGTTTGCTTATTAGCATTTATTTGTTCAATTTTACTACCCAAGGCCACAAGGGAGCTCATTATTGATTTTGCATTATCGAATTCTCGTTGATTTGCGTAGTCTTTCAATACGATCATTTTCAAAGCTTCGTGCAAAATATTAAAATCTGCAGGCATTACATATTTTTCAAGATCGGCATCAGAATTAATTCCGTAATTCCTAAGTGATTCGACCGCGCCTCGAATAATATCCATTTTGTTTGTATCAAATGCTCCGCGCGTGATAGCGTTTTTAATCTGCCCCAGTGCGGTGATTATATCTTTTTTGTCTACCGCAAAAGAATTTCTAACAAAACATAAAAATATAATGGCTAATAGTGTTCTTTTCATTATTATTCCTTAATGATTTTTATTTTATTCTGGCGGCCAATGCATCAAGATTTACCTTTAACGACATTAAAGCGTGATGCATCTTGCCTGTTCCAGTTTTTTCGGACCGTTCTCTTATTATTCGTTCCCTTAAAGCGATAGCGGTTTCACCATTAGCATCAGGTATATCTTGGCGTGCTCCATCTTTTACAAGCGCAGCATAAAACTCAGCGCAAACTGAAGGGCTCAACAATGCTCCATTGGAATCCTGGCATGCAACAGCAAAATGCATTACTGTTCTGCCATCGTATATATTTTTTTTATTGATCAAAGCATTAAAGGCGGCCGGTGAAAGCGATTCCCGAGCCCCCATGAGAAGATTATTAAATATTCTGGGCTCTTCGAAAAATAATGCTTTATCTAATAAAGTGATACCAGTTTTTTTGCCCTCAACCGTGATATCTTCATATTGCACATCCGCCCCAAGATCAATTAATTTTTTTATTATTCTCTCCCCAGTACCCCGCTCCTGATTATTTTTGTATCTGCGTACCATCCCTGCCAAAGATTCGGTCAAATATTGAAAACTTTGTAGGCCACGTTTTTCTAAATCGGCCTTTTTTGATATCCCACTCGTCTCTTGAAGATTATCCAAGATCCTTTTCACGCTCGCAAAGTCTTGCTCTCTAATCCTTTCAGAAATATCTTTGAATGTAGCTCGCAAAACATTATTTCCGATTTCCATTTCGCCGGCCATTAGGCTATTGATAGTGAGCAAAGCCAATGCGACCATGTTATATTTATTCATCTACTGTCTCCCTTTTTGCAGAATCATTTTCAAACTACAAATTTCATCAAACCATACTTTATAAAAAAAATAAACCGCACATTAGAACTAATAAAGATAATACCCCGATTTTTGTATACTAGGTCAATATTTTGAGTAGATATAGTAAAAAGAAGAGCGCCCAGGAAACCCTGAGCGCTGTGAAAATATCGGTGCTTCGTTAGCTTTTTATAGTGCCCGTGCCAGCGCTCTTAAACTTCTGCTTAATGCATTAAGGGCGCCATCTAGCCCCTTGCCTACCGGCGGTATTATCACGATAGGCGTATTTTTCTTTTCAATTTCTTCTTTTATATATTGGTAAACGGTTGGATGATTCAATTCCACTTCAAGTGCCGCAGCAAAAGCAGCATCGTCTACTGGCGCACCCGCCCTAACAAGTAGTTTAACAATGAGCAAGTTGCCTTTTGCTATCGCATATTGAAGAATATTTCTATTTCCATTCACCAGCCGATTGAAATTGATGCCTTTGCTTTTTAACGTCAGAACATCGGAGACCGCAGCAACTTCGTTTCGATCTATAGCAGCAACTAATTGGTCGGTGATATCCCCTTGCTGGCCTTTGCCTTGATCTTTTTCTTGCATTAATTCGCTCGGCTTTCTTACTGCGTTGGTATCAGGGTCAAGAGCAGCTATTTGATCGTCTGCACCATTGCGTATAAGTAATTCATATATCTCCTTGTATACAGGAATACCTGTTCTCATGTAGCTTAGTGCTGCTAAAAAAAGAGGAGTGTCGCCAGCTTTTGCCTTTAGATTTACTATTGTTTTAATGGTAGATTGACTCAATAAATTAGTTAATTTTTGAATAACTAATTTTAGCAAATCAAAATTACCCGTAGAGACAATCCAATGAAGGATATTCCCACCATTTATTTGATCAGTAAGGCCATATTCAAAATTCTTGCCAGCCGCATCTATTAATTTCCCAATAAGCTCTTCTTGCTCAGCCTTTGTTCCAAGTATTTGATCAACGGATAATTGAGCCGCAGCGAACGCGGCACCGGACCAAACGGGTGCATACTCTGGCCGCTTTGCAATATCGGCATTAAACTTCTTAAATAAATTGAGCGCTCCTATAATATTTTTTTTGTCCAGAAGCTCGCTCATTTTGTCTTTAACTTCTTGAAGGGTGAGCTCTCCTGGTTCTTTACTAGGTTTACCTAGTGCAACATTAAGCGCATCAACTATTGGCTTATTATTTTTTGAGTAGCTTAGAGCCCGTTCCATAACTTCAACCGGTATTTGGCCTTTGCCTTTTTGTAGGAACAACTTCACCATATCAAGATCACCCGTAGAAGCGATCAATGGTAATAAATCTCGATCCCCGAAATTAATTTTAGTTTTGAGATCTTGCAAAATCGCTTTTGCTTCGTCATCTTTAGATAATTGAACTAGTCGCAAAAGCTCATCAGTTTGGTCGCCCGAGACGCTCTCTTTCTCAGATTGCCGCCTCTCCCATTTATCAACGGCCTTTTTAAGCTGTCTATCTTGCGCAAAGTTGGGCAGCTTCTTTACATCCTCTATGTCGCCCCCCGTCAGCGCATCTCCGTATCTGTCAACAAAATAATATACAGTATCATAGTATTTCTCGCTTAGAGCTTTTTCGAACAGGGTCCAGTTAACATTTTGATTTTTATAGTTTGGGTCCACGATATTATTTTCATTAAGAAGTAAGCTGTTCGCCTTAACTCTGTCACCAGTAGCTAGCGCCGCTGCCACATCCTCATTCACTATTCTTTTCTCCATCGCACCAAGCGAAACACATAGCGCAATAAGCCCAAAAAACACACTTCTTTTCATAAAATCTCCCTCTTTAATCTTTGAATTTATTTGCAAAATTAGCTAATACTTCAGCCCTTTTTCAAGATTAGTTTATCGTAACTATTTCAACCAGCTTCCTGCCCAATGATGAACCGCGTACGATTCGGGGCAAATCCACTGCTCGCGGGGCGCTCCTTTTTGATAATAGCCGCATGGATATAAATATGATGCTGGCAGCACCACATCACGCCATCCAAAACTTCCTGCAAAGTTTCGGCATATCTCAGTGAAAAATAAAGGACCCGTCTTGAGCACAATCGGAATAATACCACGCCGGGTATGCATCAATTCAATAGTTTTTCTCAGTAATGGATGGTTTTTTGCCGCACCAATGATACCAATACCTAATTGCAAGGTAGCAGTATCGAGCGGCTGTAATCCAACATAAAAATCAAAAAGCTCATGAATCTCATCAAATGGGCGCAAACATTCTTCATCAATATCGGCATAAAGGCCCCCAAATCTTTCCAGAATTTCATAGCGCCAAATATCGGACTTCTCGCCATAATTATTCGTCGCATCAAACATATCTTTATTGATCATTCCAAAGGATGCGACGTCATCATCGCCCCACATCCTATACTCCCATTCAGGATTCATTCTTCTCCATGAAGCGCACCATTCGTGATATTGATCTGGAAGTTTACCTCCAAGCCAAATTTGGTGAATTATTTTAGGAATACGAACGATGCCATCCCGCTCAAGCTGCTCAGATTTTTTAAAAAGTGAATACCAGTGGGATAGATCAGAAATTATGTGCTGCCGAGAATGCACCTGCGAAAATTCGTGCCAGCGCATAGAGGAAAAAAAATCTACCCATTCAAATGCAATGAGTTTCGCGCTGCATAAAAGGCTCGCGAGCAAGATTATGCGTTTCATTATGTTCTCCTTTTAATTTCTTTAAATACCACGCATAAGCTTTCTCTAGCCCATCTCTTAAATTAGTCTCTGCTTGCCAGCCCAGTTGATTTATGCGCGAGCTATCAAGAATTTTGCGTGGTGTACCATCTGGCTGCCCACTATCAAAAGTAATTACCCCTGGATAGTTAACAATTTCGCAAATCATAGTGGCCAGTCGCGCGATCGATATTTCTTGACCACTTCCAACATTAATTATTTCAGATCCATTGTAGCGCCCCATAAGAATAAAAAGTGCTACTGCTAAATCATCCGCATATAAAAATTCACGCAAAGCGTTTCCCGTTCCCCATAGTGCTATCGAAGGTATATTCTTCTCTTTTGCTTCATGAATTTTCATAAGGAGCGCCGGAATAACATGCGAACGCTCTTTATCAAAAGTGTCTCCAGGGCCATATAAATTAGTAGGCATGGCACAAATAAAATTTGAGCCATATTGTTTGTGATATGCTTGCGCGAGCTTTATTCCAGAAATTTTTGCAATCGCGTACGCCTCATTTGTCGCCTCAAGAGAACCGGTCATTAAATATTCTTCTTTTATTGGCTGCTCGCACAATCGAGGATAAATGCATGAAGATCCCAAAAATAAAAGCTTTTTCACACCGTATGCATGAGCTGCATGCATCACGTTAGTTTGAATCATCAAATTATCGTAAAGAAATGAAGCGGGAAAATCGTTATTTGCTTTAATACCGCCCACAAGCGCCGCTGCCAGAAAAACAAAATCAGGTTTTTCTTCCAGAAAAAAATTGTTTACATCTTTTTGATTGCGTAAATCAAGTTCGTCTTTTTTGCGTATGATGAGATGCTGAAAACCCCGGGTTTTCAATAAACGAACTAACGCCGAGCCAACAAGCCCTTCATGGCCTGCTATATATATTTTTTCATTCAAATGCATCAACTTTCCTTCCCCTGGCTTCTCTGTTTTTTTCTAAATGGGCAGGAAAGAAAGAAATGTTTTGCTCAATTGATTCTTCAAGCTGCTGCAGATCGTGTTGGATCATAATTTTTACCAGCGTAGAAAAATCAACCTTCGGCTCCCAACCCAAAACCTTGAGTGCTTTTGAGGCATCGCCGCAAAGTTCATTCACTTCCGTTGGGCGAAAATAGCGCGGATCAATCGCAATAAGTGGTTCGCTCAACACGCCAAATGCAGCATCGTACCCTTTTTCGTCAATGCCGGATCCGTTCCACATAATCGTAACCCCAATATGCGCAAAAGCAGTTTCAACAAACTCGCGAACAGAATGCGATTTTCCGGTAGCGATCACAAAATCGTCCGCTTTTTCTTGCTGAAGCATGAGCCACATCGCTTCCACATAATCGGCAGCATAGCCCCAATCTCTTTTTGCATCGAGATTTCCTAAATACAATGCGGTTTGTAAACCGTGCGCAATGCGCGCAACCGCTCGCGTTATTTTTCGCGTAACGAACGTTTCGCCACGCCTTGGGGATTCATGATTAAATAAAATGCCATTGCAAGCAAAAATATTATACGCTTCTCGGTAATTAACGGTAATCCAATGCGCATAAAGTTTTGCTGCAGCATACGGTGAGCGCGGATAAAATGGCGTTCGCTCATTTTGCGGCGTTTCCTGCACTTTACCATATAATTCGCTCGTTGACGCTTGATAAAAACGAGTAGAATCTGCTTGATCAGAAAGCCGAATTGCTTCCAAGAGTCGTAATGTGCCGAGCGCGTCGCATTGCGCCGTATACTCTGGTGTTTCAAATGAAACCGCGACATGGCTTTGCGCCGCTAAATTATAAACTTCGTCAGGTTTAATTTCTTTGATAAGACGAACCAAATTTGAGGTATCTGTAACATCACCATAGTGCAAAATAAATGGCGCATCGTGCGATTCATGTCGGTCTTTATGAAGATGATCAATGCGTCCTGTATTAAATGATGATGAGCGACGTTTAATACCATGAACCTCATATCCTTTTGAAAGCAGTAATTCAGATAAGTAGGCTCCATCCTGGCCGGTAATGCCAGTTATAAGTGCTTTTTTCATCCCATCTCTCTCTTTTTTTTAATCCGCTATGATTCCTTCTACGCTCTCCGAGCTATGCATGACAGGTCGATACAGATTTCCGCTCATCCCGAGTGAACGCGCTTCGCGTTTGTATCGAAGGATAAAAATATCACAAGTAATCTTCGCCAAACTCCTGCCGCACTTTTTGCACCAACTCTTTTACTTTTTCAACTTCAGACCGTTTAATAATAACAATCGCATCATCAGTTTCTACAACGCACAAATCATCCACGCCAACGAGTCCAATAATTTTTTTTGTTCCTGAGACCAAATTATTTTGTGCATCGACCGCAACTATTCGTTGCATTTCGGTCGCTGAACTCAGAAGTAAAAACGTTTCCATATTGCCAACATCAGACCAGCCAAATTGCACAGGAGCTACAAAAACATCTTTGCTTTTTTCCAGAACCGCATGATCAATCGAGATGTTAGGGCATTTTGCATATGCTTTTTCGTCACCATTAAATGCAGCTTGCACGCACGCATAAACTGCCGGCGCATATTTTTTAAATGCATCAATGAATGATCGAGCTGTTCCACAAAAAATACCAATATTCCAAAGCATATACTGATTGCGCAGATAATCGTGCGCCGTATCTTTGTTTGGTTTTTCATGAAAACGTTGCACAGGATAAATTGTGGAATGAGCGCGTGATCCAGGCGTATATTCAATGTAGCCGTAACCAGTTGCTGGATGCGTTGGATGTAATCCAAGAAGTGTTATTCCCGGATGCTTCACAGCAAACGCTGCTGCATCAGCTAAATGCTCGCGTAGCATATGGGGATCAGCAATATAATGATCTGCTGGCACAAAAATTAATACCGCATTAGGGTCTTTTTCAGCGATTTGTAAGCAAGTCAGTAAAATTGCAGGGCCAGTGTTTCGCGAAATAGGCTCGGCAACAATCGTGCCCACTTTCTCGCGTGCCACTCCACTCACCACTTCAAGTTGCTGCTTTGTCGTTACTATCATGAGTCGTTCACGCGAAATGAGCGGCGCCAATCGGTCAATAGTTTCATCCAAAAGTGAACTTCCGTTATTTCCGAACGGCAGTAATTGTTTTGGGCGGTGTTCCCGGCTCAGGGGCCACAACCGTTCCCCTTTGCCGCCCGCTAAAATAATTCCGTACATTGGTATCGTCATCATTTCACCTTTGCTGCACATAAACGGAGCGCTTAAAGAGGCGATCATAAAAAAGAGAAAGAAATTTTTTAGCCGCTTCTGCCATAATATTAATCGATAATTTTGATTTTCCGTGCAAGCGGCTTTGGGCGTGTATAGGAACTTCATCAATTTTTAACCCTGCTTTTTTAAAATAATAAATCGATTCCATGCAGAAAGAGAAACCACGCGAATCAAGATTTTCAAAAATGTTCGGATCGAGAGCAGCGACACGGTAAAGACGAAATGCGCCCGTACAGTCAAAAGGCATACCAAGCCCTTTTGCTATGAGCCAGCGCCAAAAAAGTGTAAACGGCAGGCGAATTTTGCCCCAGCCGCTCATCTTTCCGCCAGAAGTATAACGAGAACCGATTATAATATCTGCATCGTTCTTTTTTGAAAGAAGAAGCGGAATATATTTTGGATCGTGCGTAAAATCTGCGTCCATGGTAATCAGATACTGATAATCTCGTTGACGCGCGTAGCGAAACGCTTCAATATGTGCGGTGCCCAATCCTAATTTGCGTGAACGATGCATAACACGAACAGCGCTATCGTGCGCAGCAATTTTGGCAAGTACGTCACCAGTGCCATCGGGCGAATTATCATCAATAAAATAAAAATCTATTGGCAGGTTAAGATTTTTGATTTCTTGATAGAGTTTTTGAACGTTTTCACGCTCATTATACGTGGGAACCGCGACGACGATTGAATTTTTTAATGTCATTGAGCTATCCATAAATTAGAAAGTACTTGCTGATCATATGCGCTTTTATTAAAAAGCTTATATAAAACAAGTATGCCAAATGATGCAAAAATAGTCAGCATCGGCTCAATAACGAGCCTATAGCGCGCACATCCATCGTGCCCGGTCACAAAAATGAAATAGCCGCAAAATGCCAGAAAAAAGAGCGCCAGCCAATATGCTCTTTTTCTTACCAGTACCATAAGGCCGGCGATAATTAAACCGTACCGAATAAGATTAAAAATAAACTCGGCCCACCCTATTAAAATAACAATACCATTAGGAGCACCGCGCCTAATATAATTATTTAACTTTTCTATCCCAGATCCGTCAGCCGAAGATAATGAGGTTGGTGTGCCTTTGAGCTGCTGATTGAGAAGTAATTTCAGTTGCGAAGTGAATAGTCCCCCAACTGTTTTGAGCATGCTCTCGCACCAAAGCCGCATTATAAGAAATGGTTTTTTTCTAACAAACCCAAAAAACTCTTGCTGCGCTGCCGCCCACCGTTTATTACTGGTTCGTTTATAATGGCCGAACGTTGCATCAATTTCCTGATACGCTTGTTCGATCGTTATATGTTGATCGGCACTTTTAAGCTTTGCTAAAAAATAGTAATAGATATTTTCTTGCATGGTCGGTGCAATTTGAGCTACGCCGTACGTATAATAATTATACGCAAGTAAAAGCGCCATCGGAATCCAAATATAAAAATTAATCATCCCGAAATATGAACGATTTATGCGCGCATAATTTGGCAAGAGCTTTAGCAGAATCATAAAGATTGGTATAAAAAATAATGGCGTCGGTTTTATAATCAAACATAGTCCGAACGCACTGCTTGAGATCACCAACGATCGATACGATCCATTTTTGAGAAATACTATTAATCGTTCAAAAAAAAGTATGAGCAAAAAAGTAGCAATGGTTTCTGTTAAAATAAATTGCGCAAAAACTAAAAATCCAATATTTATGCAACTTAATAAAAACGCAATCCGGCCCGCGAGCATGCAAAAAAGCTGCACCGCTGCGGACCAAATTAAAAAACAAATAGCTAGCGTTAAAAGAATCTGCAATAAAATTATGAGTTGATAATGTGCACCAAAAATCGCGTAAATAACTCCCATGAAGAGCGGATAGCCAATCACTTGCACTGGTATATCCGCATGATCAGGATCTTTTAACTGATGATTTTGCGCAAAATTTATCGCAATTCGTTCATAGCCATACGAATCTAGATCAAAGTGCTGATCTTTTTCCGGCGATGCAAACCAAAGAATGCACGAAAGAAAAACAACAGCACTCATTCCAAATGCCGCGTTTATTTTATTTGCAGTAATTGCGCCATTCATCTGAGCTCTTTAGTTCCGCCACCCGCACACGCGAGCTGGTCGATCACAAGCGTAATGTGTGCAACGTTATATAGTCGCTCAAGAGAGATTGGCGCATTAAAAACCGGCTCTTTAAGCGCACCAAAGAATTGATTAATCAACTCTTCATGCCCTTTATCGGGAGAATTAGTCGTTTCGTTAAATGAACGGGGTAATCCGTATCCAACAAGCGTTTTATAATCGTCCATCACAATAGATTTTGAATCATAGAAAAGTTCCATGCGCTCTTTACCAAGGCCGCTATGCCCAAGAGCCGTATACATAAGCGTACAAACAGATCCATCTGCAAAACTGATTTGTGATGAAAAATTATCGGTCGGAAACAGATCGTCATTTGATGGTTTTATCGATTCGACAGAAACAGAAACGGGCTGTGAATCGGTCAGATAACAAAAGAGATCAAAAATATGGCACGCTTCGCCAATAATTCTTCCTGCACCAACTTCGGTTTGCACCCAATGATCTTTAGGAATAAATCCGGCGTTCATACGATAATGAATAAGTAGTGGAGAAGTACGTTTTGCGATAGTTCGTTTTATCTTCTGAATAAATGGCGCAAATGAGCGATTATAATCTACAGTAAATGGCGCTGCGCTATTTTTTTTCAGAAAATCATATAAACGATCAAGTTGATCAAAATCGGTGACCATGGGTTTTTCTAAAAATACCGCTTTACCACGCTCAAGCGCCGAAAGCGCTTGATCACAATGATATTTGTGTGGTGATGCAATCACTACTGCGTCCACCGCATCTTGTTCAAAAAGTGAACAATCTTTAGTGAATGGCCCACATTTTGCATCATAAATTTTCGATGTCGTTATTCCGTTTGCAGTATTAGGATCAACGACCGCATTAATATTTACATTTTTAATACGTGCAATAAGAGGCATCAATTTTATTTTTGCAAAACCACCTGCGCCAATAACGCCAACACGAATCTTGTCTTTTATCGCGGGAATAAATTTAATTTCTCTCGTTTCTTCTTTTATATTTTCTGCTTTTTGATGAGCAACATTGCCAGCAAAATCTTGCTCTGAATTGTTGAAATCGATCACAACACCAAGCGCTTTCTTCTCGCGCAAGAGAGCGTATCCCTTTTCTGCTTCATCAACAGGAAGCGATGCGCTAATAAGTGGATCAATGTGCAAACTACCCTGCTCAATGAGCGATACGAACGCCTGCATATTTCTGTTTTCGGTCCAACGAACATAGGCGTACGGATAATCGATACCATCTTTTTCGTAGGACGCATCGTATCTCCCGGGGCCGTACGAGCAAGAGATGAGAAAATCGATCTCTTTTTGGTAAAGGGGCGCACGCTCAAGCGCAAGCCCGACGTCTCCAACAATAATTACTTTCCCTTTCTTGCGCGTTATCTCCATCGCTTGCTGCACGAGCGCGTTACTGCTACTTGCGGCTGCAATAATGGTGCTATCGACTCCTTGGTGAGCCGTAAGCGCATTCAGTTCTGTTTGCAGGGACTGTTCGGTGCTATTAAATACGTAATCTGCACCAAGCTTTTTTGCAAGATCCAATCGTTCCGGCATTAAATCTACACCAATCACCGTGCATCCAGAATTTTTGAGCAATTGAACCGTTAATTGACCTAAAAGGCCAAGCCCTATAACGGCGACAACGTCGCCAAGTTGTGGCTGCGCGCGGCGAACGCCTTGCAACGCGATCGCACCAAGTGTTGTGTAACTTGCTTGCTTAAGAAATGATTTATCGGAAACTTTTACGACCAAATTTTCTGGAACGCAGACAATATCGGCATGGTTTGCAAGGCCGGCTCCTGCGCATGCTACGTAATCGCCCGAACGAAATTTCGTTATTTTTTTTCCAACCGCTATCACGGTTCCTGAGCATGAATAACCGAGCGCCTGTAGGTTACCCGCAAATCGTTCGCGAATCAGCGCCTTCGTTCCTTGCACGCCGTTGGTTGCTATTGATTGCAGAACTTTTGCAACCTTCATGGGAATATTTGAAAGAAGCATATTTTGGGGCGATGCGTTTGCTATCGTTGCATTTTCAGTACCAGGGCTTATGCATGAATAATGCACCTGGATCATAATCAGGTGATCATCTAAAACCGGTTCGCATACTTCTTTTATGGTAATCATTCCTTTTTCTAGAAATACCTGTCTCATAGGCCGTCCTTTCCGTACATGCGATAGAAAGCGTTGCTTGCAGGCCAATACATTTGTTCCTGACCTTGCTCTTTATGCGGCTCATAAAATAATCCGCAGGTGTCGAGCACAATTTTAGAGGCGAGCGTTTCTTTATCGATCGATTTAAAAATTCGATGTTTTACTAAACAAAGTACAATGTCTGCCTGCCCGAGTCCTTGAGCAAGCGTTACCACCTGAGCGTTAATTAATTTCGTAACGGATGATGGAGAAATATGTGGCTCACAAATCATTAATTCTAATTGCTCTTTTGCAAGTGCTTCAGCTATGTGAACTGCAGGCGATTCGCGCATATCATCAATGTCTGGTTTATAAGAAAGCCCGAGAATTAATACCTTGCATGGTCGCTGATGCATCAATTTCCAGCGTACAACCTCTCTTTTAACTTGATGAACCACCGCTTCCGGTTTTTGATCATTAACTTCGCGCGCCATTTTTAAAAGGGCTGTATGCTCAGGAAAAGTCTCAATTAAAAACCACGGATCAACTGCTATGCAATGACCGCCAACGCCGCACGATGGGTTAAGAATAGAAACGCGCGGATGTTTATTTGCAAGTTCGATTACTTCAAACGGATTAAGATTCATTGAATATGCCATTCCAGCAACTTGATTTGCAAAAGCGATTTGCACATCACGTGAACTGTTCTCCACTAATTTTACCATTTCAGCTGTCGCAGCGTTCGTTAAATAAAGCGGCCCGACTACAAATTTTTTATAAAATTGTTTTGAAGTTTCGATCGATTCAGGATTAATGCCGCCAATAATGCGCGCATTCGAAACCAATTCTCTAAAAATATTTCCTGGTAACACACGCTCAGGGCAATGCGAAACAAAAAAATCTACGCCAGCTTGCAAACCCGATTGTTGACTCAGCAAACGGGCTAACCGATCGGTTGTACCAACCGGAACGGTAGATTCTAAAATTACCGTATCACCTTTTTTGAGTACCGACGCAATGTTAGATCCCGCACTCCACACATAATTTACATCGGCCGTTTTATCTTCATGAAATGGAGTCGGCACCGCTATAATAAAACAATCGGCTTGTTCTATAGTTGCGGTTGCGCGAAACAAACCACTTTTAAGCGCCGCGCCCAATTTTTCAAAAATTTCTGGCTCTTCAATAACCGGATCGTAATTATTTATACGCTCCACTCGCTGCACATCGATATCATATCCAACCACTTGAAATCCGGCTTGCGCCGCAACGATAGAAGTTGGCAGGCCAATATAACCTAACCCAACAACACATATTTTTTTCATTCTCTTCCTTTTAAATCTGAGTATGCGCAAGCACATGCATCGATTGATTCTTCCCACCCTGAGGAGCAAAGTTCTCAAGGGCTGAAACCATTTTTTCAGCTGCATGCCCATCGCCATAAATAGTTTGCATGGTCGATGAGTTGTGTGCCTGGGAAATCATTTTTTTTATGGCTTCAAAAATATTTTCGTACTGAGTGCCAATGAGCGTAGCAAGCCCTGCCCAAACCGCTTCCATTCGCTCTGTCTCTTCTCGTAAAATGAGAACTTTTTTTCCCAAGCTTACCGCCTCTTCGCAAATACCTCCGGAATCGGTTGCCACCCAATCTACGTTTAGTAAAAGATAAACTAAATTTTTGTACGAAAGAGGTTTGCATAAATAAATATTATGTATGTTCGTTATCCCTTCTTGCTCAATTGCTTTCAATACGTTCGGATTGGGATGATAGGGATAGAAAAATAATATATCTGGATTTTCGAGAGCAGCATTTTTTACAGCGCGCAAAATATTTGCAATGCCACCGTTAAATGATTCCCTGCGATGAGCAGTGACAAGAACCAGTTGCCGATATTTAATGTCTTTTTGTTCGACGGCCATTTTTAATTGTTGATCAACTTCAATCGCACCGTTGATAATTTTTTCTTTAAGCATGAACAGTGCGTCAACCACAGTGTTACCTGTGTGTACAACGGCGCGGCGATCAGCTCGCTCAGCAAGTAAATTTCCCACCGCCAACGAAGTTGGTGCAAAATGGAGCCCGGTAATCGTACTAATGATTCGCCTATTAAGCTCTTCAGGATACGGCGCATAAATAGTTGAAGTGCGTAATCCCGCTTCTACATGCGCTACTGGGATTTGGCAATAGAAAGCTGCAAGTGATGCTGCCATCGCGGTTGTGGTATCGCCCATAACTACGACCCACGAAGGTTGGAATTTTTCAAATACCGGCTTTATTTTTTCTAAAGTTTCAGTCGTGATATGGAAAAGATCCTGACCTGGCCTCATGATGGAAAGCTCAACATCAGGCTTCACCTGAAAAATATCAAAAACTTCCTGAAGCAAATCGGTGTGTTGATTTGTGGCGCAAAGAATAACCGGCATCAGAGCTTTTTTTAATTGAAAATAAAGAGGAATCATCTTGATTCCCTCCGGCCGAGTGCCGATAACCAACAGAATTGGATTCATACTTTCTCTCTTAAAAATTATTCCCTCATTGTTGATCAAGATAACAAATACAGATAGGTTGGCAAGTTTGAGACCTACCGGGTAAAACATGCCTTCTTTCCTGATCGGTTTGGCGGAATATCTGAAAAGTACTTTTTGCCCTTTTTAAATTCTGCACTTTTTTCCAAATTCGGGCTAAGCTTAAATAAAAAATTTCTTCTATTGCCAAAAAGGTACCTATGTCAATCGTTGCAGCAAAAAAGGTCTTTAAAAAAGTCTTAAATAACGGGTTAACAATATTGGTTCGCCCAAACCAACTGATTCCAAAAGTATCCCTGCAGATGTGGTACAACGTTGGCTCAAAAGATGAAAAAACAGGGCAAAAGGGAATTGCGCATTTAATTGAGCATATGATCTTCAAAGGTACTCAAAAGCTTTCAGAATCTGATATCAATTTGATCGTTAATAAACTTTCGGGATCCTGCAACGCGTTCACATCGTACGATTATACCGGTTATCTTTTTGATATGCCTTCGCAGCATTGGCATGAAGCGCTCCCCATTATGGAAGATTGCATGGCAAACTGCACCTTCCGCCAAGAGTTTTTAAATTCAGAGATGAAAGCGGTTATCCAAGAACTGAAAATGTACAAAGATAATTATCCTTCAACGATTGTTGAAGCGCTTATCTCGGCCATATTCTATGATCATCCTTATCATTTTCCCATCATCGGCTTCAAACAAGATTTATGGAATATGAAGCGCGATGCGTTAGTTAATTTTTATGAAACGCATTATGTAACTAACAATGCAACGCTCGTAGTGACCGGGGATGTTTCTGCCGATGATGTATTTGAACGATCTGAGTCTATTTTTGGCGATTTAAAACCCAATCCAGATTATAGAAAAGAAGAATTTTATCATCATCTTGATTTAATGACGCAATCAATAACACTTTATCGAGATGTGCAACAACCAATAGTTATGCTCGCATTCGTTGTTCCCGGCGCAAAAGCACAGCTTGATTATCCACTTGATGTGCTCGCATGGATTTTAGGATCTGGAAAAAGTTCTCGCCTTGCGCACAAACTTATCGATGATCTACAATTAGTAACTGAGCTCGATACCTTCACCTACGATCTTTTTGATTACGGCGTATTTTTCATCTACTTCCAGCCAAAAAAAGTGACCGATATCGATTTAATCACCCGCATCATTCATGATGAAATTAGCTCAATCGTCACCCATGGTTTAAATACGCGAGAACTGCAGCGCGCAATTAAAAAAACTCATATGGAATATTTAAGCGTGCTCGAATCGAATCAAAAGCAAGCGTACGTGATTGGGCAGTCTTATTTAGCGACAGGAAACGAACAGTTCCTCTTTACGTATTTGGATTACCCAACCGAACAGTTAAACGAAGTGATAAAAAATATTGCGAGCAATTTTATTCGCCCTTCGCTCATGCATAAAGGCACTATTTTGCCAATTGCCCAGCAGGATAAAGATATGTGGCTCATGGTGCAAAAAGAATCGGATGCTGAAGATGCACGCGTACTTAAAGACGTTGTGCGCGAAGTGCCCGTTGAAGCCGGATCGCACGTTCATAATGTACCTATTTCACCTACAAAATCGTTTAATTTCCCACGGCCAGAGAGACTGCAGCTTTCAAACGGTTTGACCGTGCTTTATTACCATAATCCAAATACACCAACCATCGACGGATTACTGATGCTTAAAGCAAAAAGCTATTACGATCCAGCAGGAATGGAAGGCCTTTATGCGTTCATGACCGGATTACTGGATGAAGGAACAAAAACACATCCTGGTAGCGAGTTTAGTGAAGCGGTGGAATCGTATGGAATGAGCTTAAGTTGCTCGCCAGGTTACATTGCGCTCAACATGCTCAGCGCAGATCTTGAGCAAGGACTCGGGTTTATTACAGAGATGATGTCTGAATCTTCATTCGATGAGGATGCAATAGAAAAAGTTCGTGAACAACTCGTTTCGGACGTAAAAGATTATTGGGATAGCCCCTCAGAATTCACCGTGCAATTAGCACGCGAAGAAATATATAAGAATCATCCCTATAGCAAACGGTATATGGGCGATATTCCAACGCTAGAGAAGATTAAAAAAGGTGATCTCATTCGCGCGTACAAGCAATTTGCAACCCCAAACGAAGCAACGCTGGTGCTTGTTGGTGATCTAGAATCATATAATATTAAAGCGGTACTTGAAAAAACGATCGCCAAATGGCAAGGTGGCCCAGCAAGCTCAATAGCATTTCCTACGTTGCACACCATTAAGCCCCATGAAATTGTTTATCAAATCAATCGTGATCAAATAGTATTGGGATTTGCAGGATTATCAGTTGCGCGTAGCAATCCAGATTTTGATAAAATTTTACTTTTTGATCAAATATTTACGGGCGGCGTATTAGGCTCTATGAGTTCCCGACTCTTCCAGCTTCGTGAACAATCGGGACTCTTTTATACGATCGGTGGTTCATTGCTCCATCATGCTGACGAGCAACCTGGAATGGTATTTATCAAAACGATCGTTTCTCTTGATCGTGTTGACGAAGCTCAACAAGCAATTTTAGAAACTATCGATCATGCTACCGATCAAATTGAAGATAGCGAACTTGAGCAAGCACAAAATGGGCTTATCAATTCCATGGTTGATAATTTTGAATCAAATCGCCAAATTGCAGCGACATTTGCACTTCTTGAACGTTATAAATTGCCTGCCGATTATTTTGATAAAAGACCGGGCCAATTATTAAGCGTTAACAAAGAAGATATTTGCACCGCTACGCGAAAAGTATTAAGTAGTGAAAAATTAGTGCGACTTAAAGTTGGAAGAATTTAAACATGCAAAAAATAATTAGAACTTTTTTTTCAATAGTATTTTGCTCAGCATTTTTATCGACCTCACTGCTACATTCCGCAATGCTTGGAAGTTTTTTACCTGCGAAGATCTCAAAGCAGGATCAGATTTGCTTGAAAAATAAAACCAATAGCTGGATTGTTTATCAGATAATTTCTGATTTGAACATAATAAAGCAATTTGACCCCTTTACTTACTCACCTCTTATAAATGAATGCTCTACCATAATTCTAGAAGGTGCGCTTCAAGCAAAAAGCTCAGTAACGGAACCTACATTCGATCGGCCTTTTTTTTGCACGCAAGAAACGGATGGCAAAAGTATAATAGTTCGCCCTTACTGGGGAGACAGTACCTCAATAAACGCCAAATTAATGAACTATGACGAAGAAACTGGATTGTATAGTTGTGATGATCAGATAACACGCAAAATAAATAAAACCGGCACTTTTCTCTTTTATCTTCAAAAAAATAGTAAATTAAAATTCGTTGAAGGAAAAGATAATTAAGTGGAAGGATTTAGAAAAAGCTATTAATTGCAGAACAAAAGAATAAAAAAATATTAAAAGAAGAGTTGATGATGCAAAAATTTGTTTTTTTATTTTTTCTGACGATGAATGCACTCTTTTTGAATGCAATTCAAATTCCTACTATTTATAAAAAACAATTATCAAATGGCCTTACCGTTTTAGTTCGGCCAGCAGATACAATGCAAAAAGTATCCGTGCAAGTTTGGTACAATATTGGTTCAAAAGATGAAGATTTAAGGGAAAAAGGCCTTGCGCATTTTATTGAACATATGATTTTCAAAGGAACGGAGATCCTTTCTGAATCAGATATTCCAGAAATTACCAAAATCTTATCGGGCTATGCAAATGCAATGACATCATATGATACAACCAATTACCTTTTTAATCTCCCACCTGCATACTGGAAGGAAGCGTTGCCGCTCATTGCCGATTGCATGAAAAACTGCACATTTAAAGAAGATATTTTAAATGCAGAGCTTAAAGCAGTTATCGCAGAAATGAAAAAATATCATGATGATTTCAAACGGATCCTTATTCAAAAGTTAATTGGCTCCATTTTTCCTGATCATCCATATCATTATCCTATAATCGGATTCAAACAAGATCTCTGGAATCTCAGCCGTGCAAATCTCCATGAGTTCTATAAGAAACATTATCTTCCTAATAATGCCACGCTTGTTATTATTGGTAAGGTTGATCCGCAAGAAGCATTCGAACTGACGGAAAAATATTTTTCATCAATAGAACCAAACTTTGCCTACAAAAAAAATCGCACTCATTTAGCGTCCGATATTAGCGCCCAAACAGTAATTCTTTACCGCGACGTGCAAGTTCCTTATGTTGTGCTTGGATGGGTTATTCCAGGGTTTAGGAAAAAACTGCACCCTACTATTTCACTTGTTCATAGCGTACTTACCGGCGGAAAAATGAGCCGCTTACATCATTTGTTGGTCGATCAACTTCAACTTGTAACCTCAGTTGGCAGCTTATCATGGGCGCTTTTTGATCATGATGTATTTTTAATTGCATGCGAGCCCAAAAAAATTGATGATCTTCAATTAATTATCGATCACATCCAAAAAGAGCTTACCCAACTTGCTCGTGAAGGCCTCACGACGCAAGAGTTGGATCGCATTTGCAAGCAATATCAAACACAACAATACGACACCCTAGAAAATAATTACGGCCAAGCATCGCTTCTTGGAAAATCATACTCATGCCTTCAAGATGAATATTATCCGTATATTGATCACTGGAGCGATCGGGCTCAACACAACAAAAAAGCGAGAGAATTCGTTCAGGATTATTTGCGCCCATCAGTTATGCACAAAGGCATACTGTTACCTCTCAGTGACGACGAGAAAGGATACTGGACGCAAATGCAAAAAGCTTCCGACAACGAAGATGCCGCACTTCTTGCCGGAAGAATTCGCGAAAGTGCTGTCGAGCCGGTTGCCTACGCATCCGAGTTGTCGATACCCCAAGTTGCGCAATCGACCTATCCAGTGCCAAAAATAATAAACCTTAGCAACGGCCTCACCGTATTTTATTATCACAAACCCTCAATACCAAAGATTTCGGCAAGCATTATGCTAAAAGCCGATGAATATTACGATTCTGAAACCCTGCCTGGCCTGTACCGAATTCTTGCAACGATGCTTGTTGAAGGCGGCACTAAACAGCATACTGCAGATGAGATCGCTGAGTTGATTGAAGCTAATGCAATCGGCCTTAATATGTCACCAGGATCGGTTGATCTTAATGTTCTCAAAGAAGATTTTGAAACTGCTTTAGAGCTATCGAGAGAATTACTCTCTGAGCCGAATTTTGATGAACAAGCTTTAGAAAAGGTACGTGATTGGACCCGAAGAGATTATAAATATTTTTTACAAAATCCAGATTCAATCGCATTCCAAAAAATAAAAGAATATATTTTCCCATTTCATCCAAAAAGCAAAAACAGTCTCGGCACTCCTGAATCGATCGAAAAAATCACACGGGAAGATCTCTTCCATTTTCATAATGTTCATATAAGTCCCGATCAAGCAAGTATGGCAATCGTCGGGGATCTTGATGGTATAGATCTCAAAAACCTGCTTGAAAATACCATTGGTTTATGGCGCGGACCAAAAATTGAGGACATAAAAACCCAAATTCCCAAAACCGTTAAATCCAAAACTATCACGATAGAAATGCAGCGGGATCAAACAGTACTTATTTTTGGTGGACTATCAGTAGATCGTAATCATCCAGATTATGAAAAGCTTCTTCTTTTTGAACAACTATTTGGTAATGGCATTGGCTCGAAGCTATTCGAATTGCGGGAAAAATCTGGAGCATTTTACAGCATTCGAGGATCGCTCATATCAGGAAGTGGAAAATATCCAGGAATGTTTTTTGTTCACACCGCTGTTTCAAATGATCGATTGCAAGAAGCTGAGAATCTAATTACAGAAGCAATAGAAAAGTCTATTGATTCGGTAATGCCCCATGAGCTTGAAGCGGCAAAAAGAAGGGTATTGCTGGCTCCCGACGATTTTTATTCAACTAACGGTTCAATAGCGAGCGCATTTTTGTTTCTCAACGAATTTGAATTGCCATGGGATTATTTTACTAAGCTAACTGAAAGGATTAATGCTATAACGCTTGATGAAGTTAAAACCGCGGTGAAAAAGGTTTTAAGAACCGATGCGATGGTTACCATTAAAGTGGGTCGCGTAAGTTAATTTGTACTTTTTATCGTCAGCTTTAATCCATATATTTTCTAAGACAAAGGGGAAAAATAGCCCTTTTGTCACATTTTTTTAAAGTTTTGTTATAATGAACAATTACTGGGCTAAACAGTCTGAATTAATGCGCAGATTGGTCATTTTTTATACGAACTTTGACCCCACCGCTCTTGTAAGAAATAAAATCCTGGCCGTTTTTAAAAGAAGCGGCCAGTGATTTCTGGATTGAGGGAAGAAAATGAGTCGCAAATTATATTGAAAAATTGCGCTCTTTAGGAAAATTAATGGCAAAAGTACTGATTTTTACGAGTCATGGTGGCGGCGGCCATATATCGGCTTCGAATGCAATTATCGAATATTTAAAAGATGAGCATCAAGCGTATTCTGTCGCTCTTTTTCGCGATGTATTGCCCCCTATGGATCCCTTTCGAATAATGACCTTTAATACCATGGATTGCGAAGAGGCGTATAATTTTTTCTTGCGTCGTAAATGGTCTCGCGCTATTAACTTGCTTTGCCTTTCTGGCCTCTGGTCGATTCCATTTGTTAAATGGAAAGTTAAAAAATTACTTATTCCGTTTTTACAAAAAGAAAAACCTGATCTTATTATTTCAGTAATTCCGATTGTAAACGGCGTACTCAATGAAGTAACCCGTTCGATGAATATTCCTTTTTTAGTGATCCCTACAGATCTGGATACTTCTACATTCATTCATAATGTTCATTCAAAAATAAATGATAAATTTTTTGTGGGCCTTCCTTTTAACGATCCTGCAATTTGGAAGATAGCCGATAAAGCATGCATCTATAAAAAACAAATAGATGTCAGCGGCTTTCCACTTCGCCCGTCTTTTTTTGAGCAAAAAAACATAGAAGCTCTTAAAGAAGAGTTTCATCTTCCCAAAAATAAACCGATCATTTTTCTTTTAATGGGCGCAGTCGGATCTGAAGCGCTTTATCGGTACGTTCTGGAATTAAAAGAGATCAAAACACCGTTTCATCTTATTGTTTGCTTGGGAAGAAATGAGGAATTGCGCATGCGCATTAATGAAATAGCATTGCCGCCGCATGTTACCCTTTCGCTCATTGGATTCACGGAACGCATCGCCGATCTTATGGCAGTATCAAATCTTTGCATTACTAAAGCAGGCTCAGTTAGCGTAGCGGAGTCCATCTATATGAATAAACCAACGCTGCTCGATTGCACCTCAAAAAGTTTAATGTGGGAAGATTTCAATATTCATTTCATCAAAGAGCATAAATTCGGTTCATCTCTACGAAAATTGAAGAATCTTAAGAGCGTTGTTTCAGACTTTTTGGCCAATCCAAGCGAAGCAAAAGAGATCGAAAAACGATTAGCAAACTTTCCAAAACAAAACTTTTCACGTACGATAACTGACATCGTTAATAATATGTTAAGCCAAAAATAGATAACTTACTTTTTCACTATGAATGAGCTCATTCTTTTTAACGTTTCGTTTCCTGATCAAGAAACTGCGCACCAAGCTGCGTATATGTTGCTTGAAAAAAAACTCATTGCATCAGCCCATGTACGTCCACATGAAAGCATTTATTCTTGGGAAGGAAAATTAAATCATGATCAAGAATATACGCTCTCTGCAAACACAGAAAAATCTTTCATAAGCGAAATTGAGCAAGAGATCAAAGCTCTTCATCCACACAAAATACCTGGCATTTATTATTTTCCAATACAAGCAGAGCACAATTATGCCAAATATACCACCGATTTGCTCAAAACAAATTCCGGAGAATAATAACCCCCTCCTAGTTGCTGACGAAATTGCATCGTTTCAAAAAACAATTTGGGATTATTTTAATGAGCGCGGGCGATCGTTCTCATGGCGACAAACACAAAATCCCTATCATATAGTTGTTTCTGAAGTAATGCTTCAGCAAACGCAAACATTTCGCGTCGCACCCAAATACGAACAATTCATCGCTGCGTTTCCAGATTTTCAGACGCTTGCAACTGCACAATTTTCAGAAGTTTTGCGTTATTGGAAGGGGCTTGGGTATAACCGCCGCGCGCTCAATCTGCAAAAGCTTGCTCAAGAAGTTATGCACAAATTCGGCGGAATTTTGCCCACTATTCCTGAAATTATAGACGAATTTCCTGGGATCGGCCCAGCAACCGCATCTTCAATTTGCGCATTTGCCTTTAATGCACCCAGTGTTTTTATCGAAACAAATATTCGTGCCGTTTATATTCACTTTTTCTTTCAGGGCAAAGAGAAAGTTCACGACAGTGAAATTCGGCCATTCGTTGAGCTGACGCTTGATAAAGAAAATCCCCGTTTGTGGTACTATGCACTTATGGATTACGGCGTAATGCTCAAAAAAATGTATCCCAATCCAAGTCGGAAAAGTGCACATCATACAACACAAACTAAATTTGAAGGGTCAGATAGACAAATTCGCGGCATGATTCTGCAATCACTTTTAGAATCACCAAAACTTTCATTAATAGATCTTTTTTCTCTTATCAATCGTGAACCGACAAGAATCGAACGAATTCTTTATGAGCTCTGCAAAGAAAATCTCGTCATATCAAAAAATAATTTCTTTCATTTACCTGGTACACTAAAATAAACACTGCGCAATTTCTATGCGCGCATCATTTTTAGGAGTAGATTTTATGAAAAAATTATTATTATTCATGCTTTGCTTGCCTAGAATATTAAATAGCATGGAGCAAAAGGAAGAATTAAATACCCATCAAACCTATTATGGTAAAATAATTGATGCTGCATCAATTATGCAATTGCAACCACCCTTACCTGAAAATCTACAAAAAAATATTTGGAAATGGAGTGAAAAAAATACCGTGCTACATGGAACCATTCCATATACAAAAGATGTGGCACTAACACCCGCAAGCATCAAAAACGCTCATAATGAGTTTAAAGACCTGCTAAAAAAATATGGGAATATGAGCGATTGGAACGCTGCGTTGCCGGTTGAATTTGAAGGTGAGCATTATTTTATAAAATATGCGGGCCCCGTTAATCTTGCATACACAGCTATGCATTCCCAAGATGATAATGAAGGTAAGCCTTATGGCTGGCGCCAGATCTCAGAATTTCCTGATAGTTTGCACCCAGTTACAACCTATCAAACGGTAAGCCAAGAGGCTGGCTACCTTCGACTGAGCGAAGCGATCGAAAAAAACAAACTAGGCAACAATTTTTTTGTTCCCGAAACTTGGCTCGTAATGATCAGAGGCGCCCAAGATGCATTGCCAAGCGATGATAATTGCATCGTCGTTCAAAAATCTGCACTCGACTTTGAGCCTCTACTTAACAAAAAAACTAAAGAAATTAATCCGAAGTTTCAAAATTTATCCAACGAAACCATTCGAGCAATATTCCTTGGCATAAAAGAAAGCAGCGGCGTCCTTTGGGGAATTTACGATAATTTGAGCGTTCACACTCAGAAAGATCAAGTTGCCCAAACCGATACTGAACAACCCAACAATGAAGACGCAAGAAATTTCTTTAATAAAAATGATGCAAAACGCAAACATAATACCATTGCCGGACTCGAGGGATTTGCATTCTTATGCCGCGATGCCCTTAAGCAAAACATTCCGGTCAAAACGCAATGTGATTATTTTAGAGAGTTAGTCCTCAAAGATGCAGAATACGGCGCAAATGAGCAACTTAAAAAAGCAGTAAATTATTCAGAATAAAATTGATTCAAAAACAGAATTCTAAAATACTAATTGAAGCTCAAAGAAATTTATTCAACGATAAACTGGCAGAAGGCTTGAAAGTCGCAGAAAAAAATAAATTTTTTATTGATAATCTGTTAGTGATTTTTCTGAAAACCTAAAAAATGTAAATTTTACTCAGCATGGAGATAATTAATTCTCCATTAGAAGCAATAAAAAACCCGCTCTCATGTGATTGCTCACACAAAAGCGGGTTAATTTTTTAGCTAATCTTAACGACTAAAAATCAGCCGCGCAGTACGGAATTAACGACATTACGCGTGATTTTTTAATCATTGTTGAAAGTTCACGCTGATGGCGTGCGCAGGTGCCTGAAATACGTGAAGGCAAAATTTTGCCACGTTCAGTAAGGAAGCTGCGTAAAAGCGGCGAGTTCTTGTAATCAAGCATCGATGCTTGTTCATCACTACCGCAGAAACGGCAATGTTTTCTTGGAACAAACGAAAGACGACGCGCTTTTTTTCTCAATAGTCGGGAGCTAATTTTTAATTTAGCCATTTTTCTTTTTGCCATGTTCTACCTTTATTCGCTCATTTCAGATTCATCAGATTCTTCAATTCCTTCTGCGTGCTTAACATCATATGAAGAAGCATTATTTAAAAGGCCCTTCATCTTGTTTTCACGCAAGAATGTATCAACATCTTGTGCTGGTGCATCTTCAAGTGACTCTGGCTTGTAGTACGCAAGTGATTGCGAACGCTCAAGCTTCGTGGTCATATGACGCATAACAACTTGCGTATATTTAACCTTGAAGAGAGAATCGAGTTCTTTTACAAGCGCTTCGTTTTGGCCTTTATTTGCTTCAAAGCGAACCAAGAAATAAACGCCGTAATCATTTGCCCAAATAGGGTACGCGAGGCGATATTTTCCCCAACGCTCAAATGAAATAACTGAACCTTGTGCTTTTTTTATCAGTCCATCAATATGGCCTTCCAACGAAGTTGCTTCATTGGCAGTAATCTCTGGAACTGCAAGAATAAGTGTTTCGTACCGTAACATAGTGGTAGATCCTTTATGAAAACTAACTGGAAGTGTTTATAAAAACACTATAAAACAACCGCTGTTTTATTTAGTTGAACATGATCCAGTATAGCTTAATTAAAGGAAATGCCAAATTATGGCTCTAGAAAAGCAAAACCCCACCATTTTCAGGCGGGGTTTTGAATAACTTTTAGATCAATTTTTGGTTACGTTGGATAACGCGGCCAATAATTCTGAAGTGGTCTTTGCCACGAATCAATGCCACCGGGGCAGATTTATGGTTAACCGACTCTAAAACAATGAAATCTTCTGTGTAAGTTACTTGCATGATAGCGCGCATTTGCGTATCGTTGCCGTACTCAACCGCTGCGATATCGCCAGACCTGGTCCAAACTTCAGGAGAAATAATCAACAAATCGCCCTTAACAAAGGTAGGAGCCATTAAGTTGCTATCAATTGAAAGTGCAAAGCATGAGCCGTCGGTCGTATTCAAAACCGGCACAAACTCATCTTTGTGGCCACTGGTAATTTGCATTAATTGGTTGTTGTAAGGAGATGGATTGGCAGGAACTTCTCCAACTACCGGCACAATTTGAACCTTAAGCTTAACATCCGCTTGCTCTGGCATACTGACGTTGCTATCAATATTGTCCGTTCGCTGCTTGCGCTGAGCAAAAAGATCTACCGGGCTAATTTCGAACGCATTAGCCAATTTTTTAAGTGAATCTTCGTTCCAGCGACGCGTGCCATTTTTTATATGAGTTAGGTAACTTTCAGACATCCCGGTCTTTTCAGCCAGTGTTTTTGTCGTCCAGCCCTTTTCTCTTAGTAATTCTTTTACACGCAATTGTGTCGATGAAGACATGGTTAAACTCCTCTTGGTAAATTTCTGTCCAATATGATAGTATGGTTCTGCATTTAATTAATTCTAATTGTATCCAGTACAAATATTCTTGTCAAATGGAAAAAATGCCCCATGGTAACATTTAAGATCAAAGAACGGTTCAAAAAAAACCATTATGAGGCCCTAGCATGGCAAGAAGGCCGTCTGGTATGCGGTATTGACGAAGTCGGCAGGGGGTGCTTGGCAGGCCCTGTAGTCACCGCAGCGGCGATTCTGTTGCCAAATAAGAAAAATCCTCTCATAAAAGATTCAAAGCTTTTAAGCCAAGAAGAATTACAAAAAGCGTATAAATGGCTCACAAAAAACAGTTGGTCCAGCGTTGCCATCGTAAATCATAGGGATATTGATATCTACAATATCTATCACGCTACGTTACGCGCCATGAAGCGTGCATTTATGCAACTTACAGGCAGTTGCCCTCAGCAACCCTCCACAATACTCGTTGATGCGATGCCCCTTAATCTTCTAAGAACGCCTTATGAACATCTTGATGTTTACCATTTTCCATTCGGTGAGCGCAGATCAGATTCTATAGCTGCCGCCTCAATTATCGCTAAAGTTAAACGGGACGAGCTCATGCGCAATCTTTCACGCTCATTTCCAAACTATCATTTTGGCCAACACAAAGGATATGCTACTAATTTGCATCGGCAAGCGGTGCATATTCATGGAAGCTCAATTGTTCATAGACGCACGTTTTTAAAAGACATGTTGATTGTTAAAAAAGCTGGAACGTACGCAGAGCAACAAACACTTTTTGATTTGTGATTCGCGTAACACATATTACATGTTTTTCATCAAATCGCGGCTTTTTTAGTTGTTGACTACAAAGAATGCCGCTATAATCTGCTCATTGATGATATTTCAACAACATTTCGATTGACGAATTTACCCATCATGATAATATATTTCAGATAGGTATTTTTTTCTTAAATCAGGGGACAATTATGAAATTTATTATTTCTTTTAATAAAAAAACATTAGCAGCGGCACTTATCGCCTTCAGCATAAATAACGGAATTCTTGCAGAAGAACCAAAAAAATGGAAAAGCACTATAGAGATGTGCAAAGATAATCCTTTTAGTGTAGCTATCGGTACAGCAAGTTTTATCAGCTTTTTCTATAATTATTTCAAACTCTTTCCAACGATTGATGCGAAAGTTAAATATAACGATGCACATAACACTCTAATGAATTCTTCGAGAGCACTTGACTCCGAAATGCCCAATTTTCCTACATCAGCCAATAATACTAAATCGGTAAGATCTCTTATTAACCAGGTCTCCGCTCTGGGAAAAACGAGAGTCGCATACGAGTCGCTCAGGAATAAGAGATTCGGCTTAAAAACTATGGGCTCAGTTGGGACCGGGATGCTTTGCCTCAGAAATCTTTGGAACTACAGAGCATCTCAAGTTACAAGAAATGAATCTAAAAAATTAGACTAATATGTAAAAATAAAAAGCTCATTTTCGAATGAGCTTTTTATTTTTACTGCTTACTGCAGATGGAAAGATTCCTACAGATCATTTTTTCACTTTTATACTTTTAACTCTCTCGCCATAACTTTAGACTTGCTCAATTTTTAAGATAAACTCTAAATTAATTTATGATTTTAAAAATTGAGTAATTTATAATGGAAAACAACAAACCATTTGCTGAAGTAATAGAAAGCTCGCTAACCGGATGGCTCGCTCAAAGTTGGAATTGGAATAAAAGCCCATCATTTGGCTCAATCGTTACCATTGAAACAAACGAGAGAATTCTTTTTGGTATTGTTTATCAAATTAGAACAGGCTCGATAGATCCAGTTCGCTATCCGTTTACATACCAAAAAACAGAAGCTGAGCTTATGCGCGAACAGCCACAAATTTTTGAGTTTCTCAAGACCACTTTTTCTTGCTTAATTGCAGGTTATTATGAGAAAAACCATCTTTTTTATCAGCTAGCTCCTGAACCGCCAAAAATTCATGCTTTTGTGCAAAATGCTCATGAGGAATTGCATAAAAAACTATTTTCTCAACATCGTTATTTACATCTCATTTTTGCTTTATCAAATAATCTTTTTAATCTCGATGAGTTGTTGTTAGCTCTTCTTAAAGAACAATCGGATAGAAATTTAATCACGCAAGATTCTCTTGAGCAATTTATAGAAACGTTTTCTTTACTCACAGGAAACGATTATCGACGCTTAAAACTTTTTTTGCAGCGTGTAGACGATATTGTTCAATAAAATGTTAGCCAAAAGGGGGAATTCCATCTATGAAATGGTATCTCATAATTATATGTATATTGGCGCTGAATACTTATACTATGGAATTACAAAAAAATTCATCTGACGAAAACCCTGCAAAAAATCTTTTGAGAGAAAATTATCACGTTTATGAAGTCGAATATAAAAATTTACCCCATAAGAATAAGGGATATTTATACGAGCATTTATTTCTACAAACTGGAAACGAGCATTCATCTCTTGCAATTGGAAATGGTAGCTTAAAAATTGTTTCTTCGCTCGAGCTCAAGGAAGAAGAAGTGCCTTTATACGCACAAGAAGCACTTTTAATCACTTACAAAAAAGAAACACATGAGTTGAATTTAGTAAGATTCGAGCAAGCAATTATAGAGAGGCTTGGGGAATATTCTCCGCAGTCTCCACCCATAAAAAAACACACTTCTGTTTCTTTTGTAACAACACCAAAAAGCAAACTAAAAAACATCTATCGTTCGATAGAAACACAAACGGAAAGTTTTGCTTTCCTACAATTTAATCCCAAAAGTACCAAGTCCGCACCTAAGCCAAGCCCTACGAAAATAGATCGAAAACCTCTTTCTTGGGCTCAACGCAATATTAAGACGATTATCGGAATTGCTGCAGTAAGCGGCTGCTTAGCTACCCTAGCGTTTCAATGGGGGATTAAAAAAATGCCAAATTGGCAATCAGCGCTGTTTACAAAATAAAAAAATTATGGCAAAATTATATGGTTAATTGTCAATTTTTATCAAAACTGGTTTCGTTGTTATGAACTATTTAAGAGCAAAAAAGCTTTTATTTATACTATTTTTTGTACATGGGGCGCAACTATACTGCGTGGACGAAAGTCGCTCGGCAACCGTCTTGCGCTTTCTTTATCAGAACGCAGCAGGAAGAGTTGTTCGCTCATTTATTACACGCAGCGGCTATTTCAGTGCTTTTACTGGCTGGCTGGCAAATCGCTCGGCAAGCAAATATATTATTCCGACGTTCATCAAACAATATCGCGACCAAATTAATATGAACGAAGCTCTCAAGCCAGATATTAAATCGTACAAAACATTTAATAAATTTTTTAAAAGAAAATTAAAACCTGATTGCCGACCAATAGATTCAGCAATCGATTCGGTTACAAGCCCGGCTGACGGCACAATTTATGCGATAGAACAACTCAATGAGAAAACCGAATTTCTCGTAAAAGGAAAAAAGTTCGACGTTGCTCGTTTGCTGGGAAAAAATTCTCACCTTTCGGCCGATATCTATAAAAATGGAACAATGATTATTATTTACCTCGGGCCATGGAACTACCACCGTTTTCATTTTCCAGTTGATTGTTCAGCGCAAAAAGCACAAATAATTAGTGGCGCGTACGAATCGGTAAATAGCGTCGCTTATCAGTTTGGTATTCAACCATTGACCGAAAATGAGCGGCACCTTATTGAGATCGATCACCCCGACACCGGCAAAATTGCTTTTATTCCTGTTGGCGCTTTATGCGTCGGAAAAATTAAAGAAAAATACGATCCAGAAAAAGAATTGCATAAAAAAGGTGATCAAGTAGGTTACTTTGAATTTGGCGGATCTACGATAGTGATGCTTTTCCCAGAAAATACAATTACACTTGATGAAAGATTTAAAAATACTGCAACGCAACCTCTTGAAATCAAAGTTGGTGAGCGAATAGCCACGATTATTAAAAAAAATGAGCGGCCCTAATTTTTTGGAAAAATAAGTATGCTAAATTTTTTTAAAACGCAGCTGAATAAAATAGTTTCTCATTTTTCACGCATTTCCTCACTTTTTTCAAAATCATCGATAGACGAAGCTTCACTAAAAGAGCTTGAGCAACTTTTAATTCAAGCAGATACGGGTGTTAAAACCACTCGCCATATTTTAGAACAATTAAAAAAAACAGCACCGCAAGAACTCTCAGGCGCGCAACTCAAGCGGAACCTTTCAGATATTCTTCTTAACCTGCTTAAACCATTCTCTTTCCCCGAATCTAAAGCTGTTTATTTAATGGTTGGCGTTAATGGAAGTGGAAAAACAACGTTTGCCGGAAAACTTGCACATCATTTTGTACAAGCAGGAAAAAAAACAATTGTTGTAGCGGCAGATACCTTCCGCGCTGCAGCACCTGAACAATTAAAAATATGGGCCGAAAAATCTGGCGCACAAATTGTGCAGGGAGCGATAGCTCAAGATCCTGCGTCTGTGGTATTTTCAGGATGCGAGATATTCAAAAAAGAGGATGCCGATGCGCTCATCATTGATACTGCCGGCCGGCTGCAGACAAAAACTAATTTAATGAACGAACTAACAAAAATAAAACGTATAATCACACGGCAACTGCCCGATTATAAGATTATAACGCTCGTTACCATCGATAGCATGCTCGGTCAAAACTCGTTTGAACAGGCGAAGATTTTTCATGACGCAACGCCTATAGATGGCATTGTGCTCACGAAACTTGATGGAACCGGAAAAGGGGGGATCGTGTTTGCGATCAACTACGATCTTGGCATTCCTGTTGCCTATATTTCATTTGGAGAAAAAATTGATGATATTAAGCTATTTGATAAAAATGAGTACGTCTCATCACTCTTTACTTAATCGCAGCGCATTAGCATGGTATACTTTTTCTCTCTCTTGCTGAATAGTGCCCCAATTAACATCTTTTGCTGGAGCGACTCCTTCTACCTCATTCCATTTTTTTAGCCTTTGAGAAAGCTCCTCAGTAGACATTGGTTTTTTTAAAGTAACTAGATAGCAACCAAGCCCCTGAGAAAATTCGATTTTTTTTGTTTTTACACATGTTAGTTCAAAATTCAAAATATCATCAAAAGTAGCTTTGCCGTCTTGATCTGCGCTCATAAAATTAGAATCTAATTTTATAACAACATCGCGTGTTTTGTCTTTTTTTTCAGTAAGAGCTTTAAATTTTTGCTTTACTTTTTCATACAAAGAGGGTTTTTTATCCACCGTTTTTCTCTGCACTGCCACAACAGCAAGTTTTTCCGTTTCGATGCCAACTTCCCAATCGTTATCATCTTCGCGTTCTTCATATTTACTTAAATTAATTTTTCCTTTTGCGTAATCTTTTTTATCCATTGCATAACATTCGATCACCCAGATGCCTAAAAGAAACGACAAAATATTGAGCATTCTTTTCATAGTTTTCTAACTTATCGATAAAGGGTTATTCTAGGAAATAAGTATAATCATACACAGAAAAAAAAGTGAAAGGTGATTATCGTTGAATCATCAAACACAAACATTAATAGCTAAGCTCGAGCAACAATTAGCTTCTATTTATAAAACAACTATTGAGCAACAGCAAGTTGCTTGGTGGCTTTTGCAAGCGCTTACCGGATTTGATGTTGCGCATATTTTAACCAAAGAAATACTAGAGCTGAGCGACGATCAAGAAAATAAACTTAATGAATGGATCCGGCTGCACACTATTGAACAAAAACCGTTGCAGTATATTTTAGGAACCGTACCTTTTGGTTCGCTTTCCATAATTGTTGAGCCTCCAACGCTTATTCCGCGCCCAGAAACTGAAGAATGGGCTTTGCACATTATCAATCTTCTCAAAAAATTAAAGGATCAACATTTAACAATTTTGGATTTATGCACCGGAAGTGGTTGTATTGCGCTTTTGCTTGCAAAAGAATTACCAGCATCTCAATTAATCGCAACAGATCTTGCCGATTCTGCCCTTTCTTGCGCGCATGCAAATGCAAAAGCAAATCGTTTACAAAATGTTACGATCATTAAATCGGATCTTTATAACGATATTGAACCACGCAAGCAATTTGATTTAATCGTTAGCAATCCTCCCTATATTGCTGCACAAGAATGGAAACATCTGGACCCAATGGTTGCAAATTGGGAAGATCGTAATGCCCTTGTTTCAGAACACGGTGGCCTTGCTCATATTGAGGAAATTATAAAAAAGGCGCCGCTCTATTTAAAGCAAAACAATCAGATGAAAGAGTTGATGATTCCGCAACTCATTATTGAAATTGGCTACCGACAAGGAAATTCGGTTAAAGAACTTATGCGCAAGGCGCTTTTTGAACATGTGGAAATTTGGAAAGATCTTGAAGGAAAAGATCGTGCTGTCTGCGCTAGGATGCCACTATGATCTGGCGAAAAAAAACTCCTTCATTTATTGGCGTTTGCGTGTTTGATGATCATCTGGAATTTAGTTGTACTAAAGAAGAAGATGCCGATTATAACGTGCGGACCGAAATGGTATTGCTGCCCGGTTCTCAGATCGTAAATGGATTAATCTATAATCGCGCACTCATTGGCGAACATATTGCTCGGTTTATTCATTCTTTTCATTATCCATTTATTGTTTTATCGGTAAACGATCGACTTATTTACCATGATAGTTTGCAGCAAAAAAATCTAACAGCGCAGCATAATTTCCACTTCTTTCTTTTAATTATAGAAAATAATCTGAACTGTTCGTTGATAACAACGCACGATCGAGCAAAAGAGCTGGCGCAATCGCGCAGTTTTATTCATTGTGATAATGCCGTCGTTCGCGCAGTTGGTCTTTATTTATTGGGAAAAGAATATTATGAAAAAAACAGTTAATCTTTTTTATCTTTTGCCGCCAAAGCAGCAAGAATCGCTCAAACTTTGGTACCGTATTTCCTGGATTCTCCTCTCCGCTGCGCTCATAGTTGTTTTGAGTATTAACGCATGCCAATTAATGCACCTCATGTACGCAAAAACAAAAAGAAACGAGCTTATTACTGCACAGCGCACTAATGCTTTTTGTGAAAACCTAGAAACGCTACAAACGGAAAAAAATAATTTGCAACATTCACTCCAGAAAATAGAGCGTTATCAATCTGCAACAAAAGTTCCGCTGGAACTCTTGAACTATATTTCGTCGATCATTCCAAAAGATACGGCACTCACTCAAATTTCGTATCAGGGTAAAAGCCTATTGACCGTAAGCGGCCAAACGCGCAGCTTACAATCAGTAGAACAGTTTTTGGAATCACTCAAGCAATCCGCTCACTATAAAACAGTTAAGCTCGATTCGCTGCATCATGGGCGCGATACAAAAGATGAGAATAGTTTGATCGATTTTCGAGTGATAGCAGCCCTCGTATAAATATGTTAATCTCTTAACAAATTGAGCATTCCTGCTCAATTGTTTTAGGGACAAAAAACATCATGGGAAAAATCAGACAATTACCGCCTCACGAGGCTCATAAAATCGCAGCTGGCGAAGTTGTTGAGCGACCGGCAAGTGTTATTAAAGAGCTTGTAGAAAATTCGATTGACGCAGGCGCCACAACTCTCTCTATCTTTGTCAAAGATTCAGGAAAAACATTAATTCGGATCGTGGATAATGGATGCGGCATGAATCAAGAAGATGCGGAGCTTTGCTTTTCCCATCACGCAACGAGTAAAATTAAGTCGGTCGATGAACTTTCTTCAATAGCAAGTTTTGGATTTCGTGGCGAAGCACTCAGCAGCATCTCCGCTGTGAGCAAAGTTTCGCTCATTACAAAGGAAGCAACTCAATCGAGCGGAATTTTAATTGAGCGAGAAAGCGACCTGAACACAATTTCTTCCGTGGCAGCTCAAAACGGCACAGATATTGCAATACATGATCTTTTTTACAATGTGCCGGCAAGAAAAAAATTTTTAAAAAGCGATCAAACAGAATGGCGCCAAATCGTTCAACTCTTTCAAGCATTTTGTTTTGATTATCCGCATATTCATTTTAAATTATATTCTCAAGATACCCTCAGCTATAACTGCCCCCCAACCGAAACGCTCATGCAGCGGGCGCAACAAATTCTTGATCCGCATATTTCAAACTCACTCCTTGAGCTTGAGCAGTATCAAAACGGTTCACTTACTATCCAAGGCGTAATATCCGATCATCAGCTTTATCGATATGATCGAGGTCTACTTTTTTTCTTTGTTAACCAACGATGGGTAAAAAACAGCGGCCTTTCCAAAGCATGCGTAAGGGGATATCTCAACATTCTGCCTCCCGATAAATTTCCGGTTGCGCTTCTAAAAATTACGATAGATAAGCAAGAGGTCGATATCAATGTTCATCCTCGAAAAGAAGAGGTTGCTTTCCTGCATCCACGAATTTTGGAAAACGCTATTCAGGAAACAATAAAAAAATCACTTTCGCTCAAATTCCCTCCTGAAAAAAAAGAACCTATTTTTCAATCTACACAATTTCGCTCGCAACGGAGTTCCAGTGATACGCTGGCACAACCAGTTTTCTCATTACCTCCAACGCTTGTTCGGCCTGCCGTTAACAGTGATTATTTTTCACCCCCGCCATTTATCACTCCAGCATTTGTTCAACCAAAAGAAATTGCGCAACCGATTTTGCAAACACCTGATGTAACTGAAACAATCGATGCATCTCCCGATATTCAAATTCCAATAAATGAAGAAACGCCATTGCGCTTAATTGGCATCTTCGCACAAACCTATCTGCTACTCGAACAAGAGAATGGGCTGTTGCTCATTGATCAACATGCGGCGCATGAGCGAATTCTTTACGAGCAATTTAGATCTCGTTTTGGAGAGCTACCAACTATTCAATTACTCTTTCCTGATGTGCTTGAACTTTCATCAGATGAAATTGAAACCACGCTGGAATATAAAGATTTTTTTGCTAAGCACGGAATTATTCTGGATCAATTAAGCAAAACACATATCGCCGTTCAAGCGATACCTGCGCATCTAAAAAACGCATCGCGTAAAGATCTTATTAAAGAATCGCTTGCGCTCATTGCAGAGCACCAAGAATTGCCAAAAGAAGAGTTTTTCAAAAAAGTGCATGAAAAAATGCACGCGCAAATGGCTTGCAAAGCTGCAGTAAAAGCTGGCGATCAATTATCTCTTGAACAGCAACATGAACTTATTGCACAGCTTGAAAAATGCGAAAACCAAATCGCATGCCCGCATGGAAGGCCAACGCGTTGGCTTTTGAGCACGTACGAGATTGAAAAAAAATTTAAACGCAAAGTTTAAACTATTTTGCGTCCGAAATTAATTTTCGATACGCATGCGCATAAATTAAAGCTGCCGCAGGAATAACTATAAGTAACGTCACGCCAAAAAATGAAAGAGCTGCCCATCGTATGATCGAAAGTAAGAACACCAAGCCAACTAAATCCATTTTGTGCCCTTTTGTTATCTGCGCACTTCTTCTGAACGATTCAAAAACGCCAGCATCTTCGTCTACGATTGCATATTGATAGAAGCCAAAGGTGATCACTAAATAAATGCCGGGTACAATTAATAAAGCAAACCCAACGGCACACATCAACCAGTAAAGAAAGGTGGCGATAACATCGCGTAATAAAAGTCGCCAGCAAGAAAAAAGCGTTTTAAGCGTGCTGCGGTCGTGATCATAAAAATTTAAAGCTATTTTTACCAATCCGAGCGCCATCAATCGATGCAACGTGTATAACAATAATGATAATATGCAGACCGCAATCGAAAACGCGGGTCCAGTTTGCATAATAACATTCTTTATGAGTTCAGAATTAGAAACTCCCGCCGCATTGAGGATCCGAACAATTTGCATAATTTGCGTCGCAAACGGAAACGCGGTAATTGGCAGCCCAATCAAAACTGCTCCGACCATTACGCCCAAATAGATCAACATAACCGCTATAAAAAAAGCAAAATGCTCAATTACGGTCGAAAACCCAAACCAAAGGGCGCTTTTGATAGAGAAATGTTTTTTCATCTATATCCTTTCCTGGCCTTTTTTTCAAAAAAATCATACTCCATTGGCCGCAAATAAAACAAGAAATAACGGTTTTTTCAGGTTCAAGCCTTCACGAATGGCAAAAACTAGGCTATATTTTTAGACCTCGACCCAGTTTACAAATAAAGCCCTTTTGCTATACTATTTTATAACTGAATTAATATTCAATGATGAGAAATTTAATGAAACGAAAAACTTTAAAAATTTTATCTATTTTGATCCTATTCTCTTTCGATTATGCAAATGCGATGAGTTTTGGAAACAAATTCATGAGCCACTTTGCAAGGATTGGTTTTATTACAAAAAAACCAGTATCAACAACTCTTTTGCGACGCTCACATTCATATTTAAAAAACGATGCGATCGCACAATCTAAAAAATTTAACTCAGTAAAGCCCTCATTATATTTAGGAGCTAGCATAGGGACCGCCTATCTTTTTAATTTACAGTTAAGAAGACACGAAGCTATTGAAACCGTTCCATCCGAACCACATCTTGGAGAATCGAAAAAATCGATTGAATTCGATCAGCAAGCGGTTGAACAGATGAAACAATTAACAATTGAAGAGCTAGACCAAACAATGAGTCTAAAGTTGAAAAGTTTTCTTGATGAAAATGAAAAAACTGGCTACCGAGATTTTCGAAATGCAATTCTAGATTATGAAGCTACGCTTTTATCACACCCAGAAACCAAGAAAATCGTCGATATTTGTAAAGAATTTGATTTGGAAAAAGCGAATCAAAATCCTGATGAACTTATCGATAAGCTTTATAAACAAATTACTTTCAAGGAATTACCCCAGGAAATGAGCAAAGTTGCGCTAGAAAAGAAATACAGCATTATGTATAGACCATGGAAATTAAATGGTTATGTAGATGCTATGAAGCAAAAAATTCAAGAAAAAAAATAACTCTGCGCTTGCCCAAAAAAAATCTACGGCTGCCACTCTGGCAGAAACAAAAAACTTTTTCTTAATCGACCCAGAAGACATATTGAAAGATATATGTCTTTATTTTCTACTAATATAAAATTTGCTTGACAACCTATACCCAGGCTGCTACGATCATCGAAGAATTGAAAAAACTATCAATAATGTCCCTAAACGAACAATACTTCTTATGTATTGTTCACCCCCCTAGCCCTTCAGCTTATTTCAAAGTTGGAGGGTTTTTTTTTACTTAAAAAACTATCGCTGCATTTCAATTTTGCATAACGAGCCGTCGCCCTTACGCACAAGAGCTGCCTGCTCAGATTGCTTTATAATTTCCCACGAACTATTGCTCAACTTTTCTGATTCAGAATTATTTTTGGTTTCTACAGGCTCCGTGGTCACCACTTCTTTTTTTTGAATTTGCTCATGCGGCATTACTGGAGGCGCAAATTCAAATGGATTACGCGCTGCATCATTGCCATTAAGTGCGCAAGGAATGCCCATAAATAAAAAATACTCGAAAAGTCTTTTATGCATTTTATGCATACAGAGATTCCTTAAGCTTGATGGTCTCGAAAACGCAGTGCACTTGAAGCATATTTTCTTGCCGAGTGATCGAAATCTCTTTGCACATCAGAAATTGTTGCGCATCAAGTTGCTTCAAAAGTTGCATTATCTGCGCAAACTTTCCTTGAAAAGTATAGGAAAGTCCCTGCTTAGTGCACCATTCTTTTTCTTTTTCGTATTGATATGAACATGATTGCACCACTAGCCCACATTTTTCAGCGATGGCAAGAATGGCGAGAAGTTTAGTTGGCGCTTGCACAGAATTACTATTAAATAGATCTCGCAACTCAGATCTTAAATTATTCGATTGCTGCCTTAAGCGTTCACTATTTTTTTTATCCTCATATCCCTGTGAAATTGTTTTTTCAAGAATTGTCGTATGCTTAATGACCGATTCATGCGTATTTGCTAATCCCAAATAGATACCAAAATACCAAACGGTAACTAAAATACTTATTAAGAAAATAGTCAGCACATACCTAACAACCGATGAATAGTGAGCGACGCGCGCTGCTATTCGATCTACACCAATAACAAGATACATTCAAATAGTCCTTAGCTTACTAAGAAGTTTGGCTTTATCCACTGCAATGGATCTATCTGTATGTTATTAATTCTCATTTCCCAATGTAAATGGTATCCACTTGCATAACCGGTTTTGCCAAGTGTACCGAGCGGGCTGCCACGTTTTATTTTTTTTCCAGGCGTAATATCGGCAAAATCATCTAAATGAAAGAAAAGTGATAGAATGCCGCAACCATGATCAATAACAACAGTGTTGCCACTATGCGCATAACGATTTTTCACAACAACAATACCGTCTTGCGGCGCCCATACAACACTCTTTGGTGTGTTTAGCACATCAACGGCTTTATGAACATAGCGTCCTTTTTCTTGCGTGGTACGTATGGTTCCAAAATCGGTTGATACTGCCTGAATTTCGATTGGTGGATAGAAAGTGCCTGCCCACAATTTTTCTTTTGGAGATAGCTTTGCTAATTTTTCAAGCTCGCCCTCCAACAAATCATTGCTCACGCCCAATTCGTGTTCCAGCTTCATTTTTTCTGCGCTTACATGCAATAATTGCTTCTTAAATGGAAACATAATGACTTGAAATTTGCCATCGAGTCTGCATGTGCGTCCTGTTTTGTCGACAATGTCGACAGAAGCTACATATTCACTTGGCACCTCTTCGCACGAAATGGGAATAAAGCACTCGTAAATGCGTGAATTTTTTGATTCAGGAAAACACTCGAAATTATTTGAAAATGCCGTAGCTACAGCGTGATCTATATCTTTATTAACTTGAAATTGCAGATGAAGCGTGCGGCCTTGAAATACTTTTAAATCCGATTCTGGACGTACAAATGCCGCTTGCAACGGATCATTATCTACAAAGAATGAACGCTCTTCTACAATTTTTTTTCTAGAATAAGTGCCGTTCGTTACTTCTACTTTTAATATATGTTTGCCATTGGGTAATGTTTTGGTTGGTACGGTAAATGGATGCTCAAAGCGACGACTGTTTATTTTGTATTTTGTTAATAATGGCGTTCCGTCGAGCCAAACAGAAATATCTGAAACTTTAAATCCGTCATTACCCGCAAGAATACAGTAAACATCCCCTGCGTAAAAATTATTATTCTCGATTCCAGTCAGAAGGCACTCTGGCGAAGACGCATCAAAAAAGTAATGATAGCCGCGCCACGACATTAAACCTGTAGCAAGAAAAACACCAATTAAAACAATAATTTTCATGCGCATGGGATTACCTTGTATTTTTCCGTATTTATGAAACACATTCTTTTGCATAGCACGATACTCAATATAATTCTTTTTTGTAACCGAGAAAAGCGCATTCTTGGAAAATCATGAAAAGCATTGCTATTGCCTTTCTTGTTTCTTTAAGATTCTATCAATTAAATATAAAAGGAAGTAGCGATGCCTCATTTGCGTATTTTTCTAAGCACTTTTTTTTGCTTAATTACGCTCGTTTTGTATGGCCAAAATGTGCCATGTCGTACTATTTCTTCATCTATTAGTTCTTGCCAACTTTTCGATACCTGGGTAAATAGTTCTGGGCAAAGAATTCCAATAAACTCGAATAATAAATATCATACACCTCTTGGCACAATGGCCGGCTCAAAAATGTTTAAGTTCGCTCATAATCGCGGCCAAAAAACAGCTGCAGGAATAGTTATTGCAATAAATCATCCGCGTGGCGGTGAGCTTTTCCCCACCAACGGGGCATTTGCATCTCAGCTTGATGCCTTTCTTTCAAGTATCGATAAGAACAATTACTTTCTTGCTTATTTTGGGCGCATTCATTTAGTCGTCTTGCACGAACTTTATTCTTATCTTATGAAAATTTATACCACCTTTAATATGACCGTCACACGCGATTTGCAAGAATATTTAAAAAACGAGCCGGTGCAAGCGCTCAATAGGAAAACACATATCATTAATCATTTCCTTAATATTATTGAAACACAATCAAATCAAGCAATAAGGGCACGAATGCCAGCGCTTCCGCAACATTTGGCTACTTACGCAGGAAATACGGTACTTTTAAATCATGATTACGGAGCCGATCTTAATCTCTTGATTGAAAAACAAGAATTGAATGTTATCAACGATCCGGTTGTCCAACAAGGAATTCGCGATATGCGCAGTTCATATCTCGATATTTTTGGAAAATATTTGGCTTTCTTTAAAAATTATACCAGTTCACTTGATAAAGAAAGCGCTACATACGGTTCTGAATTTGTTGGCCATGCGCGCACTATTCAAAAAATCATGGAGGCAAGTACGCCTAAAGTACCGCAACCGGGAACTTGGGATGCCGCGGCCGTAAAACAACGAACTCAAACATTACGTGAATTAAAACATATAAATCCGCCCATGTTTTTTTATAATGATGAAACAATACGTAGCATTAATGTGATTCATCAAACAGCAAAAACATTTGGGCCAGAGATCCAAAAAGTTGGTTGGCCAAGAAAATTAGTGCAAGATGCGATCGATCCAACGCCAATCAAAGACAAAAATCGCCAAACAACGCGGCTTGTACCACCCGCTTATTTTCTTGATGCTTCAGGCAATGTAACCACCAGTGAAAAAAATGCAGTTCGGTTATACGTAAACATTCCCACCTTGCAAGATATGTATACGCAAGAGGTTCTTGTGCAACCAGAATGGATGAACACACAGCGAGGAGTTACCTTAATGCTTCGCGCTTGCCTTGGTGATTTTACAGCATTATTTGATCCACTCTTTGAGAATGAAATCATATTAGATCCATGCATTCGCTGCATTATTATGAACGCAGGAATAAAGCAGGGAGTAATAAATACCGCACGTTATGCACAAGTTTGCGAGGAATGCACAAGCTATCTTGATGCTCTTAAAAAACTGGTTGCACAGCAACAGCAGGCTCAGCAGGGCCCTCCTCCGCCAATCGATCCATCACAACAACCGCCTCCAGCGCCATAAGGGAGCATTCTATGAATTGTATGTTTATGCTCTTTATTTTATGTTGCGCAACGCTAAATGCTCAGCAGCAAGAAATACCTGTAGAAAAATTATACGGAAAATCTGGCGCTCATATTGCTCAGGAAAAAATAAACGATATTCATAAGCTTTTTAGTTCTATAAAAAAATCGGATATCTCTACAATTGGCAAAGCGGCGGAGTTGGTAAAACTTCGATTAGAAAAAGAATCTCAAGAACTTGAAAAAAACATTGCTGCACTACAACAAAAAGATGATATCGTTCCGCAAGAACTTTTCTTTAAACAATTTACTATAGATCAGCAAATTAAACATTTTCAAAATTTTACAAAATTTAATGCGCCGCAAGGATCGATGTATCAAAACGCAAAAACATTTGCTTCAAATTTACTCAGCTCGATTTCTAAACAAGTAAGCAATGTTTCAGAAACTCCTGCACAATCACTTGCGGATCTCATTATGAATTATATCGAAATTGAGCGGGAACAAATACTTTATAATTATGATCAGCTTCTAATGTTTTTATTTATGCGTAAGAAAACAGCACTGCCGGCTGTTATTGATTTTTGGAATACACCAGAGCTGCAAGATCGGGTTAAAAAACGTTCAAAAAAATTGAGTCAACCTAAGGTGCAGTTTGTTGAGCTCGTTGTTAATATTGCGCTTCAAGCAATTATTCTAGCTGGTGGGTCTCTTGCTATGGAATGGGAAGATACCGAAGCGCAACAGGAATATGAAGGCTATCAAAAGCAACAAAACCAAATTGCAACCGATTGGCAATCATTTCAGCAAAAATTAGTCGATGACCAAAAAAAGACCATGCAATCGATTACGAGCGCGTTTGCTAAATCATCAAAAGATATTAACGCGCAATATGCAAAAAATAGTCAGCAACTAAAAGAGGAAATTCTTTATCTAAATCGTTCTATAAATCTTGATACACCAATCAACCAAGCACTTTCTCGCCCGATTGTCTGGGATGAATATTTTGAAAATAGCGTTATGAATACTCCCGATGGAAGCCTCCAGTGGTACAACATTTTTCAAGTGTCGCAAGGCGATTGGCAATTTGATCCGACTACAAATAGTTTTTGGCAAAATGGGCTAGCTCCTTTCGCGCGCACCGCTTATTGGATGAAAACGCCAGGAACCGCGTCTCTTTTTACGGATGATCCTGCTGCAAATTCTATATTTACCGAATATGCAACAGGCGCACTCACCTACGATATTGAAGTTGAAATTAACCTTATTAATATAACCTATCCATTTTTTGTGGGTGTTATTTTTAATCGAGGTCACTGGATTTCAGGCGACCCTGAGCGCATTTGGCAATATCGCCTTGCTGGGCTCTACGGAACTCAAGCAACAGCCTCCGATCCAAAATCACAAGCGATACAACTTTGTTTTGCACAACAGCAAATTAAGAAAAAAACAACGAACGAAAAAGAAAGAATTATTGCACCGCTCGAGCAAATTTATAAAAATCCAGGGTCGCATCTTTATAAACTTGATAACACAGAAATCGATTCATTGCGCCGCAATCCAACAACATTTATTTTAAGTATCACGACTTCGCCTACAACCGTTTCGTGCACACTTTCAAAGAAGACTCACTCGGGCAATCAAACGCCGCTTTTTAGTAAATCGATCTCAAATCTTGATAATTATCTTTTTATGTTTAGCGGAATTGGATTGATATCCAGCGGATGCCAAGCAGAATTTAAAATAACTAAACCAACTGATCTTCAATACACACAAAAACAACTCACCCAACTGGCAGGACAGATTGGCACTCTACGCAAATAAAAAAGATGGGATGGTAATGAAAAAAAAGTTGTTATACACATTATTATCGCTCAACATGGTATCATTTTTGAGTGCGCAACATTTACCCACGCCTCAATCAACTGCCGCAGCAAAAATAACCCCACAACAAGCTCTCACTAACTTACAAACGCGTTTTGACGATACAAAAGCAATTGCCCAAGCTCTTTTCAATCCTGTTTTTCCAAATTCTAACCCGCCAAAACCAAACCCGTATCCGACCACTTCGATAAATGAACGTTTGGTAGACGCTTTTTACGGACCTAATGGTTTAAAAGTTGATGCAAGCTTACTTATCTATATTAAAAATTTTTACTTTTTCATCGAATATATTACAAAACTTGAGTATGCGGCTCTTATTGCAGCATATGGAGATCGACAAAATCTAGATACCATCACCCTTCTTGAAAAAAAAGGATGGCAAGGCTTTATCGATGCAGTGGTGAAAAAAAATGGTGGGGATTTTACTAAATTAGTTAGCACAATAGATTCATTAAATATAACGCCTAATTTTGACGATATAAAAGACACGATCGTCGTTTCATCATGGCAAAATGTTGTAAACACCCCTTTTTGGAAAGCGATTCCTGTAACGCTCACGATGATCCGCAATAGCTCATTTTGGCAAGATTATTGCAAGTATGCGGTGACACGTTCATTCTTAACCGATACGTCTACCTTGGAATCTGTTTATCAGACAGAGCTTTCTATTTTTAGATTTATTCCAAATATTGAAGTCGCTTATTATCATCCCGATTTTATTCAACTGCGCAACTCTTCAGAATTCAATCGTCTTCGGCTCATATTAACGGGAAATATGCGCAATCGCTATATCGCTCAATCAAAAGAGTGGAGTCATTATATCGATCCTAGAACAGGAACTTATAATTTAATTAAAATTTATGAAAATAGTTTATTGTTTCAAAAAACAAATTTTTATCAACTCATCTCTCTTTCTGATAGGAAAACGCTTGGAGAACTTACGCAACTCGCTTTAGATAAAAAACTTCCTTTTGATCCAAAATATATTACGCAGCCTCTCGTTCAAGAAAAATTACAATGTTTAGCAATGTTAAAAAATTTACAAGCGCAAACCTATTATCTCTTTGATAGCGATCACCTCGATCAAACGATCGCTCAGCTCACTAACTCAAAAAACCTTCCCGAACCTTCGCTTCTTTCTTACTCTGTCGACGATGCTATTTATTTAGACGACCTTGATCATATTATGCAGAGCTATAAAAATCCTGAAAAGCTCGAAACAATGCAAAAGAATGCTGGCCTCAAATTAGTAATGACCTCAACCGAATCACCCGATGAATTAGTAGCAGTACAAGATTTTGGATCGTGGTTAAGCGGGTTGTGGTCGGATGTAAAACAAACTGGCCTTGACGTGTGGCAAGGCGTGCAAGATTTTGGTAAAGCGGCTGTGGATGAAGCGGAAGTTGTTGGACTGAACATTGCAAGTACCTTTATTGGTGGCACAGATCCCCAAGCGGCGCAAGAGTTCATGACAAAGTCACGCCAATTGCAACAAGAAGTTGCGCAAGAAATCACCAATAGCGCAGCCGATGCTCAAAATATAATTAGTGATACCGCCAAAGTAGCGACCGCCGCAGCTTATGGCGCTGCAGGTGTTGTAGGATCTGTATTTGGCGCATTTGATAAACATTTGGGCCAGGATGTTGAAGGATTATTAGACGCGCAAGCTGATTTACTTATCGATTATTATGCTGATGCGGGGCATGAGTTTGTTGCAGAAGCAACTGGCTTAGTGCGGCTCACGGTCGATGCCGCGAATTATGCAACAACACTTGTTGCAGATACCGTAATCGGAGCAAAAACTGGTGATTGGAGCGCACTCGGGCAAGATGCACTTAATGGTATTAAAAATATCGCTTATGACGTTGTCTCATCAATTATCGCGGTTGCAACATTCATGATTCAATCAATTGTCGATCAAGTAAAAGCGATGGTTAAATTCGCAGGTTATTTAGTCAGTATTATTACCGATTTAACGATTGATGCATTTAAGGCGGTCTTTAATGGACTTGCCAGCGCACTTTCAGCGTTCGGCGTTGATAACGCTGTAAACCCATTTGAAAAGACTGGCGATGCTCTTGAAAATCATCGCCGACTCATTGAAGCTACGGTAACGACAGGACTCTTAGTTGCCGCGGTCGTAGCAACCGACGGACTTGCATTGCCAGTGCTTGCAATGACCGTCGGGCCACAGGCATTTCAAGTTGTCGGCGGTTATCAATCTGACGAGAGAACCATTGCCAAGAAAAAAGAAGAGCGTGATTTTGTAAGTAATTTTCAAACATACGTAAGCAACAATGAAATAATAGCCCAAAACGCTAAAAACTCATGGGCCGATGAGCTCGATAAAAAATACAATGCACAAATTACTAACCAAGAACGCGAACTTGGTTTTTATCAAAACTTTATGCAAGATTATTTTGAAAATATGGAACAACAAATGGCCTATTACCTTGGTGGGTCGTTAATACCGCAAATCACACCTGATCCTAATAATAATGGATTGTTAACTGCTGACGTTGGCACCATTTATGGTTTTAAAACCGGTGCTTTCAATCTCAATCCGTCGCAAGGATTCCCGCTTTATAGCGCTGCTCGCAAAGCATTTAGCCAAGAAATAGCGGTTTCTCCAGCACTCGCTATTTCCGACGATGATCAAAAAACAGCGACATCTTCAACGCCACTTAAATTCTGGTTCAATCAAAAAGAAACGATCCCTCTCAGCGAAGAAACTCAAACCGTTGAGATTAGATGGCGAGCTATCTACACACTTAACATGTTCTATATCGGCCTTTATTTTGGTGGGGAACCTATTGATTTTGACGCAATAAAAAAATCTGGCGCTGGCCCTCTTGATAGCGGGCATCTTGCAAAAATGATTGTATTTAAAAAAGAAAATAAAGAAGATCCAGTATCGCTCAATCTCTATGAACATGAAGGAAAAGGCTGGGTTGGTAAAGTTCAAGGTCCTGATTTTAGTATTGGCCAATGGTATCATATGCGCGCAACACTTTCCGGCAAAACAATAGAAGTTCAAGTATGGAAAGACGGCGAAGCACCAAATGAATCACAATCATTTGATATTTCACCAACACCGCAAAAAACTTTGGGTGTAATTTCTTCAGGAGCTTCGATTGAATATCAAATCATCTTGCCAACGATAACTCCCCAAACTGTTGCCGCACTTCGCCCTTCCGGCGACCTTGGGCTTCAACCAGAAAAAGAACGCGAAAGCAAAGCACGCATTCAATTGGCCTCATTACTTTCTCCTTCTCTGGGCTCTTTAAACTTACAAGCTGCACAACGAGAATTAATTCTAAGAGGTCTCTACATTTATAATACGAATGCAACAAAGCTTTTAGATCAGCAGAAAAAATCGCTTGTAGATTATGTGGTATTGGGGCAAGCAAACTTTAATCAAGAAGGTGGAACGACTGTTACCAACATTGGCCAATCACCATCAGATGCCCTTCAGCCAGGCGCGCCCGATCCTGTTGTAGTTAGCTTAATAACTCAGAACGCGTACGATAAAAATGGAAAACATATTGCAACATGCCCGAATGTCCTTGACTCACTCACTCAAGTTCATGGCCAGCTTCCTGATGCATTAACGGTACAAATAACGAACCTACGTGAGCAATATTCGGCAAATCAAACAGCTCCCTTTATGTTCGGTTCTCTATCGCTGCAAGCAACGAGCGCAGATGATATTGTTCAAGGTCACTTTATTTATAAAGGAATTTCACCACTGCCAGAATTAAAAGATAAGCAAGGTGCAGCGGTTAAAAATAGCCAAGGAACGCCGCTTTATGATTACTTCTTGATGAAGAGCCGCGATGGCATATTAGGTGTTCCTTATGATCCTTCGATTAACACCATACGCAGTTTAGTTTCAGGCTATGAATACAATAAAGGAAGCAGCACGCCAACAGGAGCACATTATCGACCAATGCTCTCTTCGTATCAGCAAAATAACGGTGCACTGCCTGTAACACTTCTTAATAGCATTAACGCTTCGATCACGTTCTATCAACAAGTTGCAAAACAAGAAGAGGCACAATCTGGCTCATCTCAAACAACAACAGCACAACCAGTTACTACTGGATCTGTTGCAAATCCATCGGGTGGCTATACCGGAGCTCCAAGCGGAACACCGCAACAGGTGACTCAAGGTTCAACTGAACAAAGTATACAAGAACGCCAGGAACAAGCGGGCGGGGATCAATTATCAATCGGTGGGTAACTACAAGAAAAAAGACATTTCTTAAGATAGGATAAAAATAAAGGGGGCATTAGCTCAAAGAATTTTTATCTACAGCTAAGAAGGAATTGTAGTAAAAAACCGAATACCCATGAACTAATGCCCTCTATAAACAGCAGTGCATCTAACCATACTACCTTTAGAAGCCAACCTGCCATAGGAAGTATTTTTATGTCTTTTCAAAGATCAACAATGTCTATTTTCGTACATTTGTTAACAAAAACAATAAAATAAATATAACAGATTTTGCAACAACAAAAAAGGGGGCTATTTTAGCTGCTTTTTTCGACTACCGTGTTTATTTTTTATAAAAACAACAATATTGCAACAAATGCGCAACTTAGGACGATTTGGCAAATTTTACTGGCAAACGGAAATTGATCAGAAGAAAAAAGAACCATATAAAAGAGAATATTATCGATAGTAAGACAAACTGTAAAAATGAGACCTTATTCAAAACAATCGCTAGAGAACTCAAAAAAAGTCCTAAAGAAAGAGAAAAAACGTATAATAATATGTTAAATTTTGTCCATCCATTTTGCCGCAGGTAAATTGAGAAATGATCCGGGCTTGGTTTGTAAAAAGGAATGCCTTTATAGGTGCGGACAACAATTAATGTTCCCACTTCTAAGAGCGGTATTGCTAAAATAATTGCGGGAGCAATAAAGGCAAATGGGTTGTAAATACTCCAAGTCTGCAAAAAAGGAACAATTGCCAAAACTCCGCCAATAAAAAGGGACCCTGCATCACCTAAATAAATCGTTGCAGGTGGTTTGTTATACCATAAGAATGCAACAACAGGACCTATAAATGAAGCCAATAAAAAAGCGACTTGCCATTGCTGGCTCATGCACGCAAAAATAAAGAAAGCTGTCGCCGCGCTTGCCGCCGTAGAACACGCAAGCCCATCCATAACATCAATGAGATTAAAGGCGTTAACAATAGACAAAATCCAGAGCATTGAAAGTGGAATGCCCCAAAAGTTATTCAGAAAAAAACTTTCTTTTAAATAAAGGCCGGAGCGAACTAAGCAAAATGCAGCAATAAACTGCCCGGCAAATTTTTGGTATGGCTTTAGATTTATTAAATCATCGATGAGGCCAATAAAGAGCAATAACGTTGCGCCCACGATTAGAAAAATAAGTCGATTATCAAACGAAAGTGTAAGAGCCAAAGAAAGAATAAAGCCAACATAAACAGCAACGCCACCAAGATATGGAATTGGCTTTTCGTGTTTCTTGATTCGACCATCAGGTACGTCTAAAACACCTAATTTAAACGCTATTGATGAAAAAAGTGGAACTAGGTAGAGAGTAAAAAGAAACGATGTGAGAAACGCGAAAACCAGCTTAACTACTATCAGCTCCATGGTGCCCTCTCTCTTTTGGCCTTAATTATTTTTTCAGGTGTTCATCATAGCAAAAACCTGTAGAAATACCTAGGCGGCACCATGCAAAAAAAAGCTATTTAGTATCCGGTATATCGATATAGCATTCAACGCGATCATCAACTTCCCACTCGTTGAAACCATCGACTAGGAAGGCAAATTCAAATCCAGCATGAACTTCTTTTACCGATTTTCTATCGCGTTCTAGCCCGCGAATTGGTCCTTCAGCGACTTTCTTCTTACCGCGCCATACTGCAACGCGAGCATCTCGAACGAATCTACCTTCTTTTACATACGAACCGGCAATGACGCCCACATTTTTGATGTCGAATACTTTGCGCACAACCGCTTCGCCAATTTTCTTAGCTACCATTTTTACCGGAGCTGCTTTTTGCAGTTGGGCTTCAATATCTTCAAGAAGCTTGTAGATAATATCGTACAAGCGAATCGATACTTTTGTTTTTTGCGCAGCAAGAGCGGCGCTTGGCTCGACTTTTACATGCAAGGCGATAATTTGCGATCGAGTATCGGCTGCAAATTCAATATCGCTTTCTGTGATATTGCCAACACCTGCAGCGATAATCTGAAATTTTTCATCCATCTTTTCGGATACTTTTTCCAAAGAAGTAATAAGCGCTTCTTGCGTGAGCATACTGTCGGTTTTAACAATGAAGTTTATGCCCTCTCCAGAGAAAACTTTTTTGGCAAGAACAGGCTGAATGCCCGTAGAGCGACCGTCTCTCACTTTTTTATACTCAGCTTCGGAAATAACTCTAAACACATCACCTGCTTGAGGCAGCTCAGTAAGGCCCCCTACTTGAACAGGAACAGAAGGCCCCACTTTTTTGAGTTGATAACCGTAAGAATTTACTAATGAGGTTACCTTGCCAACCAAAGTACCTGCAATGAAATAATCACCCAGGTGCAATGTTCCATCGCGACAAATAACAGTGGCGACTGGCCCGCGCCCTTTTTCTTGCTTCGACTCTAAAACAAAACCTTGTGCAGGTCTGTCTTCCTGCGAACGAAGATCCATAATTTGTGATTGAAGAACTATAAGCTCTAGAAGCTGATCAACGCCCTGCCCCGTTTTTCCAGAGATTGGAACGATAACCGTTTGGCCACCCCATTCTTCAGGAACAAGATCGTAGCGCGCTAAATCGCGTTTTACAACTTCAAGACGCGTTTTATCTGCTTTATCTATTTTATTAACCGCCACAATAATCGGCACTTGTGCTGCTTGCGCTGTCTTTAATGCTTCGACTGTTTGCGGCATGACGCTATCATCTGCTGCAACAACGAGTACTGCAATATCAGCGATATTTAAACCACGTCCGCGAATATTTTTAAAAGCTTCATGGCCTGGAGTATCTAAGAAAATTAAACCACCCTGCGGCGTTTCAGCTTCATAAGCGCCAAGATGCTGCGTAATACCGCCCTTTTCTCGGGATGCAACGCGAGTTTTACGAATAAAATCAAGCAACGTTGTTTTGCCGTGATCTACGTGACCAATAATCACAACAATCGGTTTGCGTGAATGCTCGCCTTGAGTTGCCGGACTTACTCTTTGTTGCACATCTCTTTTTTCGACTTTAGGAGCAACGACAGAAAAACCAACTTGTCTGGCAATGGATTCAATCATTTTTTCAGTAAGCAGTTGATTTTTTGCGCACACTATTCCCTGGCGAAGGAGCATGATTATCAGCTCGCTCGCAGGTTTTTTAATTTTTTCAGCCAACTGGCCCACGGTCATAGGAACAGCAACTACTTCGATCGAGCTCATTGGCTCTTCGGTAACTCTAGTTGCCACTTTTTGCTCAGTGAAAACACGAGGAGCTTGAGGGCGTAAAGCCGGCGCTTCTTTTGTTGGTTGTTGTGGCGTTTCGATCTTTGTTGCTTGAGGTTTGTCAACCCTTGATTGAGTATGCAATGCTGCCTTTTCGTCTTTTGATGGCACTTGTTTTGGTGCCGATTCTAAATTTTTCTTTTCAGTAACTTTTTTATTGAGAAAATCAATTGCTTCAGGAGATAGCGCAGCCATGTGGCTCTTGACCTCAAAGCCCTTGGTCGCCAGTTCAGCTATCAACTCTTTGTTTGAAACATTGAGCAGCTTTGCAAACTCGTACACTCTCATGGATTGCATATGTCCTTAATTGGAGTAAAAATTATTACTTATTCGATCGTACCATTAGACTCATGGCCTAAGTCAATACCATGATCACGGGTTCTTTCACCCTGAACGAGATTCAGATTAAGACCAACAAGTTGCGACGCCAATGCAATGTTTTGGCCCATCTTTCCTATAGCGAGCGATCTTTGATCTTCATCAAGCCACACTTGAGCATTTGATCCGTCAACAACCTCAACACGGCTTATTACCGCAGGTTTCAGCGCATCGGCTATCATATCATCAACAGACTCGCGCCAAGGGATAACGTCAATTTTTTCACCGCCCAATTCCTTGAGGATTGGCTTAATGCGGACACCGCCAACACCAACGCAGGTGCCAACCGGATCAATATTCTTATCGTGAGAAATGACAGCTACCTTGGTTTTATACCCGGGAATACGAACTATCTTTTTAATCTCAACGATTTTTTCAAAAATTTCAGGAATCTCTAGCTCAAAAAGGCGACGTACAAAGTCTGCAGACGCACGGTCCAAGATGAGTTGATAGTCATTGCGAGGTTCTTCTAAAACGTCCTTTAAAAGGGCGCGGATAGAATAGCCAACAATGCATTTATCGGTTGGGAGCGAAAGAGAATTGGGTAAAAAGGCTAGGGAGTCGTCCAACTTGAGGGACATGCCATTGCGCTCGCATTTGTGTATCGTGCCATGAACGATCGTGTCTTTGCGGTCTTTGTATTCGTTGAAAACAGCAGCTGCTTCAACGCCACGAATTTTTGTCGCTATAACTTGCTTTGCGCGCAAAATTTCAATGCGTCCAATTTTTCCATCAAAGGGAACTACTAGGTCCGTTCCTAGTTCTGCTTCAGGGTTTATTGCCCTTGCTTTTCTTAGGGAGATCTCGGCATCGTCATCTTCAACGGTTGTTACTACTTTTTTCTGAACCCTGGTCTCAATCTCATCCGTTTTGCGGTTATATGAAACCTGAAAAACAAGATGCGGAAACCGCTTGTTGTAAGCAGCCAGCAATCCATCGCAAATAATTGAGCCTAAAAGAGTTCGGTCGAGGCCTTTTTCTTCTACTAGCTCCTCGATGACCTGAGAAAGTTTCACATGATTCCTTATGATCCAAAATTTTACAGTGCATTTACGAGTCTAGCAAAAAATTAAGAAAATGAAAGCATGTGGGGCACTTTCTTTTGGCTGACTATCATATTGTTATTTAATATAAAAGTTCTTTTCGTAATAGTAATAGGCAACCCCTAAAATTGTGGATAACTTTGCTCGTTTTTTATCAAATAGCCCTGCTGGAAGGGACACCTGGGGACCAGTCGATTGTGGATAACCTGTGGATAACCTGTGGATGGATTGTGGACAGCTTTCTGTTTGTTGGCAAGTACACGAATGGCTAAGTATTTCGGATGGGCTATGCTTGAGATGTGCCAGTAGATGTGGGTTTTTTTGGGTATACCTCATTTTTTGGGCGCACTTATCCACAGGTTATCCACAACTTATCCACAGGTTATCCACAATTTCTGCGTGTATTATTTTGATAAGCACTTAAATGCACTTGAACTCGTAGTCAACCGTGGCTTTCGGGGCGTTTGGCCGCTCTTTGTTCGCCCCACGTGCTCGTTGATTGGGGGGTTGATAGCAATCCGAAATCCGCTTAGGGTGTGCCCTTTTCCCGCATGATTTACTTGGTGGTTTTTGCTATTGATGTTCTTGCGGCGGCGCAGGGCCTGGTTTTTGCAGATATCATTTTATCTAATTAGAAATAAAAAAAGATTTTAATCTAGCAGTGCGCCTTGGGTTTAATTATGTGCGCATCAAAAGGGTTGGGCTACCGCGCCATCACGGTAGCCCAAGAAAATTATATTATTGCCCGGCAAGGTACGTTGTGAGGAAATTAAACCACGCATTCTTTGAGGCGAATTTTGTCCGATGATACGAATTGTGGAGGCCTCGCTCCGGAAAATAGATCGATATGCCTTTTGCCTGGTTAAGATTTTTGCCCGTCGCGTTGGCAATTACAACGCCATTAATAATAGCCAAGCCATCTTGCAGGTGCTTTCGCAGAATCATTGCGGCCGCTCTTCCTTTTTGTTCGTCTCTAAATTTAAATAGATGAAGATTTGCAAGAAGATTTGAATAGAGGTGGTGTTGATCCAGATAGCTTGGTTCATCGAAGTGTGTACAGAGGAGTTTGTGCCGTGCCGATTTTATCACATCTCGAACTGCTGTTCCGTGTTGCAGTGTGAGGCATTCTGTTAGCAGCAGGCCTACGAAATGAACATTTTGTTCGAGCGCGCCCAGTTTATCAAGGTAGAGCGCCGATTGGGTGTAATCGTTAGTGATTGTGTTATAGGTTTGTTCATAGGCGCTGACAATTTGTTTGGCATACGCAAATGGATTGAGCGATTGCTCAACGACCGGCGAAAGAATTCGGCGATAATCGTATCCAGGGCCGAGAACAACTTCTTGAGAGCTTACCATTATTTGTGAATAATCTTTGATAATATTTGCAACTTCAAGCATCGACATTAAACAAGCGTCGAAGGCGACAATTGCAAATTTTTTCCCACCCATGAATCGTTGCGTAATTTCTTTCAGTGCGCGTTCGAGACCTTGGTTTGAGATATAGTGGCCGGTGATATCATCAAAGCATATTGCGCGCGGATCGTTGTCTTGCGTTGCTTGTACAAAATCTAAGAATGGAATGGTTCGATCTAGCTCGATGAGTTGTGTTTCGGGATTGAAATAGAAAAGCTGGACAGGATTAATGCTTCGCGGTCTGCCAATATCTATGATCCCTGTTCCATGATTCCAGAGGATTAACATATAGTTATGTGCAGGATAGTTTTGAATCGCCCATCCGCAAAAATCTATGAGCGTTTCTGGCGATCCGCTGTCCATTCGTTGAGTCGCGGGATCGTTTTGGTTTTTTACAATTAATTTATCGCGTTCAATGTAATAGCGCTTGGTAACTTTATTGTGCGCTCCTATCACGGTATCAAGTTGTGTAATCAAGTTAACGCGTGCATTAGAGCCAACATCCGATTGTTGTTTTAGGTTTTTACGTGCATATGGCGCTAAATCGTTTACTGCCGCCATATAGGTCATAATCGTCCATTCTTTAGGGACGCGTTTTTGATTTTCGGTAATATGCTGATCTGGCGATGCTGCAGGTAATTCCAATCCTGCCGGAGCATTTAACGCGTGTATTGCTCTGGTCGCCGATGCGATCGGTTTTTTTTGTTGTTCTAAATTATTTAATGGAATTCTGGCGTTAAAAGAGATCGCGTTCGTTGTATTTGCATGCGTGAATTGATGTGCCGCGAATAAAATAAAAAAAACTATGTGTGAAGAGTTAAATACCTTTTTCATCCTACCCCCTTAATAATTAGTTCAAGTCTACGTGAGATCGAGCGAAGAGCTCAAGGCTTTTGCTGCACTCTTCTTTTCTCGCGCATCTTGAGCTGATTAATCCATGAAAGGAGAAAGGTAATTCCGAAACTCAGCTGGAAATCCAGAAAAAAAAGTTGGCTAGGATTAAATAGTAATACTATTAAGCTTACGAAAATAATTGCATGAAGCGTATGCGATTGCATGCTAGTTAAAAGAAAAAATCTATAGCAAAGAAACGTCAAAAACGCTCTAAAGAATGAGATGCTGTTCCATGTAAGAAGAAAATACATAATGGTGAGCAGCAATAAAATGAGTTGCTTTGCAATGAACGCCAGCGGAATAAAGCGAAGCATGTATTCCCAAACCATGATAAATATAACCAGATGGAGCCCAGATCTTGCTAAATAATGAGAAATCCCCCAATATTTGCACGATTGTTTTAATGCATCGTTTTCATTTTTATTTATTTTTCGATTTCCCAAAAAGAATGCAGAAAAAAAAGTAAACGTTTTTGCCGACATTCTACTTCTTAGGCGAGAAAATAGAAGCGTCTTTTTTTCATACAACCAGCGCTTTATAGAACTTGTTGGTCGATGCAAAAGTTTCTCGGCATTTAAATCGCGTACCAGGGTTCCAATCGTATTTTCCTTTTGTAGATACAGTTGGATCGATGGTTTTTTGGGTTGATTTATCCTAACATCGGGCAATTCTATTTGATCATCTACGGTAAAATGAGATTTTTTCGCACTATAAACGTAAATACTTTTTCCCGTTATTTCTTTTATTAATGAATTATCTTCAGTGCGCGCTTCTGTTATTGCAATTGATGTAAGTTGTTTAAAACGGGGATGATCTAAACTATTAATATCGGTAATTGTGCCGCGCAAGCACATAAATTTTCCTGCAATCAAAGCGGTATTTCTTTTGTAATCACCAATTGTTTTTTCATAGTGATAAGCGCCGAGGCTAAAAAAAATGCCAATGAGAATTACCCACGCGTAATCATAATCTATTTTTTTTATGTAAATGAACCATGCTTGAATTAGTATAAGAGGCAATACGATTGCGCATGAAACAATACACGGAATTAAAAAAGAACTGGCAATAATGCCTAAAATAAAGGCACATAAAAGCCAAAACAGTGCTGGGACATAAAAAAAGAATGATAAAAAATGAAACGAATAGTTCATAGCTCTTGATTTAGGTAACTACGAGTTGAGCTTTGAGTATATCATTTTTTAATTAATGTTACAGGCAGGAATTTTCAATAGTAAGCGACGGCAAATTACTTAATCTAATGCGATTAATTTTTGGCATATTTGATCATCAAAAATGCGGCTTCGATCATAGTTGGGAATAACAAATTTTCCGAGCGTGTCGATAAAAAATTCAAGAGAAAATTTAAATCCTGCATTGCTCGCTAAAAAATTTTTAATATTGGCCAAATAACACTCATATTCTTGCTGGGGAATCTCTTGAATGAATTTATAAACTTCTTCGGTACTACTAAAGCTTCGGCGATCAATAAAGCAATTTGAAGGTATGAAATGAGTAATATTTTCTGCACCCCAGAAAATTGGCACGCAGCCCGCGATAAAACAATCAAATATTTTTTCGCTAATATAACCATTAATGTTTTTTGAGTTCTCGTAGCAAAAAGCAAATTTATAATTCTTAAGTACATCTTTCTTCGTTTTTACGATGCCTTTATAGTTGCGGAAAACATTGGATGGCCAATGCATTCCGTAAAAATCAAAATCATTTGTCGGCTGCGTTTCAAAAAATTTCACAACATTAAAACGTTCTGTATAAAGCTCAAATGGGGATGGAAAATATTTATTTGCCGATATTTGAACGCATAATTTTTTTTCATGGAAAGGGACAACCGGATCAATCATCTCTAGGCACATTTGCGGGTAATAATACTTTCGATAATGGTTGTATCCAACAAAATCATCGATCATAGTGTACACGCGGCAATAGCGATCATGTTTGCGCACATCATAATCAAAAGGTAACACCGTTGGCGGCTCCCATAAAAGGCAGATGCACTTGTTTGGATCGTGCAGTTTTAAATAATTTTCATCATATAAATAGGGGACATCAAAAATAATAATGCGATGCGCATCGGGCAATGGCTGCGAAAGATCGGTGGGGATAAGATCGCAATCGTGCTTTTTAAATGTTTCAATCATTATATCGATGGCTCGTTGTTGTTCCCGCGGCCTACCGGGCGCCCAAGGGTTATCATCTGATGAAAATATTGGAATCTGGGCAATATAGATTTTGGTGTTTTGCGCGAAAACAGCGCTATTTAAGGAAAAAGCGAGAAAAAAAACAAGTAAAAATCCCATAGAAGGGTCCTTTTTGCGTAAACTTGTGCCAGATATACGAAAATAAATTCACCTTGTCAATCAAGCCCCGATTCCTCCGCCCATAGACGATTATAGGCCCCCTTGATATACTTTTCTTTTGTTGAGTATTTAAAAATAACGTTCATTAAGGCTAAAACCAATAGTCAAAAGCAGCTTTACAAGGTAGATCTTTGCGTTTACGCTAAATGAATATCGTTTTGTAATTTATTTCAGTAGGAGTATTCATCTTATGGAACTGCTTGGTTATTATGGAATAATTGGAGCAACCGGCTTGTTTGGCATTGTGGTAATGCTTTATCTTTTTAATAAAATTACCTCAATCACGGTTGACAATGAAAAAGCTAACGCTATTGCGAAGTTGATTCGCGATGGTGCGATGACCTTTCTTACTGAAGAGTATAAAATTATTTCCGCTGTTGCGCTTGTTGTCGCGGCGGTGCTTGCATACATGATGTCTCCAATTGAATCGGGAGCGTTTATTTTTGGCGCAGCGCTTTCATTGCTTGCTGGTTTGATAGGCATGAGAGCTGCAACGCTTGCAAACGTTCGCACAACGATGGCTGCAAAGCAATCGGGTGAATCTCAAGCGTTCATGATCGCTTTTTTTGGAGGCGGCGTTATGGGATTTGCAGTAGCGAGCTTTGGTCTTTTAGGGCTCGGAGTTCTTTTCTATATGTTTTCAGATAGCCCACATTTCTTGCGCATTCTTACCAGTTTTGGTCTTGGTGCCAGCTTGGTTGCATTTTTTGCGCGTGTTGGGGGTGGTATCTATACCAAATCTGCCGATGTAGGTGCTGATTTAGTTGGTAAAGTTGAAGCGGGAATTCCAGAAGATGATCCACGCAACCCTGCTGTAATTGCTGATAACGTTGGCGATAACGTGGGCGATACTGCTGGTATGGGCGCGGATATTTATGAGTCGTACGTTGGCGCGACGCTTTCTGCAATTATTTTGGCTGCAACCATTCCAGAATATAATAACTTCCATTATTTGATTTTTCCTCTTTTGATTATTTCATTTGGCCTGATAGGTTCAGTTGCAGGGCTTGTTATTAACTCATTCTTAGATTTACATCCTGCTGCAAAGCTTCGTAATGCGAATTTTGTTGCATCTGCTGTACTCGTTGCATTAGTTGGTGTTTATCTGCATGTAGCACAAATGAATATGCTTCTTTTGGGTTCTATTGTTATTGGTTGCTTGTCTGGCATTATAATTGGTTCAATTACCGAATATTATACCGGCGGTGCACCAATTCGTAGATTGGCAGATATATCTCGCTCTGGCGCTGCGACTAATTTAATTTACGGATTATCGGTTGGCATGGAATCCGTAGTATTGCCGGTGCTTGTCTTGGTTCTTGCGGTATTGCTTTCATTCTTCTTTGGCGGTGGTCTTTTTGGTGTATCGCTTGCTGCGCTTGCTATGCTTGCGACCGTTGGTATTTCAATGACGGTCGATGCGTATGGCCCAATTGCAGATAATGCTGGTGGTATTGCTGAAATGGCTGGCTTTGGAAAAGAAGTGCGCGCAATCACCGATAAACTTGATGCGCTTGGAAATACGACTGCTGCAATGGGTAAAGGTTTTGCAATTGGTTCCGCATTGCTTACGGCACTCGCATTATTTTCTGCATACGCAAAAGAAGCCGATTTGGCAGTTCTTAATATTTTAGATCCTTATGTTCTTGCAGGGATGTTTATCGGCGGCTGCTTGCCATTCTTGGTTTCAGCTCTCACAATGCGCTCTGTTGGGAAGGCGGCTCTTGAAATGGTGATGGAAGTTCGCCGTCAATTTAGAGAAATTCCAGGTTTGATGGCGGGTACTGCGCAGCCAGATTACAAACGTTGCATAGCAATCAGTACCAAAGCATCGCTTCGCGAAATGCTTACCCCAGGACTTATTACTTTAATGCTCCCTCTGGTTATTAATTATTTCATGGGCAAAGCTGCCGTTGGTGGATTGCTTGTTGGCGCTACCGTAGTTGGTATTATGCTTGCGCTCATGATGGCAAATGGCGGCGGCGCATGGGATAATGCAAAAAAATATATTGAAGCTGGTAATTTTGGCGGAAAAGGATCGGATGCGCATAAAGCTGCCGTTATTGGCGACACGGTAGGAGATCCTTTTAAAGATACATCTGGCCCATCACTTAATATTTTGATTAAATTGATGTCGATTGTATCTTTGTTGTTAGTTTCAAAATAAAAAAATAGAATATTTAAAAAGAAAAGCCTGATCTAAAAGTCGGGCTTTTCTTTTTACTATAACCAGGGAGTACACATGAAATATCAAATATTACTTGTAATGTTGCTGAGTAATTTTGCACACGCAATGGAAAATGATTCAAGTGAATTTTTCTAGGGTTTAATAAAATTCATTAGAATGTTAGCAAAGTATCAGAGCCCCGCTTGCGCTAAAGCTTATAGTGATCTGACGAAGTCCATTTCAAACCCATTGCATAGAGTAAAAGATGAGGATAGTCTTTCTATTTTAAATGGGCATCAATTGCTCAATCCCGAAAACCATACCGTTAAAGAGGATATTAGAGCGCTTGTAAAAAAGCATGAAAACGAAAAGTCCTTGAATAAAAAAAAAAGAAAAAATAAAAATTGTTAGAATCTATTTTCTCACAGAATAAAGATATGAAGAAAATAATTTTAATTCTATTGTCTCTATTTGTGCAGGCATATTCTATTGAAAAAAAACCGGATACTATCGGGTTTGGTAAAATTCTTAAAGAGGTTATTGCGTCGCGCGGCAGCAATCTGGTCTACAGCATGGTTATTCATGAACATTGCGATTTATACTCGAATCCAGAAAAAACGATCAAAAATCCTGATGCAAAGAAGTATTTCGACGATTTGATTCTTTTGGAAGGGGATAAAATTTCTGCGCAAGCGCGCGTAAAAATCAACTATAATCCTGAGATAAAGCCCGGCCATTGGGAAGCTTGGAAAATTGACGTACATTTGAATGAAATTGTAGAGAATGAAATTCAGGAAAAAATAAAACAAAATAAATGATCAAAAAAGACTCATGAAACACAAACTAATTCTCGCATTTATTTTTATAAGTAGCGCATTATGCGCAATGGATAATCAGAAAACCGTTTCAAAACAACTTTTATGGTTTATTGAGAGTATTCTACAAAACTCCAAAAGTGATTTGGACTCTAAAAAAGCCTTTGATGATTTGCAGAAATCGGCTTTAAGCTCAAAGTATAAAATTATTGATAAAAATAGCTTAAAGATTTTAAGAACGTATGAGCTACTTGGTCATGATGAGGATGCGATCTCTGAACCAATCAGAAGCATCGTAAAAGAAAATTTTCTGAAAGAAAACAATAAAAAATAATGTAGACAATTATTGTTCATTATAGAGGAGAATGCATGAAGAAAATAGTAGTGGGTATATTGTTGTCTATTTCCGTTTTGCAAGCGGATGACGCACAAATCGAAGCTAATTTCAGATTATTGTCGAAAGAATTAGACGAGTTGCGCGCAAGCGGTAATAATTCAGCTGCAAGCCAAGAATCTTTTGATGCATACACGGCCTTATTGGGTTTTTGCGAAAAACAGCTACCAATTCCAGAAAAAGCTCTGAAGAAATTAAAGAAACTTAATTGTGTTGATGAAAATAGAAATATGCGGCCGAATGTGTGCTCCATTATACAAAGAGTAATAGAGGAAGCTGAAGTCGAGCAAAAAAATTAGTTTAGGAATGATACTTTTTAAGGAATAATCTATGAAATATTTTGCATTCGCGTGTCTTTTATATTCATCTATGTCTTTCGCAATGGCTGTACGATTTTTTCCACCTGAAGAAACCTTTAAAGTTATAAAGCAGCTTTCAGACGAAAGCACAATGGATAGTGTAAGCAAATTAGCGCTTAATCAGGTTTGGTTATGTGAAGAAGATGGGGCTCATATTATTACTAACGATGAGGTTTTAGAAAAATTAAAGTATATGGATATGTTGGATGCTTCAGGAAAGCGAGTTCATATTCAACATATTGCAAACCTTGCTCATTTGCGAATTCCAAGAAATCAGAATTAATTGATAAAGCGCCTGGTTTTTGCCAGGCGCTTTTGTTTTAATTATTTTGTATCAGCTGGGCAAATAACTGTTCGCTTAGCAGTAACTTTAGTGGTCATTTTTTTACCATTAGCTCGCGTAGTTACTTTTTTTACCGCGCGTCGTTCAACAGCAGCAGACGGTTCGTGAGCCATTGCTTCTTTTCTCATCATTTTCTTTTCGCTTGCAGCCATTGGCATTGTAGCAACTTTTTCAGTTTTAGCTGCAACAGGTGCTGGCGATTGAGCTGCTTTTTTTCCGCTCAGCTTGCTGACGTGTCGCTCAAGCTTTTCTTTTGTGATCATGCCACGATGCAGCATATCAGCGCTTTTGCCATTTGCGTCTACGAAGGCAAAGCTTGGCAGAGCTTTTAGTCCATGCTCTTTTTTAAGATAAACGGTTTCTTGGTTATCCGCATCGACGACAACAAAAACTACATCTGGATATTGAGCTATAACTTGTTCAATAATCTCGTAATTTGCTTTGCATGCGCCACACCAATCTGCTGAAAATACAATGACGTGCGGTTTTCCTTTGGTCAGTTCTTCGTAATGCTTTTTATTTTTTACTGTTGTTGCTCCACGTACGCTTACTGCATCAACAGTGCCGGTTAATGCCAAGATACCGACAAGTGCTGCCATGCGCTTGAAGTACATATTCATAAAAACTCCTTTAATTAAAAATAATAATGCAAGGGTGATGATCTTCATCATAAAGAAGTTAAAAAAAATTGGTCAAGCATTGTTGTAATTGCACTTAAAAAATTGCTCAAACTGAAAAATAAAACAAAATTTTTTAAAAAAAATTTTAGAATATATTTTCTGAAAAAAAATAGTTTATTTCGTTTGCGTATGGGTTGTCATCATGTTAAAGTAAGTTTATGAAATTACTGATCTGCATACTCAAGTTGTAATATTGCTACAGGTGACTTTTTCTAGTTGCCGTATTTTTTTTGTACATGATTTGTTGAGTGAAAAAGGAATGCTTTTAAAAAAAGCGCGGATGGATATTTTTTTACCAAAAAAAGGGGAAGGAGCGGAAAAAGAATGAGTAGTCACGAGTTGTGAGTTGAAAAAAATTACGACCGATCGGATCGAGAGGACTTATATGGAAACCATTAATAACAGGGCAGTGACGGTTGCTATGGGGGCAACTTATAATGAGTTGAGTGTTACTAAGCGCAATGGAAGCTTAGAGCAGCTTGATCTTGAAAAAATTCGATCATGTTTTGTTCGTGCTGCATACGATTGCATGGATAACGTATCGATCGATATGCTCATAGCTGAGGTTGTGCGTAACGTTTATGATAAAGTAAAAACAGAAGAGGTTGAGTCTGCGCTTATTTTATCTGCCGTTGCATTTATCGAACAAGATCCTGCTTACGATAAAGTTGCGACACGTTTATTATTGCAAAAATTATATCGTGAAGTGCTTGGACAGAGCGTTAATCCTGCCACTCTTGAACATGAATATAGGAATGCATTTATAAAAAGCATTTATCAAGGAGTGAAGGGCGACGTTCTCCATCAAAAATTGCTGGAATTCGATTTAGAGCGCTTGGCAAATGGATTGCATATTGAGCGAGATCATCTTTTTGTCTATTTGGGGCTCTCAACTCTTTATGAACGTTATTTTTATAAGATCGATAAAAAGCGTTATGAGTTACCGCAAACGTTCTGGATGCGTGTAGCAATGGGGCTTGCGCTTAATGAACCGAATAAAGAAGAAAAAGCGCTCGAGTTTTATGAAACATTTTCATCATTGCGCTATGTTTCTTCTACACCCACACTTTTCCATTCAGGGTATAAAATTGCACAATTGAGTTCCTGCTATCTTTCTACAGTAAATGATGACCTTGGGCACATTTTTAAAGTGATCGGTGATAATGCTCAGCTTTCAAAATGGGCTGGCGGGATTGGAAATGATTGGACGAATATTCGTGGGACTGGCTCATTTATTAAAAGTATTCATGCGACAAGCCAAGGGGTTATTCCTTACTTAAAAATTGTGAACGATGTCGTTATTGCAATTACCAGAAGCGGTATTCGTCGTGGCGGCACATGTTCATATTTAGAAACATGGCATATCGATGTGGAAGATTTCATCGATTTGCGGAGAAATACTGGTGATGAGCGACGTCGCACGCATGATATGAATACAGCAAATTGGATTCCAGATTTGTTCATGAAGCGCGTTATGCTCGATGCAGATTGGATGCTTTTCTCACCAGACGAGGTTCCAGATCTGCATGATCTGTACGGTAAAGCGTTTGAAAAGCGCTATGAAGAATATGAAGAAAAAGCGCGCGCGGGTCAAATAAAATTGTTTAAGGTCGTTTCTGCTCAAAAATTATGGCGCAAAATGCTCAGCAGATTATTTGAAACTGGCCATCCATGGATCACATTTAAAGATCCATGCAATATTCGTTCGCCTCAGGATCATGTTGGTGTTGTGCATAGTTCTAATCTCTGCACTGAAATCACGCTTAATACTTCTGCCGAAGAAACGGCTGTTTGCAATCTTGGATCTATAAATCTCTCTGAGCATATTATCAACGGGCAACTTGATGTTGAGATGCTTGCTAAATCGATACGCACTGCAGTTCGCATGCTTGATAACGTTCTTGATCTTAATTTCTACCCAACTGCCGAAGCGCGTAACTCAAACTTACGACATCGTCCGATAGGTCTTGGAGTGATGGGTTTCCAAGATGCGCTTATCAAACTCGATATTCCGTTTGCATCTGAAAAGGCGATTTGGTTTGCCGATTATTCTCAAGAATTGATTTCTTATTATGCGATTCTTTCATCGTCTGAATTGGCGCATGAACGTGGTGCTTACCAAACCTACAAAGGATCAAAGTGGGATCGCGGAATTTTCCCAATTGATAGCATAGATCTTCTCGAGCAAGAACGTGGCATGCGTATAGAAGTTTCGCGCAGTGCAGCTCTTGATTGGAGTTTAGTGCGCGAGAATGTAAAGAAACATGGGATGCGTAATTCAAACGTGATGGCGATAGCGCCGACCGCTACCATTGCAAATATTGCAGGTTGCTATCCAAGCATTGAGCCTCTTTATAAAAATATGTACGTAAAATCGAACATTGCTGGCGAATTTACAGTAGTAAATCGCTATCTTGTGAACGATTTGAAAAAAATTGGCTTATGGAATCGCCAAATGCTTGAGCAGTTAAAATATTATGATGGTGATATTACTCGCGTGCCATCTATTCCTGAGCATTTGAAAGAAAAATATCGCGGTGCGTTTGAACTCGATCCTATTTGGTTGCTTAAGATCACTGCAGCACGTGGAAAATGGATCGATCAAAGCCAATCGCACAACGTATTTATGAAAGGTGTTTCCGGAAAGAAATTAAACGATATTTATATGACTGCGTGGCAATATGGGCTTAAGACAACTTACTATCTTCGCACGCTTGGCGCGACGCAGATAGAAAAATCAACGCTCGGAACTGAATATGGATTCACGCAAAAACGTGAATATAATGATGATGTTGCAGAAGCAAATGCAAATAAAGCCAAAGAAATTGCGCAGGAAGCGCCAAAAACTGGTGCGTCTTGCAATCCGTTTGATAATGCTGAATGCGAATCTTGTCAGTAGCTAGGAGACACAATGGCAAAAAAAAGAATCATTAACGATTCACAAACAGATCCGAATAAAATTTTACCAATGACCTACCAATGGGCGCGTGAACATTATAAAAATGGTATCGCGAATAATTGGGTTCCAGAAGAAATTGCGATGCAACTGGATGTCGAACAATGGAAATCTCCGACCGCATTGAATGAACGGGAACGCCGTTTGATTTTGTGGAACCTCGGATTTTTCTCTACGGCAGAATCGTTGACCGCGAACAATTTGGTACTCACCGTTTATAAGCATGTAACAAATCCTGAGTGTCGCCAATACTTATTGCGTCAGGCGTATGAAGAAGCAATTCATACCGACACGTTTATTTATTGTTGCGATACGTTGGGACTGGATCCTGATGAGATTTATAATATGTATAACACCATTCCTTCTATTGCAGAAAAGGATGCGTTTGTTATTGAACTGACAAAGTCGATTTTTGATCCTGGTTTTGTAACCGAAGGAACAGAAAATATTCGCCGCTTCGTGCGAGATTTAATCGGTTTCTATGTGATCATGGAAGGGATTTTCTTCTATGCCGGATTTGCAATGATGCTTGCGCTTAAGCGTCAGGGCAAAATGGTTGGTATTGGCGAGCAGTTTGAATATATTATGCGCGATGAAAGTATTCATTTAGCATTCGGCTGCGATTTAATTAATACCATTAAAGCTGAAAATCCTGAAATCTGGACCGTTGCTTTTGAAGAAGAAATTATTGGCTTGATTAAAAAAGCGGTAATTCTTGAAAAAAAATATGCATTTGATGCATGCCCAGAAGGACTTCTTGGCATTAATGCGCAGCAATTTGCAGATTACGTTGAGCATATCGCTGATCGCCGCCTTGAGCGCATTGGATTAATGCGCGTGTATTTTAAAGAAAATCCGTTCCCTTGGATGTCTCTCTCAACAGATTTGAGCAAAGAGAAAAACTTCTTTGAAACGCGCGTGACTGAATATCAGTCTGCCGGCTCATTGGAGTGGGAATAATTAAATTGAATTGTTGAATAATATAAAAGGGACTCTTATTAACAGGGTCCCTTTTATAATTTAGGTGAAATATGAATAATGATGTAATTAAACAAAAAGATGTGATGATTAGATTGCTTGAAGCACTGTTTCCTCAGGTAAAGATATATCTTTTTGGTTCAAGGGCGAAAGGGACTCATCGGCCAAGCTCCGATATTGACTTAGCACTTGATGCGGGGCGCCAACTTTCTTTTCTTGAAATTGCGAAAGCAAAAAATGTTCTTGATGCACTCAATATTGCTGAAAAAATTGACGTAGTTGATATGCGTTCTATCCCAGAAGCATTAAAAGAAACTATTTTGCAGGAGGGAATAATATGGAAGAGTTAATTAGACGGCATAAGCAACTATTACAAGCATATGGCCGATTAGAGTATATGGTACAAACATTTATAGAGCTTTCAAAAGACGCAAAAAACCATTTATCAGAAGGTGAAGAAAATGAATTTGTTACGCATCGAGATGCGCTTATAAAACGTTTTGAAATTTGCTACGACCTGACATGGAAATTTTTTAAATTCTTGTTAAAAGAAAAATATTCTATTGATGTGGCGTCGCCAAGAAAAGTTTTTCAAGATTGCTATCAGCAAGGAATCTTGAATCGAGAGGAAACTGAAAATTTTCTTGATATGATCGATATGCGAAATCAAACAACACATGTTTACGATGAATCTGTTGCAAATGCTATAAGTAAAAAAATTGTAAACTATTACGAACTATTGATCAGCACCTCTGAGAAGATTAAGGTAGATTAAAGTTATTAATCGAAGTTTGGATAATCATGAAATTCCTATCTTGGGTATTCATACTGTCTCTATGGATGGCCAACTTATTTGCGTTAATTCGTCTTGAAGAGCAAGAAAGCTATCTTAAGCTCGAAACACTTTATGGTGAAACTATCATTCAAGAGCCCGTTCTTATCGAGCTGATACAAAGCCAAGCATTTGTTCGGTTAAAAAATATTCGTCAATATGGCGTTTTATGCCACGCCCGAAATGAGCCTGAATATACCCGCTGGCAACACTCGCTCGGTGTTTTCTTTTTAACGCGAAAATATGGTGCACCACTTTCGGAACAAATTGCTGCATTGCTCCATGATGTTTCGCATACGGTGTTTTCACATGTTGGCGATATTTTTTATAACAGTGATTATCGAACGGGAAAAAAATCATACCAAGATGAAATTCATGAACAGTATCTTAAAGAATCTGGCATAGATGCTCTTTTGCACAACTATGGTTTTGCTGAGGCATGCAGTGAATGCTCAAAAAATAATCAACGTTGTTTTGACCAGCCGCTTCCAGGTTTATGCGCTGATCGCATTGAATATAATCTAACTGGTGCATATATCGATCGCATGATAACCCAAGATGAATTGTGTGCAATTATCTCGCATTTGCATTTTGAGAATGATGAATGGTTTTTTGATGATGTAGATTATGCAAAAAAATTTGGTTTGATTTCGCTCAAATTATCAGAATCTCGTTGGGGCTCAACGTGGAGTGCCTTTATTGATTATTGCGCAGCACAAGCATTAAAGCGTGCTTGTATACTGGGAATTATTACAAAAAATGAGATTCAATTTTCCAGTGATGATATTGTTTGGGAAAAGCTTAAGCAAAATTCTGATGAAGAACTCATTAAATGGCTTTCTTTTGTAGAGTGCCCCAATCAAAGTTATTGTGTGTGCAGCGATGGGAAAAGCGATTTTTTTGTTTGCGGAAAATTTAGCGGCACCGATCCATTTGTATTGACTGAAAATCGAATAAGACGACTTTCTGAAATTGATTCCAACTATAAAACTGAATATGAGCGGGTGAAAAAATTAGTGAGAAGCGGTGCGCATATAAAACTAATGGCATAATATGTGCGCTGGTACTATCATTGGAATTCAGAAATCTCATGCCAGCGACAACCTTGCGCTAAGCTCTTTTGCTTCTCTGTTTGATGAACAGGTTTTGTCGCATATATTCGTTCGGCCAAACCGGGATTGAGCGATTCGAGACTCTTGGCATGCGAAAGATTTGTTTTTTTTAACTCATACCTCAAGCAAATCTGACTAAAAATTTTGTAAGTAAGCAGCTCATCAAATCCCAAAAAATCAAACATATTCGCTGATGCAATAATAGCTTTATCGTTATCGTCACCAATATAATTAAATTTTTTCATAATCGCAGAAACTTTTTCATGCCTAAAGCATACGTTCGGCTCTTGTGCATATTCAAATGTTGGGGCAATTACCTTATCCCAACTTTCAGCATTTATAAATTGTGGCATTGTAATTTTTTTATGAGCTTCTTTATCAACTAATTGAAAAGCCTTCATTGTAGGAGAAAAATCGAGATATTTTTGTTTAATAATTCTTGCTTGGCCATCAGTAAATTCAATTATAACAGAACCTTCGAGTTCGTTTTTATTTTCGATTTCCATGGCAGAGCAATTTGTAAAAAAAATAAAAAGTAATAAACGATTAATGCAATGTAAGTTCATATTATCCTTAAACTTAACCGGTTTTCTTTATATTTCCTTCTGAAATGCCAGCATTTAATCTGCTAACCGAGCAAGCCCTTTTTCTTTACTACGATTAAAGCAATAAACAAATAATATGATTGCACCGATCGCATAAAGAATGCCTAATGCATATCCTTTAATCAGATAAGACGTTGGATCTTTCTGATGCATTACATATCCTCGCATTCCCTGAAAGACATAACTCATAGGTAAAAAACTACTTATCATCTGGCCCCAGCGCGGCAATACTTCTATCGGATAATATGCGCCGCTAAAAGGCATTAAAAACCATCCAACCACAAATCCAAGTTCGGTACCCCGTTTTCCTAAGGTGATGACGACTTGCATGCAGGTGAACCCCAGCCAGATGCCGCAAAAAAAGAGGGGCGGCAGAAAAATCATGAATGTTGAGAGAAGATACCATATTGATACATCGTACAACATAAATATGACGAACATGCAAAAGATGGTAGTGATAGACATCATGATCGAATAGAATAATACTACGCCAATCATCCATTCAGTTATTGCAAGTGGCATAGAAAATATATTAACTATATTGTTCGACCAAAGTTCTTCGCTTAGGGCAAAACCTATTATATTGCATCCTCGCCCAACCACTTGCCATAAAAGAATGCCAAGCAAAGCAGCGGCTTCATAATTGGGAAGCTGTGTCGTTTGTGATTGCTGAATCCATGATCCTAAAAACCCCCAAATGAGCACATCAAGCAGAGGCCAATAAAATCCGGACAGCAGGTAATTAAGATCTCGTTTCCACATGCGCATATGCCGAAGTACTATTGCCCAAATTGGTGCAAATGAAATCATGAAGCTCCCTTTTCACTTAGCAATGCTCAAGAAATAATCTTCGAGCGTAGGCTTATCGATTGAAATATTTGAGTAGAAAATTTTGCGCTCACTCAAATTTGCGAGAAACTGTGCGATAGCATGTTCATCAAGTTCAATCGTCAGATGTGCCTCTTGCGCAGTATGCGTTAATTGCACATTACGCAGATATGTAAGGGCACGATCAAGCTCACCAGAAATGGTTAAGTGGACGCGCACCTTGGATGTTGATCCTGCAAGTACCTCAGGTGTATCATCTGCGATAATGGTACCCTTTTTTAAAACCAGTACGCGATCACAAAGCTCAGTCACTTCATCCATGTTGTGTGAAGTGACCAAAATTGAAACGCCTCGTTCTTTGCGTTGCGCCAGAATAAATTGGCGTACTTCGTGAGCAATATCAGGGTCAAGGGAAGCTGTTGGTTCATCAAGCAACACAATTTCTGGATCTGAAATAAATGCCTTGGCGAGCATGACTCGCGTTATTTGACCAGCAGAAAGCGTTCCGGTTTGGCGATCACGCATATCCCATATGCCAAAAAATTTCAGAAGCTTTTCAATCTGTTGCTCGCGGCGTGGCTCTGCAATTCTATAAATACGCCCTACGATATCAAGGTTTTCAGTTACTTTTAATCGAGCAGGAAGTCGATCATAGCCACTTGCGTAGCCGATTTTTTTGAGCGCTGCAATGCGATGTTGTGCAAAGTTGGTCCCAAAATAAGTGATCGATCCGCTACTTGGCGTTAATGTTCCCATAAGCATTTGAATAGTGGTAGTCTTTCCAGCTCCATTCGGTCCCAGAAACCCCAGGATTTCACCCTTTTTGAGCTGAAAAGAGATATTATTCACCGCGGCATGGTGCCGTGGCGTTTTGATAGGCCATAGGCCTGAGGTAAATATTTTGGTAAGGTTGCTTACTTTGAGTACTTGCAAAAGGGTTCCTTAAATTGACGAGCGAGCGAAGCATCAATAATCTATCTCATTCTCATGCATTTTAATATCAGCAATCAGAATTAAGGCTCGCGGCCCGAAATCGATAAAATGATGAAATCAGAATTTTTTTAAGTATACCTATTTCAAGTGATCATTAAAGAATTTCAAGATGTGATCGCTAATTGTTGTAAGCGTTTTGTACGAATCAGGAGCATTCCATGATCGCACCAAAGTGGCCCTGAGTTTTCTCGATAACAAACGCAATAAACCTCGCAGTTTCGTCTAGCAAATTCATTTTTAATCCGTCGTGCCACTTTTCAGCCGCCTGTATAATTTTGCTCCAATGCGGAAACGTAATTTTTACCCAGGCTGCTGCTGTTTTTTTTGATGCGATTGCATCACAATTAATAGTATATAAAATGCGACACATAGTTAAAATCGCATATGATTGATGGTGGCTCTTTTCTAGGTAAAGTTGATCAGTTATTCTAGGCTTCCACTCTTGAAATAAATCGTTTATACACGCTTTTTTTACATCAACAATATCAATTGGTTGAGTGAGTGTTTTAAACTCTGGGCCTACCAGTGCAATCCCGTAATTATAAAGTAAATACTTATTAATGAGCCATTCATTTCCATATGGTGCCTCAGGATAGAAAATACCTTCTCCAAAATAAGGACGCGGTAATTTTGGTGGGTATATATCTTTGAGCATATCAACAGAAATATACGAACACTCAATGCGCTGTCCCCATTTTTTATGCGCTTTTCCTATTTTTTGATGCACTTTATTAATCTGTTCGATTTCGTTGTGTGAAACTGAATTTTTCAAAATCACCATCAGATCTATATCGCTGCTTTTTGGATTAAAATCTCCATACGATAATGAACCGGTTAAGTAGATACCAGTCAAATTCTTCCCGAAGATAGTTTGTATTTCAGTGATGAATATGTGCAACAGTTTATTTATGTCTTTGTATCGTGTGATATACGGTATAGTTGATTCACTCATATTAAATTGGCTCTGTTATTTTTGCGACCATAATAAAATAATCAAATAAATATTAACCCCTTCCATTCCTGAATAGTTCCTAATAAGTGTGGCCCTTGCTTTTTAAGCTTTTTTTCTTTTTTGTGATAATAAAATAAGCGATATGAAGAAAAAAACCATTGCATAATGCATGAATGTTATTTCTTGCGCAGTTAAATCACGCTTCATGAGGGCTTCTGCAGTAATTTGTACTGCTTGGCCGCCATCAAGCAAAGGAAGCGGCAGAAGATTAAAGAGACCAATCTGAATGCTTATAACGGCAAGCCATAGGAAAAAGAAGGCAGCGCTTTCGTTAAATTTTTGATGGGTCGTTGTAATAATTTCTGATGGGCCTAAGAGTTTCGCTCTTTTATACGCAGGGGAAAAGATACCGCCAAATTCTTTGAAAAGTTCTTTCATTTTTTTTAGCGTCGCATTCATAGCAAAAGTGAGGGAGCTGGCCTCTTGAGTAAAAAAAATAAAAAAAAGTAAAACGGCAGTGAGCAAAATATTATTAAAGATACCCGCAAGCGTAATAATCATTTTTTGCCAATAGGGCTTTTGGTTTAATTCGCGGGTTGCAATGCTTACGTACCCGCCTAATGGAATAAGGGCTATTTGGAAAGTAGTATCTTTTGGTTTGTATTGTATTAAAGCTGGCCCAAATCCGACTGAAAATGTTGGCGTTGGTACGCCAAATGCGTGGCATGCAAGATAATGGCCGAGCTCGTGAAAAAAAACGATAAAGCTTAATGCAAGTAACGTAATAATAGTCGCGCTTACGCGCTGCATTGAAATATTCATGATCCTATTCCCCTCTAATACTAACGTACAACAAAACGTGGGGAGATCTCAATTAAGCACGCATTTTCTGCAGGGTTATGGATTGCATTGCGGTATTTAAATCAATAACAGTTCTATTTTCAACACCAGCCGCTTCTTTTGCTTTTAAGATTTTCAAAACGTGTTCATCGAGTTCTTGCTGCGTGATTAAGTTTTCTTTGATAGCTCGTTCGATAAGTTCTACTGCTTGAGGAACGTCAACAGGGCACAATAGAATATCATTACCAGCAAGTAAGGCTCGCAATTCTATTTCTCCCGGCTTGTAGTGGTTCGTGAGCGCTTTCATGCCAAGTCCGTCGGTAATAATTAATCCTTCAAATCCCAAATCGTTTTTTAAAAACAGAATTACTTTTTTAGAAAATGTGGCAGGAATACGGTCTTTTTCAAGGGCGGGTATCTCAAGATGTGCGATCATAATGCACGGTATATTTTCTGCAATAAGTTTTTGGAATGGATAAAGTTCGTATTCGTTAAGACGAATGAGATCATGATTAATTATAGGCAGCTCGAGATGTGAATCGACCGAGGTGTCTCCATGGCCAGGAAAATGTTTTGCGCATGTTAAAACGCCTGCATCACGCATTCCCTGATTAATAAGCACGCAACAACATGCGACCTTTTCTTTATCTTTTCCAAAAGAGCGTTCATTAATAATCGGATTTAAAGGATTACTATTAAGATCAGCAATCGGTGCTAAGTTTAAATGAATACCGACTAATTTACATTGCCGGCCGATTTCGTATCCGATTTGATAGATATTTTCACTATTTTCCAATGCGCCAAGAATCTTTTGTTTGGGAAATGGAACCACTTGCGGAATTCGTTGATTCAATCCCCATTCGCAATCTTGGGCAATTAAAAGTGGTATTCGCGCTCGCGATTGATAGATGTTGATCGCAACTATTTGTTGCCCAAGGGTGCTATTGCCTAAAAAAATGATTCCCCCAATTGCGTAATCAGAAATAAGCATATCGATATGTGATCGATCGACGCGGTATGGCTCAAAATAACAATGAGTTGAGGTGAGTGCTCTTTCATTCGCGACTACAGCAACAATAAAAAGTTGCCCAATTTTTTCGCGTAAACTTAATGTTTGCAAAGTTTGCTCCGCCCATGAGGCTGAAAGTGGGGATGAAATAAGTAATAAAAATAAAAAAATCATAAACTTCTTTTTCATATTATTTAAAAGGAAGCGCCAGCTTTCATCCAAGCTCCCCAATTTGAAAGGGCAGTATTACGGGTTGGAAATTCGTAAAAACCGCCAATGCCTGCAAGAAAACTAAATGAGCAACGCTTGATAATCAGGCCAACGGCAGCGTGAACTTTATTAACAACGGCGGCGCGTGCTTGGGGTGTGCTAAAATTGAGATCGTTTATGGCAATCGGAATGAATGATGGATCGTCGCTTGCTTGATTATTAATGGTACTTTCGCTTGATGTTGTAAAGGGGGCCGATCCAGCGATACCATAAATGCCTGCGGGGAATGGTTCATCTAGCTCAACTTTTTCATTTCCATGTGCCCAAAGATTGTAGCCGATTTCGGCGTCAAAAATTCCTTTGTTGCATCTAAAGCCAGCGGTAAGATCGACGAAATTATAGGGATGTACCGTGGTTTTAAACGTGAGTACGTTAGGACCGGGGATATTGCTAGTTCCATCAGTTTTATTAAAGAGTAAATAACGGCTCCATGGTTTAAATAAAAGATCAAACGTACGATGTTGGCCACGACGAGCAAGATAAATATTTTCTATGTCGAAAAATAAGGCAAGCAATTTGCAGTCAGTATCGTTATTAAGCGGGAGTTGAAAATTTGCGCCGATGCCAAAACCAAAATGGCCATTGTATCCAAGATACGGATCAAAAACAAATTGAGCATTTTGGCCACCAGAAAGTGGTATCAAAAACAGTGAATAAAGCCCAACATGAATTCCATCTCTGGATAAAAAAGTGCATCCAAGTTTTGCAGTGATATCGGAAACGCCCGCTTTTTTTTGAGATTTTGGATTAAGCCGTGCATAGCGCCAAAGCCCTTGATCAAAAGCCGAAATAAGATCTTGATTATTTGGCCCCGGGTTTTGCACATTCGTTTGCGTTACTTGTAGATCATTTTCTATAAACTGAATTGGAATGGCGCATCCAAACCAAAATGGTTTAAAGAATTTATGTTTAACAAATCTTTTCAAATCTTGATTGTACTCAAGCCAAACGCCCCCCTGTTGCTGTTTTGGGTTTATAGCGTACGTTCCTGAAAAGTTTGGTGGAAGCCCTATCCACTCTGCTCGCACATCGCGCAGTGTTGGTTGAAAAGCGGCATCCCCTTTTACAACGATAGAACTCAAGCGATTGAATAAAAAGTAAGCAGCAATTTTCTCCATTGGTTGTGATTGTTGGTACATTCCAATCGTTTGTATGCTGGTAGACCGTTTGCCACATTTTGCGTAGACAAAATCGCGCCATCCGTTCGCCCATTGCGCTGCAATGTTTCGGTAAAAAGGGCGGGTCATCATAAAAAACTGAGCAGTTTTTTCGTGTTCTTCAACAGGCTGGCAACGAGATAGGAATTCAAAGCAATCGTCGATTGAATAAGAAAATTGATGGACGATAAGCGAAAAGAGTACAGCCATCCTAAAGCTCTTCATTATGCGGACCTTTTTTTTATATCGCTTCATCAAATTAAGTTTAAGATAGCTCTTTTAGAAATACAAGAATGCCACTAGTTGCGAAATCCTAAATATGGCACTGTTTGCTACAAATCTTCTTCTGAAAATTCTGCTTGAGAGAGAAAATCATCATAGGGATGGGGAGTTTTTATTTGTTGGTGGGCATTCATAATAAAAAGAAGCTTTGCTACTCTTGTGTGTTTCGCTTCGCTTGCAACCATAAACGGTGTTTGGTGCTTATTATTTTTTACTTTTAAATCGAGCGTGTATTTTTTTTCTAGTTTCTCTATATGTGACATTAGACCATTTTCAGCAAGAAGATGCAGTAGCTTTGATCCATCTTCTCGAACAATAAATCTATTAATGTGTTGGCTCGTAATGTCTTTTCGTTTAAAGCCCTTAAGAAAATTTTCACTATTACTTTTTTTATGTACTTTTGCTGTGTGTATTGTTGATGTTCCAAGATTTCTTAGGGTTTCGATTTTGTTTATTTGAGAAAGTATTTGCGGTGCATTTTTTTCAATCGTTTTTTCATAATTGCTTTCCATCGTTTTATTAGTTGAGTGGAAAAAAAATAACAGTATTGAAAAAAAATTTTGAATTGTTTTTTTCACTTGTAAGCCTCATTGATAACTAAGTTTGCGTCTCTGATGAAGTTGCAGTATAGAATAAATGTCTTTTAGTTTTTAAAAAAGGAAAAAAGTATATGAAGCGCATTTTTTTTTCAGATAACTCGTTGGTTCCTGATCAAGAAATTAAAATAGTTACGGAAAAGCTTTCAAGTGAAAAAAAGCGAATGAAAAATGGGATCCAAGACCATTATAAAACAGAGTATGCATCGCTTTATGCACCATTTGATCAGGATATGCGGGAAATGATTAAAAAAGAAATTGTTCGTGTGAGCAATTATAGTCCCGCACTTATAGTAGTGATTGGTATTGGTGGTTCAAACTTGGGCACAAAAGCAATTTGGCAGGCAATGCTAAGTTATTGTGGCACAGCGCAAAAAATTGAGGTGTGTTACGCAGATACCGTTGATCCTGAATTCTCCGCTTGCTTGGTAAAAAAAGTTGAAAGCATGCTTATTGCCAATAAAACTGTAGCGTTGGTTGTTGCAACTAAATCGGGAACTACCACAGAAACAATAGCTAATTTTGAGTTATTATTAGGGGTATTGAAAAAATATCGGCCAGATAATTATTCGCAATTGGTGACCATAATCACCGATCATCAAACGCCATTGCACGACATTGCGATGCATCATAATTTTGGCCTGTTAAATGTACCTAAAAAAGTTGGGGGGCGATTTTCGACACTTTCCGCCGTTGGGCTTTTTCCGCTGGGTTTAATGGGTATTGCTATTGATGCACTGTGCGATGGGGCAGTTTCGATCATTCGAGATGAAATCATCGATGAAAAAACAAATGATATAGCGCGCAGTGCAGCAATAAATTACTGGCATTATATAAATGGAAAACCGATGCGTGATATTTTTTTGTTTTCCGTTCTTCTTGAGGGCATTGGGCATTGTTATCGTCAATATATTGGCGAAAGCTTAGGGAAGCAATTCGATATGCAAAAAAAAGAAGTACGCGTTGGCATTACTCCACTTGTTTCAATTGGCACGATCGATTTACATTCGGTTGGGCAGCTTTATTATGGTGGACCGCGCGATAAAAATACGACATTTATAACGGTAAAAAAAATGCGAGCTGATGTTCACGTGCCTCAGATGAACGAATTTGATTCTTGCGTGAAAAATATTCAAGGGATTTCTTTTTCAGCAATTATGAATGCGGTTATTAGCGGTGTCAAAGATTCTTATAAAAATGAAGGATTGCCATTTACTTCTCTTGAGTTACCAGAAATATCTTCTTTTTATCTTGGCCAGTTGTTACAGTTTGCTATGATAGAAACAATGTTTATAGGGCATTTATTAAACATTAATCCATTTGACCAACCACATGTTGAACTCTATAAACAAGAAACGAGAAAGATCTTAGCGCATGAATGATTGTACGTTTATTATTCTGGGAGCAACTGGTGATCTGGCGAAGCGAAAACTGATGCCGGCGCTTGCAAAGCTCATAAAAGATGAAAAAGTAAAAAACTATGCGATTATTGGCGCTGCAAATAGTGATATTTCAGATGAAGAGTTTCAAGGGCGTTTCAATAATGCAATTTCTGATGTAGATAAAGCTCTCTTTCCGATAATCAAGCCGCGTATTTTTTATCAGCGCATAGGTTTTGACGATCTGGAATCGTTTAATCTTCTAGCATCTAAAATTGGAACAATTGAAAAGCAGTTTGCACTTTCTGGCAATCGGATCGTATACGTCGCAGCGCCATCGCTTTACTACTGCCCTATAACTGAATGTTTGGCAAAGAGTAAGATAGTTCAGCGCGGGCATTCAGGCGATACGCCATCACAGCGCATTGTGTACGAAAAACCTTTTGGCGTTGATCAACAATCGGCGCGTGATATAAATCATTGCATAGCCACTTGGTTTGATGAAAGTCAGATTTACCGAGTTGACCATTATCTAACAAAAGAGTTAGTAAGCAACATCGTTTTGGTGCGGTTTACCAATATTATTTTTGAGCCACTTTGGAATAGTAATTATATTGATTACGTCGAAATTATTTTAAGTGAAACCCTTGGCCTCGAGGGCAGGGGCCGTTATTACGATAGTTATGGTGTGCTTCGTGATGTAGTGCAAAATCATGCGATGCAGCTTCTTTCTTTGATTGCAATGGAGTTGCCGGCAAAATTAAGCGCAGAGGGTATTCAAGATCAAAAAACTGAAGTATTGAAAAATGTTCGGGTAGATCAAGGTTTTTTGGGGCAGTACGACGATTATCATAATGAACCGGATATTGCACCAAATTCGCAAACGCCCACTTTTTCTTGCTTGAAAATGTCAGTAGAAACGCCTCGATGGAAGGGCGTTCCGTTTTATATTAAAGCGGGAAAAAGGCTTGATCGAAAAGATACGTCGATTCATATAAAGTTTAAAAATGTTGATTGCACGCTCAAAGAAAGTTGCGTGTATGAATCCGATTATTTAACGATTCAAATTGAGCCTAATGCAACTTTTTCACTGCAGCTCAATACGAAACTGCCAGGAACACTTTATGGCGTGGCTCCCGTTCAATTAACGTTTAACCATGATTATGTTTTCCGAACATCCACGCCAGAAAGTTATGAAATATTATTAGAGCAAATTATGGCCGGTGAACAATCGGTTTCAGTTCGGTTTGATGAGATCGAATATGCATGGGCGGTGATCGATTCGATAAAAAATATGAAATTGCCGCTTTATAAATATAAACAGCTTTCATCTGGGCCAGATGAATTAAAAGATTTTGCCAAAAAAAATAAAATGAGGTGGCGCGTATGAAAGATTTCAATTCAGATCATCAAGGCCTTCAGGCCGCAGATCGATCTATGGGTAATAATTCGGGGTCCCCACAATCTGCGGCTGGCAAGCCGCATGTGGGGTTAATTGGATTAGGACGCATGGGATTGGCAATCGCTGAGCGGTTGCTCAATGCAAAATTTCATGTTGTCGGTTTTGATGAAAATGCTGCTGCGGTAAAAGAATTTGAAAAAATGGGAGGCGAGGGTGTTCGAACTGCGGGTGATGTTGGCTCTCATACGCAAATTTTTTGGCTGATGGTTCCCGCTGGTGATGCGGTTGATGAAGTGATCGACGAAATTTATCCGCACTTACGGCATAAAGCAATTGTTATTGATGGCGGTAATAGTAAATTTACCGATTCGATAAAGCGAGCTGAAAAGCTTAATTTCCAAGGGGTTCATTATCTTGATTGCGGCACATCTGGCGGATTGCACGGCAGAGAAAACGGATTTTCTTTAATGGTAGGCGGAAATAAAGAAGGTTTTAAACAAGCCGAACCATTATTTAAAGCTATTGCGGCGCCCAAAGGGTATGGCCATGTTGGTCCTTCGGGATCAGGGCATTATGTAAAAATGGTGCACAATGGGATTGAATATGCATTGCTCCAAGGGTATGCAGAAGGCCTACACTTGCTTCATGCAAATTCTCATTATAAAGAATTAGATTTGGCGCAAATCACCGATATTTGGAATCATGGATCGATTATTCGTTCGTGGATTTTAGATCTCGCGCACCGCATTCTAGAGCGTGATCAAAAGTTTGCAGAAATATCAGGCAAAATTTTTGAAAGCGGAACCGGAAAATGGACGGTTGAAGAGGCACATCGCCATCATGTTCCGGTAAAGCTCATTGAAGATGCGCTTAAAATTAGAGCAGATTCACGGGAATCCGGCGGCGATTATGCAACTAAACTAGTTGCGCTTTTGCGCCACGAATTTGGGGGCCATAAGCTGGGATGACCCATTTCGCGTTTAACATGATTTTTGGTATCCAAATTTTATACAATTTTACAAATTGAGTTTAATTTGGTATGATTTCCTATGGATTGAAGTAAAAAAAAGGTGCCAAAAAGCTCATGGAAAAGTCATATCTTTCATTACCGTTATTGCCGGGCGTTTATCTTTTTAAAGATAGTCAAAACGCCATTATATATGTTGGTAAGGCCAAATTACTAAGAAAACGGGTTGCATCCTATTTTCAAAAACAGCATGAAGACTGGAAGATAAAATCGTTGATCGATGAGCATTCAACGATTGAACATATCGTGACCCATACGGAAGCTGAAGCACTTTTACTTGAAGCGCAACTGATCAAAGAACATCAACCTAAATTTAACGTATTGCTCAAAAATGGGCAGCCGTTTCTTTATCTTACGGTAACGGCCGATGAATTACCTCGATTAGAACTGACACGCGCAAAGAAAAGAAAAGGGGTCTATTTTGGCCCGTTTATACAAAACAAAGGAGCGGTTCGTGCTGGGTACGACTATTTAATAAGAACATTTCGCTTGGACATTTGCAATCGCAAAATTCCTGACGGTTGTTTGAGATACCATATCGGTATTTGTGCCGGTGCTTGCAAAGATGATTTTGATAAAGAGGGCTATCTTTTTAGAATAAATCTTGCGACAAGTTTATTGCGGGGCAACTATAAAGAATCCCTTGCAGAATTGCGCGGACAAATTGCAAAATGTGTGCTTTCGCTACAATTTGAAAAAGCGCGTCAACTTAACTACTATTTGCAGAATCTGGATACGATTTTTGCAAATCTCAAAGTTAAATTCTCTGAAAGAAAATATGCACAAGAAGTTGCGCATGCAACGGCGCCCGAGCGTCCATTAAAAATTGGAAATTTAGCGCTTGGAAAACAACTTCAAGAAATGTTGAAGCTCGATACGGCGCCAGCTTCCATCGACTGTTTTGATATCTCCCATTTTCAAAGTAAATCGATCGTGGGTTCCTGCATCAGATTCGTGAATGGCGTGCCTGATAAAAATAGTTTTCGCCGCTTCGCACTTAAAACAATTGAGCAGCAAAATGATTATGCGGCGTTGCAAGAAATTGTCGGTCGCCGCTATCGAAATCCTGAGGAAATGCCTGATCTCATATTAATCGATGGGGGAAAAGGGCAATTGAGTGCTGTTGCTTCTCTTTTTCCTGAGCATGCTGCAAAAATCGTGAGTTTGGCAAAGCGGGAAGAAAGACTCTTTAGTAAAGAATTTTCTGATGGTATCTTGTTAGATAAGCAAACTGAGGTTGGAAGATTACTTATCGCGTTACGTGATTACGCCCATCATTTTGCGATCACGTATCATCGTCAAAAGCGCTCAAAGCGATTGGAAGGTTAAGATATGAATCAAGAACTGTTCACTAATGCAGCAAGTGAGTTGTTGCAAAAAAGTATCACGCTTGCGCAATCTGAGCATAATCCTACATTACTTCCTCTACATACACTCGCTGCGGGAGTTGCCGATGGATTTTGCGCATCTATTTTTTCAGCACTCAATGTACCAATCGATCAATTGAGTTTGCTTGTAACACGAGAATTAACGAAAATTACCCGTGTTGAAGGCGGAAAATTAGCGACCGATTACGTATTTGACACGTTCTATAAAGAGTTACAAAAAGAGGCACATTTGCTTGCAGATGCGTACGTAAGCATTGAGCATTTTCTTATTTGTTGGTCGACTACCGAGCAATTGCCCGTTCAAGTTCAACAGTTTTTTAAACAAACTGGTTTTACTAAAGACCGAATTCTCGCGCACATTAAGGCATTGCGAAAAGGAAAAACGGTTCAAGAAAAAAATGCGGAAAAACAGTATCAGCTTCTTGAAAAGTATTGCCAGAACATTACTAAAATGGCGCGCGAAGGAAAGCTTGATCCAGTAATTGGTCGTCATGAGGAAATTCGTCGCGTTATTCAAATTTTATCCCGGCGCACAAAAAATAATCCGGTCCTTATTGGTGAACCGGGAGTGGGTAAGACCGCGATTGTTGAAGGTATTGCTCAACGAATTGTAAATAATGATGTTCCTGAAGGATTGCGCGGAAAACAAATTTATGCGTTGGACCTTGGATTACTTATCGCTGGTGCAAAGTATCAAGGAGAATTTGAAGAGCGTCTTAAAGGGATCCTCAAGCAAATTGAAGAGGAAAGTGACCAAATCATTCTTTTTATAGATGAACTGCACATGCTTGTTGGCGCTGGAGCAACCGGCGGCGGTATGGATGCATCAAATTTACTTAAACCTGCTTTAGCGCGCGGCCTGTTGCATTGTATTGGTGCCACTACCATTAAAGAATATAAAAAATATATTGAAAAAGATGCTGCACTCGAGCGTAGATTTCAAAAAGTTCTCATTGAAGAACCTTCAATTGAAGATGCCGTTTCAATTTTACGCGGTTTAAAAGAGCGCTATGAAATGCATCATGGGATTCATATTAAAGACCAGGCGCTTCTCGACGCGGTTATACTTTCAGCAAAAAATATTCCGGATCGCTTCTTACCAGATAAAGCAATCGATTTAGTTGATGAAGCTGCATCCATGGTCAGGATGTCGATTGATTCTTATCCACCAGAAATCGATCAGCTTGATAGAAAAATTCGCCAGCTTGAGATTGAAAAAGTGGCTTTACAAAAGGAAAAAGAGGATCATGCTATTAAAAGACTTGAGCTCTTGGAAAAAGAATTAGCCGATACAAAAGAAAAATATCAGGTCCTTAAAGGGCAGTGGGAAGCTGAGCGAAAGCCATTAGAAGCTATCGGAAAAATAAAAGAAAAAATTGAACAAGCAAATTATGCGTTCCAGCAAGCTGAGCGTGAAGGCGATTATGCAAAAGCATCCGAAATAAAATACGGAAAAATTGCAAAACTCGAGCAAGAGCTTGCAAAAGAACAAGAGAAATCGAAAAAAGCTAAAACGCATTTGATCAAAGAAGAGGTCGACGAGCGGGATATCGCCGCAGTTCTTTCTCGATGGACTGGAATACCTGTTGAAAAATTAGAAACGACCGAAACGCAAAAACTACTTAAGATGGAGCAGGTGCTTAAAAAGCGTGTCATCGGGCAAGACGAAGCGATAACGACTGTTGCGCATGCGATTCAGGTGCATCGCGCTGGGCTTGCGGATCCACGCAAACCGATCGGCTCATTTTTATTTTTAGGGCCAACCGGTGTTGGTAAAACCGAAGTAGCAAAAACGCTCGCAGATTTTCTCTTTAACAATACTAACCGACTTATTAGAATCGACATGTCCGAATACATGGAAAAACATGCGGTTGCTCGTTTGATCGGGGCGCCTCCTGGTTATGTTGGTTATGAAGAAGGTGGGCAATTAACGGAACAAGTTCGCCAACATCCCTATAGCGTTGTGCTCTTTGATGAAATTGAAAAAGCGCACCCAGATGTTTTTAATGTATTTTTACAAATTCTGGATGAAGGCCACTTAACCGATAGTCAAGGACGCACGGTCTCGTTTAAAAATTGTATTATTATTATGACCTCAAATATTGGTGCAGATTTAATTCTGGAAGCTAAAGAATTGAATGATAAAGTAAAACATCAAATCGAACAGTTATTGCATAAATCGTTCCGCCCTGAATTTCTTAATCGCATCGATGCAATTGTTTTCTTTAAAATGCTTAATGAAGCTGATGTAGAAAAAATTGCTGCGCTCCAGATGAAAGAGATAGAGAAACGTTTAGCAGAAAAAAATACTGCTATAACTATCGACGATGCAGTAATAAAAGAGGTTGCACAGCGTGGCTATGTTAAAGAATTTGGCGCGCGCCCGCTTAAGCGTGCTATTTCGCAGTACGTTACGGTTCCACTTTCGCATTTTATGCTCGAACACCCTGATGCAAAGAATATTGAAGTGGGTGTCAAAAAAGGACAAATTACTATTCAAAAGAAGTAGTCAGATGAAGAGCTGGCACTATACTTTATTATTGATTGGAATGTCATTTTTTTGTTGCTTGACTAAAAGCGAAACAGTAAATAGCGAACACTATATAACCACTAAATATAATTTTTTCTGTCTTTGGAAAAAAATCGGTTGGCCAACGGCTCGAGTTGGTAATGCCGATTTTTTTTTAGGTCCCATAAAGTGTGGGTATTTCAATGCGGCCTGGAATATTAGAACGCATGACGAATTTAAAAGCGCGCAAGATTTTTTTAATGGCAATCGATTTTATATTCAGCATCTTCCAGATCAGCTAAATGTGGACATTTGCCCGTGGTTTAAAGATCCAGTAACTCGTTTAGAAATGATTCTTGATATTCCATCGTTTACGTTCCAAAAAGATTCCGAAGAATTTTCTATTCGCGCCGTTAGCAATGAAGAAGAACTCAATGATTTCGCTCAATTATTTGCGCCCGGATTTTCATTATCAATGGAAGAAGCTTTAATATCGCTCAAACCGATGAGCGCCGTTTCTACTTTTTTTGTCGCGTATCATAAAGATGAGCCGGTGGGCCGGGCACAACTTTTTATCGACGATCACGATACTGCCGGAATTTGGATGGTATTCGTTAAAGAAAACTTTAGAAAAAAAGGTATCGGGCGAGCGCTAACGCAAAAATGTTTGCGGCATGCAAAAGATTGCGGAGCAACCATTGCGGTTTTAAACGCTACACCCAATGCAGAATCTCTTTATCTTAAAATGGGATTTAAAGCTCGGCAGCTTTGGCATCTTGAAATTATGCGTTAAAAACAAAAAAATGGTAGAATTCTTTGATAAAGAAATTTCACAAGGAGTTTTATAATGCGTAAAAACTATTTTTTGATACTGCCGTTTATTCTTTCAGCATCTCTTTCTTATTGCCAGTCAAAAGTGTTGCCGGAAATGTTGGAAAATTATCCTACTATTAGAGAAAAAGTGGACAAAGAAACCGATCCATATTTTTACACTTCTATTCCAAATAAAAAAGAACATGCAGCGCAACGGCAATTTGCCAATCAATTTATGAGATTTCTGTTTGCAAATTGCTTAAGTTCGAGGCAGTGCGCCGAAAATTTATTGAAAGATACGGTTCAGGGCGAACTTAAAACATTTATTATCGAAAAAATTACTGCGCAAGTTGTGCAAAATATGACGCGCAATGGCGATGTTGTTGATGAAGCGACGGTACGCCCAATTGTCGTTAAATTGCAAGGAAAGAAAATTGAGGAAGACATTCTAAGAAAGCGTTTAATTATCGATCACCTTGATAATTATTATATTCAATGGGATATCGAAAAAGCGGTAAAAAAAGAACAAGAACAATTGATAAATCAAGCGACCCAGCAGGGGGCTGGCATGGGCGCAGGCCCGCAAGTGCGGGATGAAATTCGCGAAACGTATCCAGATTTTAATGAAAAAAGTGCCGATGGATTGCGTAGAAACAAGATTTTTTTTAGTGAAGCAGAAAAAGCAAAAAGAAATAACTATAGAGACGCAGAATGCCCTGTGTGTTTGGAATCGTTTGAAAGCAAGGGCCATCGCGTAAATTTATTTTGTGGACATTCAATTTGCCCATCATGTCTTAAAAATTGGATTCATGGCCAAGGAACAACCACGTGTCCGAAGTGCCGCGCGCATATCAACCGTGAAGAGTTTTCAAAAAACTATTTAGCGGCTGAACAACGAGCAGCTCAAAAATAGTTGTTTGCTATCAGATTTAAAGAAAAAGGCTGCTTTTTAAGGCGGCTTTTTTTGTGGACACACCATTTACTCTGATCGGATGAATATTGCTTTCTTATTGTTGATACTGTTAAGGTAGCAATAGGGAAAAGGAGATAGGGTATGAAGAAGTTCTTCAATAAGATATTCAATAGTGACGAAAAACGGGCAGAGCATAACTCAAGTTTTAAAAATCATTTAAAAGATCGCTTGGGCAATATGCATCGCAAAATGTCTCGAGGCGCATCCAATATTGCACGCATGATTAGAACTCGAGGAAAATGGGGAAATAAAGAACAATTTGGGCGCGGCGGCAACAACAAGCACCATAAGGCTGATTGAATAGTATTGTCGCATGATTATTCTTATTCTTTTTTCATTTTTAGCTGGCATTGTAACTGTTCTTTCGCCATGCATCTTACCAGTATTGCCGCTTTTACTTTCAGCTGGCGTTGGTGAAGGAAAAAAGCGCCCGCTTGGGATTGTATGCGGTTTGATAGTAAGCTTTTCATTTTTTACGTTAACGCTCACGGCACTTGTTCAGCTCACTGGTATTTCGCCAGACTTCTTACGGTACATAGCTATAGCGATTGTCACATTTTTTGGTCTAACGCTCATTTTTCCGAGTATCGATCAATGGTTTGAACGAGCTACTGCCGGCGTTGCGCTTATTGGTCAAAACCTGCAATCATTTTCAATCACAACCGGATCTGGGTTTTTAAGTGGATTCATTATAGGAATCGCACTCGGATTAATTTGGACGCCCTGCGGAGGGCCAATTTTGGCTGCAATAACGACGCTAGTGGCAACCGGTTCATTGAGTTTATTGGCAGTGGTGGTGACGCTTGCGTATAGTATCGGGGCTGCAATTCCAATGTTTTTTATTATGTATGGGAGTAGTAAAATTATTAATTCGACGGTTGCGCTCTCTGTCTATGCGCAACCCTTGCGCAAAATTTTTGGTGTGCTTATGATTATTGGCGCATTTGCTATAGCTTTTCATTTGGATGATGTTGTTTTTCGGTGGGTTGAGCTTAATTATTTCCCTACTGTTTCGATTGAGAATAGCGAAACGATCAAAAAAGAATTAGAAAAAATAAACCCACTGAGTAATCCAGAATTTCTCCCTTCTCAAAAAAAATCACAAGCGCCCGATTTTATTGGTATTAGCCAATGGATTAACTCTGCGCCGCGGACTTTAGCAGATTTGCGCGGCAAGGTTGTCTTGGTCGATTTTTGGACCTATAGCTGCATAAATTGTGTTCGAACGTTTCCTTATCTTAAGAAATGGTATAGCGATTATAAAGATAAAGGATTTGTAATAATTGGTGTGCATACACCAGAATTTGAATTTGAAAAAAAGAGTGCAAATGTTAAAGACGCAGTAACTCGTTTTGGAATTACCTATCCGGTAGCTTTAGATAATCATTACAAGACTTGGCAGAACTATAATAATCGTTTTTGGCCAGCGCATTATTTGATTGATCAAAATGGGATCGTTGTTCAAACTCATTTTGGCGAAGGCAACTATGTAGAAACTGAAAATGCTATTCGTCGTTTACTCGGGCTTTCTCCTGAAGAAGAGAAACCTGAAAAAACTTCTGGGGGCGCACAAACGCCAGAGACTTATCTGGGATACGATCGAGCGCGTGCTTATAGCCCAGAAATAAAAATTATTAAAAATCAAACCGTCGATTATTCATTTACAGAAAAACTAGGCGCGAATCATATTGGGCTTAAAGGGCAATGGTTTGCCGATGGTGAATTTATACGATCCGAACGCGATGGCGCTCAATTAGATCTGAACTTCATAGCAAATCGCGTATATTTAGTGATGGATTCAACAAGCGAAGCATTTGTTGAAATCTTGCTTGATGGGCAACCAGTACCAGAAAAGTACCGCACTGTTGATATGGATACCAATGGAAAATTGCGCGTGAATCAAGCACGCATGTACGATATTTTGGATCTCAAAGGCGATTATGGCCGTCATCAACTAACGTTGATTTTTCCAAAAGATGTATCAGCGTATGCATTTACTTTCGGATCTGGTGAGAAATAGCTATTTTTTTTCCAGCCAATCTTCTCCAAAAGGATATTCAGAGCCATAGTCGGTTGTTGTTTCATCCAAAAATTCTCGCAACTTTTCTGGTGAAGGGCAATAGGCAGCGGTAATTTTTTTTGATTTTTGCAATGCTTTAAAATATTCTTTGCGCCCTGTTAGAAAAATTGGTTTTCTATCTTTTGAAAGTTCTAAAAGAGTATCTTCAAATTCTTGTGAGCCTATTCTGCCCTTTGCCGCAAGCCACTTGTCGCCAACTTTTTCAAATGGATCGTCCGAAAGTTCTTTTCCTTCAAGTAATCTATAATGCGGCGTGGTTACGATTCCTTGGGTAAATAGATCCCGTATCATTATCCCTTTTTTGCGCAGCTGATCTTGATAACATGCCTGTTCAGATACATCTTGATTGGTGGCTAAAATTAAACCTAGAAATGCTTTTTCTTTTATGTGATTAATCACATCTAGATTTGGTTCAGGCTGTGTTGATAATTCTAAAGCCTTTGCTTTTTCATCATCACTCAGCGGTGTCATGCTATTTAAGCTTAAGTAGAAACTAACCCCGTCGATTGAGTTGCTCAGGCCCTTCTTTTTTGGATCGGTCCCACGGGCGTATTCATATCCTGTTTTTACGATTGCCATAGTATGGGCGGGAATTGTGATATATTTTTCAAGCCATGAGCGCTTTTGCGAAAACTCTGAAATTATTGGCGTATAATGATAAAATAATTGAAGCGCGTTTTTCGATTCAAGCGCATTTGTAGCGAGTAAATCGCTCGAGATAATAAAGCGAGGAGAGCTGGGAGATTGAGATTTGACAAAAAACCCTGAACTATTAGCTTTTTCATTATCCATCGTAAATAGAGTGCTTGAACTCATCGCTCCAACCAAAATAAAAAGATAGAGAATCATACATTCCTTTTTTGATAATTTGTCTTATTACCCATCCATTTGTATGCTAGCAAAAAAATCAAAAAAAAGGCGATTAATCAATGAATAATATAATGAGCCAGGCTGCCGGTACGCAGCAAAAACCATTCTCTTTTTGGCTAAAAAAAAATTGGTATTATCATGCATCAATCGCACAATTTTATAGTTGGGCAGTACCAGCAAATTCTCGCGTGTTGCAAATTGGATGCAAGACGGGAACGCTGCTCAAAGCAGTAAAGCCTTCATATGGCGTTGGTATCGAATCTGAACTAGATTGCCTTGAGCTTGCTAAGCAGGAGTTCCCATCATATCGATTTTATAGTTCGCTCGATCAGATTGAACAGGGAGAACTTTTTGATTACATCATTCTCTCTTCTACTGTTATGGAGATAGATGATATTCAAATAATTTTGAATCAGTTGAAAGAACATTGCCACGATCGTACGCGCATCGTTTTGGATATGTACTCTTTTTTATGGGAACCATTTTTGCGCATTGGCCAAAAAATGGGAATGCGGCGCCAAACTCCTTTAAAAAATTGGCTTTCGCTTAACGATCTTGAAAATTTACTTTATTTAAGCGGCTTTGAGATTATTACGAGCGGCCGAAAGCTCCTTTTTCCTTTTTATATTCCTGTTTTTTCATGGATTTTAAATACGCTTTTTTCACATATCCCATTCATAAATAGGTTATGTTTAATGGAATGGGTTGTCGCGCGTCCCGTCGCCTCTCAAATCGAAAAAAAGCCGATGGTCTCGGTTATTGTTCCCTGCAGAAATGAGCGAGGAAATGTTGAGTTAATTGTGAAAACATTGCCGCAATTGGGAGAAAAAACAGAAATTATTTTTATTGAAGGGCATTCAAAGGATGGCACGCTTGATGAAATTAAGCGTGTTGCAGAGTTTTATCCGGAAAAAAATATTCGATTTGCAGTGCAGCAAGGAAATGGTAAAGGTGATGCGGTGCGCCTCGGATTTGAAATGGCAAGTGGGGACATTCTAATGATTCATGATGGCGATAACACGGTGCCGATGCATGAACTCCATCTTTTTATTCATGCACTTGTATCAGGAAAAGGTGAAATGATAAACGGATCACGTTTTGTGTATGGAATGGAATCGGGAGCAACCCGTTTTTTAAATATAATTGCAAATCACGCGTTTAGTTTAGGGTTTTCGTGGCTGCTCGGGCAAAAGGTAAAAGATACGCTTTGCGGCACCAAAGTTTTATTCAAAAGAGATTACGAACTTATTGCTCAAAACCGTTCTTATTTTGGCGATTTTGATCCATTTGGTGATTTCGATTTGTTATTCGGTGCTGCAAAATTGCATTTAAAAATTGTCGATATACCGGTGCATTATAAAGCACGCACGTATGGGCAAACGCAAATCCGCAGATTCTATCACGGTATTTTGCTTGCACAAATGTGGCTGTTTGCTTTGCGCAAGTTTAAGTTTTAAAAATTTAGTGGTATAAAGATCATATCGATAAGAAATAGATATTGTGGGCCCTAAAAATCGTATGAATTTTTGGGATAAATATTGGAGAGCAAGTATGTGCGGAATAGCGGGGTACAGATTTCTTTCTGCTGCGCCTCATGCGCTTGATGAGATCGTTCTAAACCGTGTGCAACAATCAATGAGCCATCGTGGGCCGGATGGATTTCGAATTTGGCATGCTCCCGATAAAAAAACCACGCTCGTGCATCGCCGTTTGAGCATCGTTGATCTTTCTCAAGCCGGATTTCAGCCACTTTTTGATGAAGAAAAATCTATTGCCGTGATTTGCAACGGCGAACTCTATAATCATCCTGTGTTGCGGAAAGAATTAGAAGCGGAAGGCTATCGTTTCAGCTCCAATTCTGATACCGAAACAATTCTGTATGCGTATAAAAAATGGGGAATTGCATGTTTGGATCGCCTTGAGGGCGATTTTGCGATTGTTATTGTCGATATGCGTACAAATGAGCTTTATTTGGTGCGCGATAGAATTGGTGTTAAGCCTCTTTATTTTTCTTTGCAAAATGGCGTATTGAGTTTTTCTTCGGAAATCAAAGCCCTTTGGCCATTGCCTTGGATTGAAAAAAATATCAGCGTGCGCGGCGTTTCGCATTATTTAACTTATATGGTAACGCCGGCACCCCTTACGCTTTATGAAGGCATTTATAAGTTGCCTGCCGGTTTTTATCTCAAAGCTGACGCAAACAATAATGTTTCATTTAAAGAATGGTATAATCCGCTCGATGTGGTTGCGGGGCAATCTCTTATAACGAATGAAGCGCAAGCGATCGATGATATTGAATCGATTTTTAGCCATGCGGTAAACAAGCGCTTAATGTCGGATGTGCCGCTTGGCTCTTTTTTATCTGGTGGGATTGATTCGAGTTTGATCGTCGCGCACATGAGCCGCACTTCAGATATGGTTAAAACGTTTAACGTTTCGTTTTCTGATGGCCCGGAATACAGCGAAGTTGAATGGGCGCGCAAAGTTGCGACTCAATTTAAAACCGATCATCATGAAATCACGATCAGCGAAAAAGAGGCGTTCGAATTTTTCCAGTCGATGGTCTACCATCAAGATGAACCGCTTGCTGATTGTGTTTGTATTCCGCTTTATTTTGTCGCAAAACTATTACGCGATTCGGGGGTAACGGTAGTGCTCGTTGGTGAGGGTTCTGATGAACTTTTTTGCGGATACACAACGTACGCGCAATATGTGGATACCTATAATAAATATTGGAGTCCCGCGACAAAATATGTTCCAGGAGTTATTAAAACAGGGGTCTATGGATTAGCAAAACGGGCTATTGCGCACAAACCACACCGCCTTTCGCTTGTGCAACAATGGGCCCAGGGAAGAAATTTATTTTGGAGTGGAGCGATCGCATTTCCGGAACTGCTAAAGAAAGAAGTTTTTGATGCTGCCGCACATGCTCCCTACGATTCCATATTGCAAGCAATTTATCCGGGATTTGATCAGGAAGCAGATAGCTATGCAATCGTCGATTATCATTTAAAGCAAGTTGACGAGCGTGCGCCGCATTTAGATTTCTTAAATCGTATGATTTATTTGGAAATGAAGCAGCGATTGCCCGAATTATTACTTATGCGGCTTGATAAAATGGCGATGGCAACATCGGTCGAAGGAAGAGTTCCATTCTTGGATCATGAACTCGTAGAATATGCATTCAGAATTCCCCAAGCACTCAAATATAAAAATGGCATCACAAAATATATTCTTAAGAAAGTTGCTGAGCGATCGCTTCCGCAGGATGTTGTTTATCGAAAGAAGGTTGGCTTTGCAGCGCCGACAATGCGTTGGTTTAAAGAGGGCAGCTATTTTAAACCATATTTTCAAGAAATGCTTGTGAAAAAACGTGCAGAATGGGGTGCATACATTAATTTCGATGCGATGGAGCGAATGTATAAACAAAATGCGGCGGGGCAGCGAGAATGTGCCGTTCAATTATGGACGCTGCAGAATTTGATTGCAGGATCAACGCTATGAAAAGCGCGCAAGGAACGATTCTTTATCTGCGAACAGATATTTCGGACCAGGAAATAGTAGCGGGAGGTTCTGTTTCGCATACGACGGGCGTAATTTCCGGATTAATTAAGCGGGGCTATCGCGTCATTGTTGCCGCATCGATGATGCAAAAACAAATTGAGCAGCTTTCTATTACTCGATTTTATAAGCTGCAAAATCCGCGTGTATTTTCGTTTTTGCGCTGGAAGATTAACTGCTTATTGTCCAATGTTTTTTTTTCCGTACAAGTTCTTCGATCTATTAAAAAAGAAAAGATTTCATATATTTATCAGCGGTACAGTATTCTAAATTGCGTTGGCGTTCTCATCAGCACAATAAAAAAGCTGCCGCTTGTTTTAGAATATAATGGCTCAGAGGTTTGGGTTGAAAAAGAATGGGCTGTGAAAAAAAAATTTAAACTTCTTTGGCTTATCAATAAAATTGAGATCTTTAATTTACGATCGGCTCAGCGCATCATTGTTGTTTCCGATCCACTCAAAGAAGAATTAATTAAGCGCGGAATCCAACCAGAAAAAATATTAGTAAACCCGAACGGTGTCGACCCGTATCTATTTGATCCTTTGGTACTCGAACCGTTGGGTAAAGAAATTCGTAACTTCTATAAAATCCCAGAAAATGCGTTTGTAGTTGGTTTTATTGGCACTTTTTCGCAATGGCACGGTGTTGAGCTCATTGCTGAAATAGTTTCTGCCCTCACGCAAAAAAAAGATAATATTTTTTTTATATTGGTCGGTGATGGGCCGTTACTTGGGATGCTGCGGAAAAATCTCGAGGATTTTAATGCTTACCAATCAAAAATTATTATGCCTGGAATGGTAGCGCACGAATGTGCGCGTAAATATTTAGCAGCATGCGATGCGTTTATCTCCCCGAATCAACCAAATAAAGATGGTAGTAGGTTTTTTGGCTCGCCAACAAAATTATTTGAATATATGAGTTTAGCAAAGCCTGTTATAGCATCCGATCTTGAACAGCTTGCCCAGATAATTGTGCCAGCCGTCCGGGCAGACTTTCTGAATGATAAAAGCAAATGGGCAACGGCCTGCGGATTTTTGGCTGAAAGCAATAGGCCAGAAGAATTTATTCGAGCTATCCGTGCTCTTGCTGACGCTTCGAAAAATGATTTGAAAGTGATAGGGAATAATGCGCGTACAGAAATTCTTAGATATTATTCATGGAATGCGCATGTTGCACGTATTGATGAATTTGCAAAAGGAAGAGAATGAGCCAAAAAAAGGCGATTATAATTGGAGCAGGGCCAGCAGGATTAACGGCGGCATATGAGCTTATTAAGCGCACAAATATCAAGCCAATTGTTTTAGAAAAAAGTGAACACTTAGGGGGAATTTCTCGCACGGTGAATTATCGCGGGAATCGTATTGATATCGGTGGGCATCGTTTTTTTTCAAAATCGGATCGTGTGATGAATTGGTGGGCAGAAATTCTGCCGCTTCAGGCACTTCAAGCAGGGCAAACCAACATTTCATACCAGAATAAATCGCGCTCAATTTTTGGTAACTTAAGTGGCCCAAATCCAGCGATTGAAGATCGGGTAATGCTTTTGCGCTCCAGAGTTTCGCGCATTTATTTTAAAAGAAAATTTTTCTCCTATCCGTTGCAATTTAATCCAGAAACGGTTCGGAATCTCGGTCTTACTTCAACTGTGAAAATTGGCGCAAGTTACATGAAAAGCTGCGCGTTTCCCATAAGAAAAGAAAAAAACCTAGAAGATTTTTTTATCAATCGTTTTGGAACTGAACTTTATCGCACATTTTTTAAATCGTACACAGAAAAAGTATGGGGCCTTTCATGCTCGCAAATTAGTCCTGAATGGGGCGCTCAGCGCATTAAAGGATTATCGGTTGCTAAAACAATCCAGCATTTTGCAAAACAAATAATAGTGCCCAAAAAAAATGATATCGCCCAAAAGAACACTGAAACGAGCTTGATTGAACAATTTCTCTATCCCAAGTTCGGACCTGGCCAAATGTGGCAAGAGGTTGCCGATCGAGTCCGGGCGGGCGGTGGAGAGATCAGGATGGGTTGGCAGGTAAGCAAATTATATAAAGAAGATTCGTTAGTTTCAAAAGTGTGCGCATTTGATTCGCATACGGGGCAAGAAGAGTTGTTTGATACTTCGCACGTATTTTCTACTATGCCGGTTAAAGAGCTCGTGCAATCGTTTCAATGGCAAGCTCCTGCAGAGATTAAAATGCTGAGCGATGGTTTAATGTACCGCGATTTTATTACCGTAGGTTTACTTTTGAAAAAATTAAAAATTAAAGAAGCAGATGGTGGCTTAATTAAAGATAATTGGATCTACATTCAAGAGCCTGACGTATTTGTCGGGCGTTTGCAAATTTTTAATAATTGGAGCCCGTACATGGTCGCCGATCCAAGTAATGTGTGGGTAGGGCTTGAATATTTTTGCAATGAAGGTGATGAACTTTGGAGCAAATCTGAATCGGACTTGATTGCGCTTGCTATTGAAGAAATGTATAAAATGGGGTTCATCGATCGAGCGGACGTTTTAGATGCGACCGTTTTACGCGTTGAGAAAACCTATCCTGCCTATTTTGGTACGTACAATAGATTTGACCATATAAAAAATTATATCGATCAATTTAAAAATCTTTTTTTAGTTGGTAGGAATGGTATGCATAAATATAACAACCAAGACCATTCTATGCTGACAGCGATGCAAGCGGTCGAAAATATAATTGCGGGCTCGCACGAAAAAGAGAATATTTGGGCCGTGAATACTGAGCAAGAATATCATGAATCTAAACGCGCTTAAAAAGTCTTTACCAGAAATTTCTTCATGCGTATTCGTGCGCATTGGGACTGGCACCATTATTTTGATGATGATTTTGATGGGTATTGTGCAAGTCTACGCTCCTTTTGACCAAGATGAGATTGAAGCGGTGCATACCGCATGGAAAATAATTCATGATGGCGTAATTTATCGAGATTTTTTTCAGCATCACCATCCGCTCTTGTATTATTTATTAGTTCCGGTGATCAAACTATTTGGCGAGGTATTTCGTACACTGTTAATTATTCGTATGATTGTTTTTTTCCAATATTTTTTAATTGGGCTCGTTACCTATTTTCTTTCCAAGCGTTTATTTAATGCAGAAATTGCGATGCTCAGCGCTTATTTATTATTAACAGCAATGATTTTTACCAAACTTTTGCAAATCAGGCCAGACGGCCCGCAAGTTTTGTGCGGCATGATTTCGTTATTGTTTTTATTTAATTTTTTCGAACAACAGAAAAAATTAAAGCGTTGGGCGCAGCTCGTGATAAGCGCATTATTTTTATCGCTCTCTTTTTTGTTTTTGCAAAAAGCGATTTTTTTGATCGCGGCAATAGCTGTAATTTTTCTGCTGCAGGTTTATAAGCGAGAAATTTCTTTTTTAGAATGCGTTGTTTATGCGGTCGCTTTTTTGGCGCCAATCATTGGTTATTTTGCCTACTTATCGGTTGTTGGGGCTTGGGAGCTGTATTATAAATTTAATTGGCTGCTCAATGCGATGCATACCGGTAGGTTTTTGCCATTTTATACGTTGCAACTCTTGGCAACGAGTCAATTGCTATGCGCATGTTATCCAATTGGCATTTTTTATTATCTTGAAACCTATTATCAAAAAATAATTGCATGGTGCTCAGTTTGGCTTTTATTTGCTGCAATCGTTATTGCAAAATTTTCGTATGCGCAATATTATGCACCCGCAATTCCGCTCATGGCGATGATCGCAGGCTGTGCGATTTATAAGATATGCTTAGGAAATCCCTATAAAATGCTCATGATTATGTTTGCACTTACGTGGGGATCAATAATTGGAAACAGCTATCAAGTTGTAAAAATGGCTGTGAAAGGAATTAATCGCGAGTCGCATGAAAAAATTAATTTTGTGCTAAATAATGCTCCCGAAGGTTCATCGGTTTACGATGGAAAAAGTTTTTTTAACCTGTTTCGGCACGATATCGATTTCTTTTGGTTTGAAGCGCGGATGAATCATGAGAAATCTGATTTAATTCCAATTTATGAGAGACTGACCGGAAATAAATATGATGTGCATATGGCGATTGAAAAACATAAACCTGTGATAATCTCAAGTTATTATATAGATCTTTCCAGTGAGTTTATCGTGTCCAATTACGAACGGTCAGTTCCATTGTATGATCTGTTTCTAAAAACCACGTTCCTAAAACGCTAATCCTAGATGTTCGAATTGCGCTTAATGTGTCACTGTTATGATTTGTTGAATGTGCTAATTTTTTTCGGCGTAAAATCTTCTATCTCGAGAAATATTTTTATATCATCAGATCAAACCATAAGAAATCAATACTCGTTATTTCTTGCTGAGTGCCCTAAGTATTTGATAATTTCAAATTCATTATTAGAAATTGCGACTTGGGAATTTATCGGTATGCAAAATGTTAGCATTGCGGAAATAGAAAAAAATTTAATTATTATCGTCTTTAAAAATATTATTTTTCTATGCTATTATTCTTCTTTAAAAAAAATGATTTTGATCACATTGTAACCAATTAGAAATTTAAATTAACCAAATGTTCAAAACCTTAACTCTTATTTTTTTTGCAGTAAATATGCATATTCAGGGCAAGGAGATCATAGTTTTGACAGCTGCGCTTGCCGATAATAATTTTGAATTTAGAAAGCAGCAGTATATTAAAGCGTTCAAAACCTTAAAAAAATATAGATATAAAAAGTTCTATATCATAGAAGCGCTTAAGAAAAATGGGCCGACCTTTCTCGATGAGTATTCCAAAAATGTATTCTATTCAGGTGCCAACAATTTTTCATTGCGAGACAAGGGGCTTAACGAAGGGATAACAATGCTTGAAGGATTGCGCCATTTTCGATTTGATACGGACGATATGATAATAAAATTAACTGGGCGATGGTGTTTGGTTTCAAAATATTTTCTTAAGCTTGTGAAAAAAAATCGAAATAAGTATCACGCTATCGCTAAGGTATGTAACAAATATGCATTAACCCAATGCTTTGCAATGAGATATGCCCAATTTTTAAAAATGCTCCAAAGCTTTGATTATCACGCCTTAGATCAAAAAGGAATAACTATTGAGCGCGCTGTTGGAGGATATTTAGCCGATAAGGCGGCTAGTGGTGAGCTCAGGGTTTTGTTTATTGATAAATTGGACATAGGGGTAGACCCGTTTGGAAGTACCACCTATCCACATCATTTGCATGGAGAGGTCAGGCTGTGATGGTCATGGTTTCGTTATTCTCGAACAAATAGGGCATCCCCAAACCACTCACCAGCAGTACTTAAAGCCTTTAATATAAATCCTTCCGCTTCAAGAAATTTCTTGATATCAGCAAAAAGATATTGACCAAGATACGCTTCTATAAATTCAACTTCAGTTAAAATGGCTTTCACAGTTTTTAAAATCTTTGGAGAGCCCTTTAGCATATTCATTTCGTAACCCTGCATATCAAGCCAAAGGAAATCAACATGTGTAATACCGTTTTGCGCTGCCCATGTGTCTAGGGTTGTGGTTTTAACAGAAATTTGAGTTGGGAAGGAAAGCTGTGGAGTAAGCACCGTATGCTCCTTTGGCGGCAAAAGTGAGCTTGAAGCCGACGCTACGCCCGGATTTTCAGCTAATTCTGAGACATAGAATAGAGATTCTCCATCTTTATCCGATAGTGCCATCTGATAGGTAAATATATTTTTTACACCCTGCGTTTTAGTTAAGACTTTATTGTATAGCTCAGGTACAGGTTCGAATGAATGTACGGTACAATTCGTTATGGTCTTGGCCAAATGCACCGAGTCGGCCCCGTCATAAGCGCCAGCTTCGACTATTATGGGTTTTTCTGGCATCAGCTTTGCAACATAGGGCAAGATTTCGTGAGCATAATAAAAGCTAGATACGTTTGCTTTTAATGAGATGGATAACAGAAAACTAATTGAAAGAGTAAAGATTTTGTAGTATATCTCCAACTGATCTCCTTGTTATTTGTAGAAAAAAAAATCATTAAGAAAATAATATACTAGTTGTCTATTTGTAAACAAATTGTCTTGCTCATGTTTAGTCAATCAACAGTTAAGTAGGCTCAATGCCAACAATCAGCAAAGACAAAGCAAGTCACTGCATGATGGAGTTAGAATGAATCAATATCAGTTAAAAGAATCAGTGAAAAAGTATTGGAATAAGGCGAGTTGCGGTACTGGTATTGCACGTGGTCAAAAATTTTCAAGAGATTATTTTCAACAAATAGAAGAGTATCGGTATCAAATTGAGCCGGAGATCTTTGCGTTTGCGCAATTTACGCGCTTTCGAGGAAAAAGAGTGTTAGAAGTTGGGGTTGGTGCAGGCACCGATTTTCTTCAATGGGTACGAGCTGGTGCCAAGGCTTATGGAATTGATCTGACATCCGAAGCGATAGAAAATGTAAGCCATCGGCTGATGCACGAAGGATTATTACCTTATGATTTGCAAGTAGCTGATGCAGAAAATATTCCTTATCCAGATAACTCATTTGATTTAGTTTACTCCTGGGGAGTTATCCATCATTCACCAGACACCGTCAGGTGTTTGGGCGAAATAATTCGTGTGTGTAGGCCAGGTGGCGTCATCAAGCTAATGATTTATCACAGATATTCACTTTTCGCATTTTATCGTTATTTACTAACTAGTGCGTTTATAGGAAAACCCTTTAGGTCGTTGAGGGATGTCCTTTTCTATGATCAGGAGAGTGTTGGAACAAAGGCATATACATTCAGGGAGGTAAAGCAGATGCTTGGCACATATCCCGTGAAAATCCAGCAAATTAAAGCGACCGTGAGTTATCATGATTTGTTGCTATATAAATCATGGCCATTTAGGTTTGCAGCCTATATACTAGCATCGGTTCTCGGGTGGAATAGATGTGGTTGGTTCATGACAATCGAGCTCCAAAAAAATAATAATTGAGGGCTTAAATTTAATGATGTACTTTCTGGTTAAGCTTATCTATTAAGGCCGCCCAATCAATAGTTGATGGAAGCTTTAAACTAATTAGGAGCTCTCGTGAGACGAGTGATGAGGAAAAAAACGAAAAAAATAAATTTAAGTTTTGTGGCCGCTTTGGCAGTTATTTTTTCTAGTTCTCTCAAATCTGACTGGTCAGATTTAGGTGAAGCATTTGACGACTTGATGGGAAAGTATGCTAGCCCATGGTATCAGGCTTGCAGGGAAAATAAAGCAGCGGAACCTTGGTTTAGAGACACCACCTTTGCATACTCGTTTGCTCGAGCTCAATTCGAGACATATTCTATTCATTGTTCCCGGAATGAAAATAAAGAATTACAAATCCCAAAGATTATTCATCAGATATGGTTGGGAGGTCCCCTCCCAGAGGCTTATGTTTCCTGGACTAAAACCTGGCAGGAGCATCACCCAGACTGGACTTATATTATATGGGGTGATGATGATTTACCTTTACTTCCTTTAGTCAATAAAAAGTTATTTGATAAAGCATCTAATTTTGGAGAAAAGTCGGATATCCTGAGACTTGAGTTGCTCAACTTATATGGAGGTTTATATATCGACACCGATTATGAATGTTATAAATCATTTGACGCATTCCACTATGCAAATAGCTTTTATGCAAGTGCGTTGTCATTAGGCTATTGTGGAATTGGTCTATGTAATGGATTGGTGGCGGCAGCGCCGGCCCACCCACTCATAAAGAAATTGGTTGCAGGGATGGGAGAATCATCTACCTTGCCAACACTGAGCGAGAGAACAGGGCCGATGTATTTTACGCGTATTTTTTTTGAAACTGTTCCGCAGGCTTCTAAGGGAGTCGTTGCTTATCCTCCGCGCTATTTTACACCAGGTCAAGATGACTCAATAAGTCATAAAGAGATTAGCACCTATGCAAATCATTGGTTTGCATGTAGTTGGGGCAAATCATTTGAAAATGAAAGAAGAATTAACGTAAATACCCGAGTGGAGAGAATGCTTACCGGGCGCTATTTTGAAGAAAAAAATAACAACAGTCTTGTTCAAGATAAGCAAGGTGTCCTATCGAGGTTGATTGAATCTTTAGAGGTAAGTCGAGTGACAGAATTAGGGGCTTGCAGCTTTATTGTTGGTGATGAACAATTTGCTAATGTTACCTATAAAGCATTGAGCCCTGTTAAGTTTTTAGTTTTAAATTACCGCATCGCATATCCTGATGAAAATAGAAGCTATTTATGGAAAGATTGGACTCAAGATTCCCTTCCCGAGGCAGAGCTATTGATGCTTGGCGATATATTAGATTATCTATCGTTTGAAGAGTGTCATCTCATGCTAAAAAGGGCTATTGATAGTGGTGCACAGTTTCTCCTTATTGCTCATGATCAGGGCGCAGAGAATGTTGAGAATAGTACGGATAAAAAAAGACAATTAAATTTATGCGCAACTCCGTTTAACTTGCCCAAACCTGAAAGAATAGTTGCTCTTGGAGATCGAAATTATGGAATTTGGAAACTTAACTAATAAAGAAGGAGTTATTGTGAAGAAGAACTTATTGCCGCTTATGGTAATAGTTTGTTGTTTTGCTAAAGAGGTACGTGTACGTGCGAGTGAAAAGCCTTCTGTTGAGCACGTATTCACGAATATATACGAAAAAGGATTGTGGTGGACGGGAGAAACTAACTCTGGGTGTGGTTCTAGTCTATACAACACGCAATTGATACGACAAGAAATTCCAAGAATTATTAAACAGTATGGTGTAGAAAGTTTATTAGATATTCCCTGCGGCGACTTTAATTGGATGAAATTTGTTGATTTAGGTATTGATTATATAGGTGCAGATATTGTCGGAAGTTTGATAAACGAAAATAAAAGAATGCACCAGGGAGAAAAAAGAACTTTTGTGCAGCTCAACATTATTACCGATTGGTTGCCTAAAGCAGATTTGATTTTATGCCGTGATTGTTTGGTACATTTATCGATTGCACAAATTTGGCAAACGTTGCGTAATATTAAGCGCAGTGGCTGTAAATATTTATTAACAACGTGCTACTCAGAGACTCAAACAAATAGTGACATAAGCGCTGGTAGCTGGAGAACGATAAATTTAACTAAAGAGCCATTTAATTTTCCGATGCCTTTATTATCTGTAAATGAGGGATATGAAGGAGATAAGTGTTTGATGATGTGGAAGATAGAGGATCTCCCCTGCTAAAAAAAATTAGAGCGATTGCAGTTTGATTATTTTATTAATAAGATGCCCTAGCAAAAAGTTGATAGGTTTTTCATGATGCATTAATTACGCCAAATTATTTTTATTGTTGGAGAGACGATGGAATATAGTCGTTCTATTTTTTTTATTACTTTTTCGATTCTGCCATATGTCGCTTCCTTAGGGCTAAGCTGTTCTGATGTTGGTCTTAATTCCATCAGTAATTTGAATTCAAAAAAAAGCCAATATCATTCTTTTGCTAGAGCTAAAGCTTTTTCTTTAAGCTTCGGTGAAGCTACTGCCCTCAAATCGTGTGTTGCTAACCCAAGCTCAAGTATTAGAAAATATTTTGAGCTTAAAGATGATGACTTTTCCTAAACATATTTGTGTGCTAAAATCCCTGTGAAAAGTAAGGGAAGCGCAAATGAAAGTACGCAATTGGAACAAAAGTTGGAAGCAAAAAATAAATTAATTTCGATTATTTTGCCGATTTATAATGAGGAAGAAAATATTTTGCTCGTATATAAAGAGCTGAATGTCATTTTTGAGCAACTTAAAAATTATGATTTTGAAATAATCTTTGTAAATGATGGCAGTAGTGATAAATCGAGGTATTTAATTGAAAAATTAGCCAATTCTGATGATAGAGTAATCAGTATTAATTTTAGTCGCAATTTTGGGCATCAAATGGCGCTTACGGCCGGCTATGACCATGCAGGCGGAGATGCAGTAATTACCATGGACGCAGATCTCCAGGATCCTCCGAAGCTTCTTATTGAAATGCTCGAAAAATGGGAGCGGGGAGTGCAAGTGGTTTATGCGCGCCGCGCAGATCGACAGGATTCATTTCTAAAAAAAATTACGGCGGTTTGGTATTACAGACTTCTCGACCGGATTTCAGACGTGCACATGCCGCGTAATGTTGGAGATTTTAGACTTATTGACAAAAAGGTTCTGGAAACGATAAAAAATTGTCGCGAAAAATCGCGCTATTTGCGCGGTATGGTTGCATGGTCTGGGTTCGAATCTGCATACGTTGATTTCCATAGACCAAATCGTCATGCAGGTCAAACAGGCTACACCTGGGCCAAAATGATCAAATTAGCGTTTGATGGAATGACCGGCTTTTCTCTTTTTCCACTTCGCCTAGCGGCATTTATTGGCATGTTTGTAATAGCTACCGGTTGCTTAATGTTTCTCTTTATCTGCTGCGATACTATTTTTTACGGTATTTACTATCCCCTTTTTAAATGGCTCACAACCATCATGTATATTTTCATGGGAGTCCAGTTTCTTTTGATGTGGATTCTTGGCGAATATATTGGTAGGATTTTTGAACAACAAAAAGGACGACCTCTTTATATTATTGACACTGTTGTTAAACAAAAAGAAATAGCGGCATCGCAAAAAAGGGATGAGAATGAGCCACATCAATCAAGAGTTTGATCAGTTCGCGCAAAACTATCGCGAAAACTTAGACAAATCACTTTCGCTTTCAGGAGAATCAAGCTCGTATTTTGCTGAGCTTAAAGTGCGTAAACTTGCTGAGTGGTTCCCAGGAATTATTGATAAGAAAATTGTTATTCTTGACTTTGGGTGCGGCGATGGAATGATGACTGGTTACATGGCTAACTATTTTAAAAATGCAGAAATTTACGGTGCAGATCCATCCCCAAAGAGCATTGAGATTGCTCAAAAAAAATATCCAAAACTGCACTTTTTCATTAGCTCAGATTCATCAACGCAGCTTGATTTTGTCGATGGCATGTTTGATATTATATGCGCAGCAGGAGCTTTCCATCACATTCCATTTGATATGCACCAAGGATATATGGATGAAATTGCGCGGGTATTAAAACCGGGCGGCTCATTTGTTTTATTTGAACTTAATCCGCTCAATCCACTTACCGTTCGCACATTTAACAATAACCCTATCGATCAAAATGCAAAAATGCTGACGCCGTGGTATGCATATCGATTAACTAATTCGCGTGGCAGGTCAAAAATTAAATTTTATTGTTTTTTCCCCAGTGTTTTGCGGTGGCTGCGATTTACAGAAAAGTTTTTAGCAAAAATTCCCTGCGGGGCACTCTATGCTGTTATAATGCAAAAAAAAATTAAACAGTGAGTTTGCGCATGATAGCTCTGCTGCAATCATTTTTTTCAACAACTTGTTCTTTAGTATGGTTTTATAAGCCGTTTGATGGGAGATATGTTCATTTAAAGTATGCGCTTGAAGGACTGCGCAAGACTTCGGTTCCATTAGTAGGATTTGATGGATTTGCATTAATTCCATTTTCAGCAGCTGATGACCCTGGTATTTATTGGCTGATACCCAAAATTGCTTTGATGCTTAATTGCTCGCTTGATGTTGCAATTAAACTATTTATGTATGGAGTTCCTGTGCTTTCATCGATGAGTGGGTTGATTGCGTGTTTTTATATGTTTCGTTCAAAATGGCAAAAGGCGGTAGCAATCATTGGCTTGTCGGCTATTCTTTTTCTCTCTCTACGCATTGGTGATACCTACATGATATATTCTTCTATAACAGTAGCACTGGTGCCATGGGCGCTTTATTTATGTACAAACGAAACTAGAATAGGTACGTATTTTAGCTATGGGTTATATGCAGGTTTGTTGATAGGGTTTTCGCAATTCTTTCGCGCCTATTCGGGATTATCATCATTGCTATTTATTTTAACTCTTTTTATCGCATGTAAAACGATATCAAAATACAAAAAACTATCGGCACTCACTTTTCTAGCTTTTGGGATGTTGATTGCGCACAGTTTTACACGTTATCAAGAGCGCTCGTACCATGAATTTGCAAAAGCAAATTTTAGCGGTCACACCCTCAAGGAATACAAGCATCCATTATGGCACATGATCTATATTGGGTTTGGGTTTCTCAAATTTGGAAACATTGACAATATTCGGTTTGAAGACAAATCGGCCGGAGATTTTTTAGAAAAGAAGCGTATGGGAAATCCTAAGCTCAGTGGAGCTTCTGATGAAGAGATCTTAAAAATAGAGGTGCTTCGCATCATTAGAGAGCAGAATTTTTTTGTTATATTTACCATATTTGGGAAGTTTGGGATACTCCTAATGCTTTTCCTATTAGCTGCAAATTTTGGTGCAGCGGTATCTTTGTTTTTTCCCAAACCATTTGCTGTAGAGATGAGTTTCATTAATGGGATTTTCTGCAGTGCCATCATGCCAATTATTACGATGCCATTCTTAACTTATTGTCTGGGGTTTATTGCCTTTTCAGTTCTTTATGGTGTTATAAGCATTAATTTCTTTCTAGATTCAGTACTGTTGACGAGTGGGTTGCGTCGATCAGTTCTATCAATGAGGAAGGCTGATGGAGTTTAGCCCGGGTCGATATGAAGTGCTCAAATATCTTTTGGCTGGTCTAAAAAAGACCGGAAACTCGCTCATTGAATATGACGGCACAACGTTAACGCCTATTTTTACGCGAGCCAATTCTGTTGATGATATTGGTTTGTTTATAATTGTCCCGCACATTGCGCATTTTTTTAATATTGCGCTTGATCAGGCGATTGATATCTTTTTTTACGGTCTTTGGGGGTTAAGCACTTTCCTTGGAATGATTGGCATTTTTTTGATTTACCGCAAATTTCCTATATACTGTGGCGCTGCTTTAGTCTCACTTATAAGCTGCAGCATTTTTAGTCTTTTTTATGTGCGAGAGGTCTATTTTTTATATAGTTTTACTGTCATTGCTTGTGTGCCGATTGCTGTCTACTTTTTTAAAGAACATATGGCATCTCCTTGGTTTTTTCCAGTTGCATTTATTGGCGGTAGCCTTTGCGGTTTTGCGCATATAATTCGCTCATATTCTGGCTTGGGAGTGGCTCTCTGGTTTTTAATTTCATTGTGGCTTACCAAAAGCCTTAAATTGCCTTTGTATAAAAAACTTCTATTGTCAGTTTTATTCATTGCGGGCATCTCGTTTTTTCCTTTATATACAAAAAAGATTGAAAAAGAGAGTACTCAATATTTAACAACGCACATTCCATCATTTTTACCAACAGCGCATGTTCATCCTCATTGGCATAATTTTTATCTAGGATTTGGATTTTTAGGATTTCTATCTCCTAATGCCATTGAGTACGCGGACGGATGGGCGTTAGACGAGGCTCGCCAAATTATTCCGGGTATCGATTTTGGTGATGAGCGCTATGATCCAATAGTAAAGAAGCTGGCTTTAAATTTTATGTTGCGCAATCCCCTTTTCATAATCCTTAATCTATGGTCCAAAATTGGGGTCCTTTTTTATTATTTACTGCGGTACTTACATGTGAGCATTTTTTTTATTTTTAGAAAAATAACCCGAGAGAAATTGATTCCTTTTTTGTCCGGCTTGGCAGCTTATTCTATTTTTCCCCTGCTTACAGTCCCCGCAAACGCATATACCCTGGGGCTTGTCGTTTTTGCATACATAAACGCACTTATTTATTTTACGGATAGGTTTATTGAAGATCCCTTTAGCAAGAGAAAAAAAGTTGTCGTTTTTTCAATTTTTATTCTTTTTTCTTTAATCAATAGTGGAATAAAATTCCTATTTTTACATTATCGCTAGTGCACCGGTGTTTCTTTAATGGTTTACTAAAATAAAAGACCTCAGAATGCATTGTAGCATTATAAAAATAGTGATAGTTTTTCGAATGATTTAATAGATTTTCAATACATTAAAAAAGGGGATAGTATGAAAAAAGCTTTGATCGTTATGATTTTCCTGTTGTTAGCATCAGTTACACAGAGCGATCAGACACGTCGGTCAACATCTAAGCAAATCCAAACAGTATTTACGAACATATACACTACTGGGGGATGGTATTGTGGGGCTTCATATTCGGGTTTGGGGTCGGACCTTTGTCAGACCAGAATAATTCGCGTTGAGATACCAAAGCTCTTGGAAAGGTACAATATAAAGTCGATGGCCGATGCGCCTTGCGGTGACTTTTATTGGATGAGAGAAGTGCTTCTAGATGTGCAATACATAGGAATTGATATTGTGGAAGAGATTATTGAGAAGAATAAACAACTTTATTGCAATGATTTAAGAACTTTTCAATCATTGGATATAGTCAATGACGCTCTTCCTAAGGTTGATCTGATTCTATGTCGTGATTGTTTAGTTCATTTGTCAAATGAACATGTCGCCAAAGCTTTGAGAAACATAAAAAAAAGTGGGGCGACTTATTTATTGGTAACTAATTTTATGAACACAAGAGAAAACGTAGATATTGCTACAGGAAATTGGAGACCAATTAATTTAACTGAAGCGCCTTTTAATTTTCCTGATCCGCTTGAGGTTATTAATGAAGGATGTACTGAGGGTGGTAGAAAAGCGGGTGATAAAGCATTAGCGCTCTGGAGGCTTGCAGACGTTCAAATATAAGGAAGAGTTCATGCTATCTTTTTTCGTTTTAGTTTTTGTTGGTTGGGCAAATCTATCATTTTCGATTCCTCAATTAGCAGATTTCGATATAGCTTGCGGTAAGGGCGACTCATACTATCAAAGACCTTATGAGAGATGCACCAAGAGATTTGATGCGCCTGGGAGCTTCAGCTTTAAATGGCTTGGTGGGCAAACGCATGCACAAGCTTTCATCAAATTGAGAGAGATTTTTAATGAAAAATTTCTAAACCGTGCACTCATTGAAACAAATACTTATCGGATTCCTCCTATTATTCATATTATTTGGCTCGGCAGCAACCTCCCCGAAAAATATAGTAAATGGGTTAATTCATGGAAAGCGCATCATCCTGACTGGCAAATTATCCTATGGAATGATGAGCTAGTGAAAAACATTAACCTTTTCAACCAAGATTTATATGACAGAGCAACAAATTTTGGTGAAAAATCTGATATCCTCCGATGTGAACTGCTTTTTCAATTTGGTGGTTTATATGTTGATACAGATTTTGAATGCCTCAAGCCATTTGATGAGTTGCATAAATATTGTGATTTTTTTGCAGGAATGATCCCAGTTGACGCATTCAGCGTTAACGATGACGGATCAGGCGTGTTGTTGGGGAGTGCTCTTATGGGATCGATACCTGGGCACCCTTTTATGGAAACAATGTTGCATAATATGCAAAGATTCAAAAATGAGCCGGGGATTGTTACGCGAACGGGACCATGGCTTTTAACTCGATCATTTTTTGAATACGCACCAGAAGATCAGCTGATTTCTGTGATATTTCCACCTACCTATTTTTATCCAATAAACAGTCCCTATATTCAGCAAGCGGGAAAAGGCTATTCGCACAATTATATAAAAAATGAGACCTATGCTATTCATTGGTGGGAGGCGAGCTGGGCAAAAGAGTAATGTTTTGGGACTGATATTCTCTAGACGGGCCATGGTTATTTTACAGATTTTTGCGGAGAAAACAAAACGAGCCAAATAGATATGCCTAAAAAAATTATATCGATTATATTACCAATATTTAATGAATCAGAGAACCTGCCAATTTTGTATAGACAACTGTCAACCGTGCTCGATGCTTTAGCTATGAGATACGAATTTGAAATTATTATGATAAATGATGGCAGTCGTGATAGCTCATGGAGCATAATTAGTTCGCTTTCTGCTCTTGATAACCGAATTAAAGGGATTTCTTTTAGTAGAAACTTTGGGCATCAAATTGCCATTAGTGCCGGATATGATTACGCATCCGGCGATGCTATTATTACCATGGACGCAGATCTTCAGCATCCTCCAGAGCTGATTCCAGAACTGATAGGTCAATGGGAATCTGGTGCCTATATTGTTTATGTTAGAAATACAGATCCTGTACAGAATTTTTTCAAGAGAATAACATCGAGTTTGTACTATAGTCTTCTTGATTCGATTGTCTCAATAGAAATTCCGCGGCATATTCAAGATTTTCGTTTAATAGATAAAAAAGTCTTAAGGGTTATTCGGCAGTCAAAGGAGAAATCGCCTTATTTGCGTGGCATGGTTGCCTGGACTGGCTATCGATCAGCATTTATTGATGCTCCTTATGCTAAAAGACAGAAGGGCGCTAGTGGCTATTCGCTCAGCAAAATGATCAAACTAGCATTCGACGGCGTTACGGGGTTCTCGCTCTTTCCGCTTAAAATTGCTAGCTATATCGGGTTATTCGTTATTTTTACCGGTTTTTTGATGTTTGCCTACGTAACCATCGATGCGCTTTTGTTTCGAGTTCATTATCCTCTGTATAAATGGCTAATTATTGTTGTTTATTTATTTATAGGTATTCTTTTTTTGCTTCTCTGGCTTATTGGAGAATACATTGGACGCATATACGAAGAACTAAGGGCACGGCCCCTTTACGTTGTTGCTGATACTAGAAACTTTGTTTATGAAAAAAATAGTGTAGAGCAAAGAATGCAATGTTTATAAGCTCTTTGTGGGTCGAAAAAGGTTATACGGCTCACGCGCATTGGGATCAATTACAATTATTAGAATCGTGCGAGGAATTATAACTTAATCCTTCGTTGATGATGACCGCTTCTCAGCTCCATTCTGAGTTTGGAATAAAACTTTAAAGAAGGGGTTATCCATATATAGGACATAAAATATCTTCATGTGTTATCATCCTCCATTCATAGACAAGTTTGATGAATAATTAATCTAGATCCTTTCTTAAAAATTGCCGGGCAGATTTTATTAAGCGCGAAGGTATGGAATACACAAATATTTTTACATGCAGATATTAAGCATATCAAAACCGCTTTTTTTTACACTGCAGACCCCTCTTGAACGTCACCGGTTTTATTGATTGTGGATTTTCGTAATATGAAAACTTGAATTAGCTAATTAGCAGCAACAACGGCATATCGGTTTTGAAGTAAATCTCTTTTTATTTATTTGGGTGTCAAGTCTGCATAAAAAATTGAAAGCAATTCGCGAAAGCTCGGAAAAATTTTTTTTTAGAATGTCGTAATGCATGATATTGATATAGGAGGAGTTTTATTCACTTAGTAAAACATCAACCGATATCCAATGTTCGAACGGCGCGTGCATATAGGAAACATAATAAACTATACCATCAGATAAATAGCCGGCAGTATAACTAAATGAGCTTCTGCCCGTCACTAATACGTCCGCAAGTACAAGAGCAGTGTACGTTTGCTCAGCAGCCTCGTTTATGTGCAAAATTGTGTCTGGCGAAGAAAATTCTTCGAATCGGCAGCTTTCTCCTTGAGAGAATATATGGAACAGCGGATTTTGCGCAGCATAAATTTTTCTTAATTTTTTTATGATATCAATGTAAACATTATTTGGTATATCTGTGCCATATACCCTATTATCATCGGGATTTGGTCGCCGTATGTGAACTGCTATATTTAAGCGATTAACATCGAAATAGTGGGGGATTGTTTTATTAGCTCTGAACGCTTCTTTAATTTTTTTTAGGTTTGAGCATTTCGGGAACTGACGAATATTCGTATCAAGAAAAGCAGCGTAGTGGTCAGTTTTTAGCTCATATCCGTTTGCGAGAGCTAAATCAATGGTAGGAAAATTGCCAATCATGTTTATCAACTTCTCTCTTTTTGCAAGAAAATCTGGGTCAGTTGGGCTGCCCCCATAGTTGTGCTCCATTGTGGTGAATGGCCTATAAAAAAAATCAAGATGATTAAGCTCTGCATAAATCGCAGCTCCTATAATCTGCTGAACATGAGCCCCAAAGCCATCCCCCCTTTCCATATTGGTAATAGCAATTTTCTTGCGAGTGGTTGCTATTTGATTGACCTTGCTCTTTTCTTTTTTCTTTTTTCCAAAAGGATTCCAACAGTGTGCCGATTGACTTACAGAGCTTATGACAGCTAATAAACAAAACCACTGCATAAGATTTGACATTTGAATTCTCCTTTCTTAAAAATTGCCGGGCAGATTTTATTAAGCGCGAAGGTATGGAATACACAAATATTTTTACATGCAGATATTAAGCATATCAAAACCGCTATTCAAGATCTTGATAAAAGTTGGTTCTTTTTTATTAAACTCATAAAGAGTTCTTTATCAACACATAAGGTTTTAGCGGTATTGCGTGCATAGCGTTAATGAAAGTTGTTTCGCTGATGGATCGATTGGGTTCAAGAATGACGGTGCAGCAGGCCTGAAAAGATCTCGATTAAAAAATATTTTTGAAGATTTTTGATAAACAGTCCATTGCCGGGTGGGCTTCGCTACTCCTTTAATAGATCGTCAACTGGTATCCAATGAGGCAATGGAGCATGTGCATAAGAAATATGATAAATGGTGCCATCTGACAAATATCCTGCAGTATAGCTAAATGAACTTTTTCCAGTGACTAAAACGTCTGCGAGAACCATCGAGGTGAAGGTATCTTCGATAGATTCGTTTAAGTGAAGAATAATGTCCGGCGAGTTAAACTTCCCAAAGTTCTGAATATCGCCTTGTGAGTAAAGGTGGAACAATGGTGTTTTGGAGGCGTAAATTACTCTTAATTTATCAATAACTCTTATATAAATATCGTCCGGCACGTCAGTTCCATATGACCAAATATCATGTGGGTTAGGCCTTCTCAAATGGAGTGCGATATTCAGTTTTGCGGTGTCAAAATAATTATTTGCATCTTTATTTTCTCTAAATATTTTTTTGATTTTTTTTAGGGCGTTGCTATTCGCGCATGCAATAGTGTTCGCATCGAAGAAAGCCAAGTAATTTGCGGTCTGAATCTTATAGTTTTTTTTAATTGCTTCATCGATCGTTTCGAAATTTCCGATAAAGTTTATAAGTTGTTCTTTTTTTTGGATAAAATTGGGATCATTATTATAATTATGCTCCATTATTTTGAATGGTGTATAAAAGAATTCTTTATTATTTAATTCGGCATAAATCGCTGTGGTTAGGATAATCTGAAATTGAGCTCCAAAGCCATCAGTTTTTTCGCAATTTGTTATTACTTCTTTCAGGCGATCTTGTTGCGTATTGGTCATACATTCGATTTGTTCTTGCATAAAAGCCAGAATGAGGAATAGGTACCTAAGAAACGATTTCTTGTGCATTTCACTATCCTTTTTTTGTTTCGGTACTGCTAAAAATTAGGACAATTTTTAAATATGGAATCTTAAGCATTGCTAAAGTAAAATTATTCTAAACTATCTCTTTTTAGGCAAGCAATTTGTACGAACTAAGGAGGATTCGCAAAAAGTTCTTCTTATTGGTGTGTCCTTGATGAAAATGATAAGATTGTGCTGTCTTAGCGATTGCAAAGAAAGAGAATTATTGAGTCGACATTTTTTTGCCAACTATAGTTCAAGATTGCTTTATCGCGGCTGTTTTTGTTGATCATTTGAATCTCAGTGAAAGATGCTGTTGCGAGTATAATAGCTGCATCAATAAAGCCACTTAGATTTTTTGGATCAACTAAGATGCCAAGTTTGTTTTCTAATTCTAGTTTGGTGCCTGGCTGGGGATTGATTAATGAAGGATTCATGAGCTCTGTTATTTGCTCAAGATTTGAAGCGATGATTGGTTTGCCCATGCTCAGATATTCAAACATTTTAGTGGGTGAGCCAAAAAAACGAGTTCCATCGGGCATTTGTTGCGTGGGGCATAAGAATGCATCACAGGCTGCTAGATATTCTCTCGCAATCTGCGCATTTACTAGTCCTGTCAGTGTAACATTGCTCGAACTACTTGTTCGTTTAATTTCATTTTCGATGTAAGGCTTAAGAATTCCGTCACCAATCAATAAAAAATGAGCGCGAGGTATTTTTTTTATTACATCTGGAATCATATCAGCGATTGTTTCTATTCCATGCCAAAAAGAAAAGGTGCCCACAAACCCAAAAACGAATCTATCTTCAATAGAGAGCTCGCTGCGAATTTGGTTCCGTTTGTCTATTAATTTTTCGGGGTCGTAAAGATTTGCATCAACGCCGTTAGGATTTACCAGTATTTTCGCTGAATCAAATCCTTTTATTACGAGATCATCTTTAAGCGCTTGAGAAACAACAACAATAGTTTGTGCATATTCCAAGTTTATTTCTTCAATTAACCTCGCTAGCCAGTTAAACTTGAACCAATTTTTGGGTGCAAGTTGATCAAACTGCCATACTTCCGAACTGTTGTATTCTAAAATTAATGGTATTTTATACCGCACGCTAAGTAGCACCCCAGTTGCGTTTAGCAAACTGTAGCGCTGATAAATAAGATCAAAAGAATTTTTTTTAAAGTAAAGTCTTAATGATCTCGCAAAGAAAAATGTTGAAAAAAATGATTCGAGCCGCCAGCGTAAATAATTTAATTTCCATCTCAAAAAAATAAATATTCGTGAAACTTTTAGGCGAATAAAGTCGTTAGAATATTTTTCTTGGAGAATGGTCGGCATAGCACATGAAGCTATGATTACTTTGGTTCCGCGATTTTTAAATCCATCAATGACGCCGAGCGTGTGTGTGACTGAGCCACCAGCAGTAAGCTCTTCTGCGCAGATATCGGTTCGCAGATAAAGGAGGCTTTCCAATGGCTTGTTATTGTAATTTTTCATTGGTGGGCAAATATATTTTAAATTTTTTATAACTAATCGGCGCATAAATTTGCCAAGTTTTTTTTGCTCTAGCTGAGTGATAATGTTCGTAGTAAAAATAAGGATAGGCCATAGGAGACCAACGCCAAAAAAGATAAATAAAAAGTTAAGTCTATATGATATGCAGAGGTGCGCTACGGCAATGCAGATGCCAAATACACTTAATATTTTGGTGACGGAAAATAACGAAAATGAAAGGGGGTATAAAGCATTGCTTATTTTATGGCTAATTGCGCCGTAGATGATAAATGAAGTGCTATTTGCTAGAAAAATTCCCCATAGTCCGTGCCAGGAGGTGAAATAAAGAAACAAGGCCTGAAGGGGGACAATTATTGCGCCTATGAGAGGAATATAATTTGTGCGCGTTGCTAATGCAAACCCTGCCTGCAAAACGCGTGCTATTTCAAGGCAAACAAGTGGTATGAAAAAACTGGGCAGATAGGCGGTTAAAAAATTGTATTTCACAGGGAAAAAATACATAATGCCTGCATATGACCCGATCATTGCATACAGCCCAACCGTCGCAATAGCAATACAAAACGAGCGCATGAGTTGAGCGATGAGAAGTTGGCCGTCCCTTTCCTTTTGCGCATTAAAAATGAGAAGTGGCCACGTATCCATTATCGCAATCGCAACAAACTGAAAAAGTGCACCGAACCTCCAGAGCAGCGCATACGTTCCAAGGGCCTCATAACCCTGATTTTGCTGTATAAACCAGCGATCAATACTTAAGAAGCTTGTATATAAAAAACTATAGATGAGCAATGGCAAACTGTAGGTAATTTGTTGCTTAAAAATTTCGTACGAATAGGCGCGATGGCGGATCCAGATTCGGATGAAGAGAGGCAAAAAAATAATAAAAGAAAATACGTTTGCATACCAAAGCGCCCTTAATCGATAGCCCGCGGCAACGCCGAGAAGTGTTAGCATGGTTGCAATAATATTCTGTCCGCAAAATAGAACCAAGTACCACACTACTTTTTCGTGCATACGGATATATGCCAGCACCATCGAAAAAAGGGTAAAAAATGCGATGCTAGTGCTTATGATCACTATATATTCGGCACGCGCAGGTGCCACGTTGCCGTAGTAAAGTATTAATGCAGTAAATATTGTGGCACATGCGCCTAAAAAACTGGCTAAGAAACTATTGCCAATCGCTTGCATTTGTTTAAGGGAATTATCTTTGTAGAGCAAAAAAAAGCGAATCATGCCGGTTGCAGCATATGAAGAAAGTAAGAGTGTTCCGTAAGAAAAAAGCATCTGATAAAATTCCCAAATGCCGAATTCTTCCAATGAGATTTGAGATAAGAGATATGGTAAAAATAAAAAGTTTAGGGCTCGCACTATTGCGGAGCTTAACCCAAAGAAAAATGAATTATATGACCCTCGTTTTAGATAGTCCATGAGCATGGCTATTACTCTCCCAACTTTTTTTGTGATCAAAGAGAAGAAACTATTAATGTTGAACTTACGAAGTTACTAAAATGCTTTTTGTGTCTATTTATTTTGTAAATAGTATAGTCTTTTTTTAAATCTATGAAAAAAGGAAGAATTATGAATCTCATGGGCACGAGGCTTACTCACCTTGCAGCAACAATGGCCGGATACCTAAAGACAGGTATTCCTCTAATAGAGTGGGATGGCTCAAGGCTCTTGTTGACAAATACCGGGGATGATATTGGGGTTTATATTATCATTCCTAAGCTTGCTTATTTTTTTCATTTATCTCTTGAGCGCGCAATAACGATTTTCTTTTCGTCGCTTCTGATTTTGCCAATGATAATCTCAATAATCTTTTTTTGCATCGCTTATAAAAAGATTTCGCAGCGAATAGTTTCAATAAGCTGCGTAATTCTCTTGACTCGCTTTGCATATGCCATTGGAGATGTGTATTTGAGTTTTAGTGCGGCTGCGCTCATTTTAATTCCATGGTCTTTAATAATTTGCGAATTAAAAAGTTTGAAATGGAGCATTTTCTTTGGAGTCTTTTCTGGCATCAGTGTAAGCTTTTTTCATTACATTCGTTCATTCTCTGGAGTTGGGGCGTTGTTGTGCATTTTTACTTTTATGATGGGCTCCAGAACGCACTCAAAAATGAGCAAAGCCTATTTTGTATTGGCGCTTGCAGCTGGGCTTTTTGTTCCTCATTTATATTTTAATGCTCAATATAAAAAAGCTAAAGAGTATGCGAGAGCTGAATTAGGTGAGTCTTGCTCTATAGAATCGAACCATGTTTTTTGGCATCCACTGTATTTGGGTTTTGGATTTCTAAATTTCAAAAATTCCAAAAATATCCGCTATGACGATGCTGTTGGGCTGCAAACAGCGCTAGCGGTTAATCCCAATGTTGTATATTGTTCGAAGGAATACGAAGAGATTTTGAAAAATGAGGTGCTATTAATAGCTAAAAACGATTGGGTTTTTTTAATCTTAACTCTTTTTGCAAAACTCGGAATTTTGATTTTTTATTTACTTAAATTTGCAAATATTGGTTTATTAGCAGCATTTGTTTGTAGAAAGCCATGGTCTATCGATGGTGGATTTTTTTTGGCATTGTGTTGGAACTCGATATTTTCTCTTCTAGCGATTCCTTTACATGAATATGCACTTGGTTTTATTTCGTGCGCAACTTTGTGGGGGATTGTTAGTATCAATAATATGCTTTCAGCACTTCCTCGCTTCAGCTTTCAACAAAAAAAATGCTTTAATGTTTGATGTTCTAAATTAAATATGTTTTCATAAAAGGAGAAAAAATGAGGATCATTTCTTACTTGATAATGTTTTATATTTTAATGAATTCGGTAAGTGCTTTTTCTAATTATCAAAATAACTTTGAATTATTTGAAAATAAAACCATCCTAATTTTAGGAGGTACTGGATATCTAGGCAGAGCGATAGCCACTGAAATTTTGCAATATAATCCTGCAAAAATAATTATTTTTAGCAGGGATGAAGTAAAGCATTTTAATTTGGAAAAATGCTTTCATAAGAATTCTAAAATTCAAAGCATTCTTGGGGATATTAGAGATTATTACGCCTTGTTAAGTGCAATGGTTGGCGTCAATATAGTTTTTCATGTGGCTGCACTTAAAAGAATGGATTCTTTGGAGTCAAATGTTGAAGAAGCGATTAAAACTAATATTTTGGCGTCAATCAACGTTTTTAGGGCATGTGTAGAATCCAACGTTGAAAAAGCCTTGTTTATTTCGACAGATAAAGCCTGCTTGCCAATTAACGCTTATGGGGCATGCAAGTTTGTGAGTGAAAAGCTTTTTACAAATTATGATTCAAGCAAAATTAGCACAAAATTTATGGTGGTACGTTTTGGAAATATTTTAGAAAGTACTGGGTCGGTGATTCCTATATTTTCTGAAAAGATAAAACTAGGAGAAGAAATTCCCTTAACCAGTGATCAAATGACTCGTTTTATAATAAATAAAAAAGAAGCCGTTAGTTTAATCTTTGATGCAATACGGTATGGGAATGGTGGGGAAATTTTTGTTAAGAGACTTCCAGCTATGAAAATTACAGATTTAGTTGACGTGCTCAAGATGCATTTTAATAGTGATAATAGTGTTAGGGTTATTGGCTTAAGGCCAGGTGAAAAAATTCATGAGCGTTTGATTAGTGAATCGGAAATGCAAAGAGCTATACAATTTAATGACGATTTGTTTATAATACGCCCAACGGTAGTAAATCTATTTTGCTCAGCCGAAAATATACCCAGTTATATGAAGGAAGCAAAAGATATACAGAATATTAGTTGGCGCGAGTATAGCTCAGACTTGGAACCGATATCCAAAGATGAATTAGCGAGCATTATTAACAAGCTTTCGATACTGGAATTAAAAGGAAACGAGTATGAAAAAAATAACAGTCCTGGGCATGATTATTTTTGTCATAACTTTTGAGGTTTTCTCTCTAACGGCGAAAAATTTAGTCTATGTTTATAAGAATGACAGCTCTTTCGAAAGAATAGTGACTGAAGCTTTTGATAAATTGAATATAGAATACAAAATTGTTGATGCTGTAAAAGAAGAAAGCGCGCTCTATATACTTTTTGATGTTTTGGATTGGGATGAAAAGAATCTCCCAAAGTATTTTATTGCCTATCAATCATTCAATCTTAGTAGCAATATTTTGACCGAGAGTTATCTAAGTAAATTGAGGCGCGCGATTGTCGTGTGGGATTATAGCCGAGAAAATATAGATCAGTATAAATCGAAATTATTTAATTATTTTTATTTTCCCTCAGATTATGAATTCATCGACCCAATATGTCTGGTATGTAAGCTGCCAATTGAGGCATTAAAAACTTACCGCGATTTGCTGATGTATAGCAATAGCAATAACACCGATATATCAAGCCATCTCCCCACGCTTTTTTATTATGGATTAGTTCAAAATCCGAAAATTATAGTAGAAGCAGGAGTGAGGGGTGGAGAATCGACTATTCCCTTGCGAAAGGCCCAAAGTTTTTGCGGTTCGCAACTCATAGGCATAGACATTTCGCCATATGCAGGCAATGCATACCAAGGCTTAGCTAATAGTGCCTTTGTTTGTATGGACGATTTGCTATTTCCTGAATACTATAAAAATAAATTTGGAAATCAAAAAATAGACCTGGTTTTTATTGATACATCCCACCTTTATGAACACACTTTGGCTGAAATAAAAGCGTTCGTCCCGCTTTTAAGTGTAAATGGATTATTGGCTTTTCACGATTCAAACGTTACCCCTATAGAGGGCCACTCATGGATCACGATTAGTAATGTTGTGTGCTCGACCGGACCTGGAAATACGCGGGGAGTTACTGAAGCTCTCCAAGAATATCTAGGGATGCAGTTTGATGAAAGCTGTTATCTAAATTTTCATGCAACCTCCGTTGATGGGAATGCATGGCATGTAATCCATTATCCTTTCTGCAATGGGTTTACTATTTTAAAAAAAGAAAATAAGTAGGAGATTCAATGAATAAAAAAATACTCTGTGTCCTCTTTTTATTTTTTTTTAATGAAGCTATTCCTGGGGCTAAAAGAGTTTTGGTTTTCGGAGGCACTGGTTGGATAGGTGGAAAGATTGTTCGAGCCTTAAAAAGTGCAGGCCACAACCCAATTATTGCAACTAGCCGTCTTGAAAATAGGCACGAGATAATTAATGAAATATCAAAAACGTCGCCTGATTATATTATTAACGCGGCAGGTCTCACTGGGAAACCAAATGTCGATTGGTGCGAAGATCATAGACCAGAAACTATACGGACGAATGTAATTGGAACTCTTAATTTAGCAGATGTTGCATATCTGCACGATTTACATATGACAAACATTAGTACAGGTTGTATCTATGAATATGATAAAGAACACCCGATGAAAAGTGGTAAAGGATTTACAGAAGAAGAAGAACCAAATTTTACTGGATCTTTTTATTCACGAAGCAAGATTTTTCTGGAAAAGCTAATTTTGGAATATCCAAATGTTTTAAACTTACGAGTAAAAATGCCCATTTCACTAGAACTGGACAAGGGATTCGTAGGTAAAATTACTAAATATAAAAAACTTATAAATATTCCTAATTCTATATCGATATTAGAGGACCTCGTGCCATTGGTTATTGATATGACATTCCGGCAAATCAAAGGAAATTATAATTTCGTAAATCCTGGAACTTTGTCTCACAACGAGGTACTTGAATTATATAAGCGGTTTATCGATCCAAATCATGCCTACGAAAACTTTTCAATAGAAGAGCAGAATCAGATATTGAAAGCTCGTCGAGCGAATGCTGAACTGAGTCCAAATAAATTATTGAAAGTTTATCCAGAAATTCCCACGGCCAGACAATCATTAGAGCGGCTGTTTCAATCAATTAAACAATGAATGAACAGGAATAAAGGTGAGAATAACAAGTCATGTAGTTTTTTTTATAATATCAATATTATTTTTTCAACATATAGAGACTTGCCAAGTTAAAATTTTATTAACCGCTGCTTTGGCTGCTACTCATTATGAGATCCGAAAAGAACAATACATTGAGTCTCTCGTTCGACTCTCAGCGCTAGGTTATAAAGATGTATATGTAGTTGAGGCATTAATGAAAAATGGACCGACTTTTTTAGATAACTATTCAAAAAATATATTTTATTCCCAAAAAAATAATTCCTCATGGATTTATCCAGGCGCAAATGAGGGCATTACTATGCTTGATGCGCTTAATCATTTTAATTTTGATCCAGATGATATGATAATAAAAATGACCGGCCGTTATTATTTGATAACGGATTCATTTTTTAAGCTTGTACAGAATAATATCGAGAAATATGATGTTTTTGTAAAACCTAATTTGCACACCCCGGGTGACATTGCAACAGCTTGTTTTGCTATGCGGTGCAGGGATTTGAAGGAGATGCTTGACTCGTTTGATTTTAACTGGGTAGGTACATCATATTTTAGTATTGAACTTCTTGTTGGGCGGTATATTGCATTGAAAAGCAATGAAGGAAAGTTGCGAGTTTTATACGTAGATAAGCTGGATGTAAAAGCTAATATCTACGGTGGCTCACATAGACCCGATATCTCGTCAGATTGGATTTGGATTTTATAATATACGTGTAGCGTTTTTTTCAGGTCGCTTACTTAATTAGATGCGCGTTTCTTTTTTTTGCGCGAACAAGAAGATGCCAGCCAAGTTCCGATTCGAGCAGCAAAAAGATCGTCAGAGACGTTCTTGAAACATTCCTCTTTTTCGTATTGATACTTTACATATTGAGGTATATTCCAGAGAAAAATGTGCGCTTTTCTCATCTCTAAGATAGTAAAATCGCTTAAGAGCTTTCTCGCTCCTTCAAGGGTATAGGAATAGGTTATTGGGCAACCGGTTTGCGCTTCACAGTATGCCGAGATCAGTTCATCAAGATTACTGAAATCCCAAAGCCCTGTTTCTCTCATTAAATAAAAGAGTTTATAGCTAATTTTTTAATAGACCATCATTCGTAATTCGCCATCATCTTTCAGCATGGGATTACATGGCGCTAAAATTTTTTCAGGATGCGGCGAATGATGGATAACGCCAAACGACCAAATAAGATGAAACTTTTCTTCATCTTTCAAAAGAATATCGAGATCTTAGGCACTTCCTAAAATGAAATTGGCCGTTAACCCATACACCTCGAATCTTTTTTTTGCGAGCTCTAAACTTTCATTTGATAATTCGATGATGGTCAACTGTGCCCCATTTGCGAAATTGATTGCTTCGGTTCCAATTTCACATCCGATTTCTAAAACTCGTTTTCCGCTCCACAATCCAAACTCAGCAAAACCTGGAATATGGGGCTCCACAAAATATTTTCTTGCTTCAACCTCATCAAAATATTCACGGGTTCCTGGCGTTGTGGAATAGGCGAACGTTGCACGGGCGCGTATTCCACAACGCACGAACATCTTCAATTGATACCATAGTAAAGTCTTTGGCAACTAAGGAGAATGAAATGGTTGAGAGTGCGATTAACCACATAGATTTATTTTGACGTATCATTTTAAATGCTTTCATAATCAAATAAATTGCCATAATTTTTTTTAACTTGTGCTATAACTTTTTCTTGATCACGAATAGTTACTCGCCTCCCGCGATGGGCAACTTCAGCTGCGACCGCTAACTTTTGTGATTCCGTGAGAATAATTACGGGGCAATTATCTTTGTAATTTACATCTTCAAAAACATATGCATCGTCTCCAGAGTTGATCATAGATTCGGCCATTGTTCGAGCATGAAGTTTATTTGATTCGTCAGTAGCTTGGGGAATAAAGGGATCAATACCAATTTTTTTGCTGTAGCTACCAAGGGCTCTATTATCGCGAGGAAAGCATGGCCCGCCAAATCCGTACCCTGGTTTCAAGCACTTTGTCCCAATTCTTGAATCGTTTCCGATTGCATTTAAAACATCGTATTTATTGGCACCAGGGGTTTTATCTGCAATGTCGCCAATCATGTTAGCAAAAGCTATTTTAGTTGTTATGAAACAATTTATTGATAATTTGGTTATTTCTGCGCTTTCGGCGGACATTCGGCATATTTTTGGATTATTTTTGCAAACTTTTCTGTGGATTGATTCCAAGATATCGCCAGCTTCACGAGAACCTTCGCCAATAAGAACGATATCAGGATTTTCAAAACCCTGAATAATATTTCCTTGTGCGATAAATTCAGGATTATAACTCACTGAGACGTTCGTACAATCTTTAAGGAGGATAGGCGCAATTGAGTGGATGTAGCCTGGGAAAACAGTGCAGCAAATTACGATATGTTTGTTTGCGACTTTGCGTTTATTAATTTCTTCAAGGAGGCTATTGAGTATTGAGTGATCATAGGCTTCATCGTTTGGTGTCGTCGGCGTTGCGACAACAACAAAATACACGTCTGAAAATTTGAGCCCTTCATCTAATGATGTTGAGGCTCTAAAATTCTTACTTTTTTGCAAATAATCGATCACGCCCGGCTCGCATGATTCTAATGTTTTTGTATTTATTTTGTGTACATATTCTGGTGAAATATCGATTCCCAAAACATTGAATCCGACTTTTTCCAAACAAAGAGCATTGCATATTCCTAAGCAGCCAATGCCAATCACGGTGATATTGTCTATGGCATTGACGCAAATAGAAGTTAATAACATTAACGCTAAAGAGACGCTGAGTACTGGCTTCATACTTTCTCCTGTGGAAATGTTACATCTTTTATTGTAGATATTTTGTATTGCGATAGATTTCTTCAAAATCAGTTTTTTTGAGTAATACGAATCCATTGGAAATCAGCATTTTTTGAATATCGTAGTTATTAAGCGTATTTTCGATCACAATAACATCTATGTCAAAAACACTAAAGTCTATTGTTTTTAGGATCTCTGCAGTTTGTTTGCTTTTCGCGACGCTTAATAAATCAATATGATTAAGTTCCAGCGCTTCCATTATTTGCGCAAAGGTAAAGCACTGCATATCGGTAAGCTCAATCTTGCCTTTTAGGTTGTAAGCTTTTTCAATGGTCCGTTTTAGTTCTGCTGGTTCAAATAATGCCAGTGGCCCGCTTAAAGCCTTTGCGTTTTGTTCATCAGCATTTTCAGTGGTAACTTTTAAGAAAGGCAGCGTTCCGCCCTGCGGAGTGATTCCTGCATTTATGCAAATCGCTAATCTGCAGGTGCGAAGTTTTTCATATATTGAGGGCAAACTCTCTGTGCACGCGCCCACCCACCCTAATTGTTTTTCAAAATAATAGGTTTTGTTATCAGTGATTCCGTCACCAGCTCCGATATCAAAAAAGACCCCAGTTCTTTTGTCGCCAAAAAGTTGGTGGATAAATCCATCTGCGCTATCTTGGGAGCGTAATGTGGCGCAAGCGGCGCAAATTGTCACTATAAAAAAGCTTTTAAAGACGCTATTCATCACTATTCCTTTGGTTGCACTGTCCTTTTTATTTTCTTATGTGCAACATAATGCAGAAAAGGATTGATGTAAATTGAAATAAATAGTTTACCGGCTTGATTATTTCAATTATGCTATAAGATAATAATTGTTCTTTTTATTTAGCGATTATTCTCATCGGTAAATATTTTCTTTCTTTAGATTGTGAGGTAAAAAAAATGGTAAGAATCTCTCCACTTGTTTTTCTTGGTTTGGTTGTTCATATTATTCCAGCGTACGGCATGGACGATAAAGAAGCTCAAAAAAAAACTTTCGGCGAAGTTATTAAGAAACTGGAGAAAAAAAAGACTCATCGTTTGAGCGATAAAAGTGGGATACATGGCCACTTTAATCCAGTTTTTGGTGAGCACCTTACTACAAAGCTTCAGCTCTTAGGGGCTGTGCATGAGGGAGATGCAGATAAAGTGCGCGAGATTGCAACCAAACATCACAGTTTCGTCCCGCAAGTTATTAATTTGGGAGTTGAAGAGTATGAAAAAGCAAAAGAAAGCGGAAAGAAAAAAAAGGCCTCTGAAAAGAAAAAAGTCGCCGCCATACTACTTCTCAATTGCAAGAGGAACTCGATTTTAGAAAATGTACATCCTAAGACTCCAAGTATGAATGATGCTTTAGAGATTGTTAAGCTTAGCAATGATGGAAACTTAAATGCTGCGAAAAATTATTTAGATAATAAACAAAAAAAGAAACCGGGTAAGCGAACGAGCTTTTTTGGCAAAAAAGAGATCTCCAGCTCGGATTCAAGTTCAGAGTCAGGTGAATAATAAGCAGTAATTCGCTTTGCTGTTTATGAAAAAAATGATGCATTTTACCGCGCGTTACCTTGAGTAAAGAACTATGCGAAAACATCTTGTTATTTTGGGATTGTTTTTTTCGACTTCGTCATTCACTATGGATTCTAATAATCCAGTTAAAAAGCTTCAAGAGGCTTTTGGTGAATTTGTTGAGAAGCGAAAACAAAAAAAACTGAGGCGCATTCAATCTCAGATAGAGAAAAAAAAGACAATAAATACTGAGCAGTTTGAAACATGGGCAGTGGAGTCTCTGAGCCGTGATGAGGATGATCTTGCCAAGCTTATGATGGAAACGACTGCAAAAAGTAAGATTACCTGGGACGATGTTTTTCATGCTGCTGTAGAAAAACAAGAAGTAGTATCTATAGAAAAACTTTTGAAAGCGTACAGCGTCAACCCTAATAAGCCGGATAGTAATGGGATCACTCCACTATTTAAAGCGCTTAAAAAAGTGGCTCATTATAAAAAAGAAGGAACAGAAAAAGAGATTGAGACGGCAATAAACATAGTTTCTCGTTTGATCGAAAGTGAAAAAATTGATTTTTCTATCCGATGCCAAGATGCAACCCCAGCAGAATTTGTAGCCCTTAATAAGCTGAGTGAAGTTGAGACACTGATGAAAAAAACTCCTAAAAAGAGTGAAACCTGTACGGTTGATGTTTCTGAAATCCTTGAAGGGAAAAAAATAGGATCGCAACCTAGTTCTGGGCTCTTTAACAGATTTCGCAGCCTTTCTCTTTCTACATTGAAAAGAGATGAAAAGAGAAAATAATTTTCTCGATCTGTATTCCAATTTGGATGTTTGAATTTCTATACTATTCCCATCGGTGGTTTTTTATTCTTGGGGGAAGATGAGATGGGAAAGATGTTCGTTGGGTTCATGATTGTTTCTCTTATGCTCATTTGGCAATCCGCATATGGAATGGAGCAAGGCGAAAAAACGAGCTCGATAGAAAAATTTTTAAGATTTCTATCTCTAACGCCAAAAAAAGAAAAAAAACAGAAAAATGAATCTGCACACAGCGCTAATTCAAGCGTTCAAAACACGCCAAAGACGCCCCGTTTTTCTGAAAAATCAACAGAAGAGACGGTTCCCCTTCCCAAAAGTGAAAGCGATCCGATTCATTCCCCCACAAGGCCTCGACTAGTCCAGTTTTTTTCGCATGGCGCTAACGGCATGAAAAATAATTTTCACTACCCACTCATTTTTGAGCTATTTGAACAGGGAAAAACAAATCTAGCTGAGCAACAAATGGTTCAAAATAAAATTACACCGGAGGCAATATTTGAAGAAGCTCTTCGCAAAGTAAATCCAAAGGTGGCAGCATGCGCTATTCGCTGCAAGGAGGCCGATCTGGAGAAGATGCTTATAGGGTTGATTGATGAGCTTAAGCCCTACTATAAAAAGAAATCGTTAAAAGCAGAGGAAATGCAAAAATTATCAGATAAGGGCGGCGAGCAAAAAAAGGTTGATCAACTTTCGACTGAAATTCGTAACCTAGCTGCAGATCAAAAGCCGCTGCGTAATTTAGTTAGAAGCATATTGGATAGGCTGGAAACAGATCGGGATACGCTTAAAGTTGATAAAGCCATAGAGTTCGCCAAGGAAAATAAAATGGACGATATTGTGATGGCAATAAACCTTGTTGTAAAGACTGGCAGGAAAATGAAAGAAATATCGAACGCCAATATTGAGCGACTGGAGAACGATTCTGACTATCGTGCATTTTGGGGTTTGGCAACTGGCGTGGAAATGCCGCAAGGGAAACTTAAAAGTGGTGATGAGGGTTTTGGCTCTTCAAGTTTTTCAATAAACGACCGATCAGATTCATTTGATTCACGACGATCTAAAAAAAATAAGAAAAAAAACGAACAAGGGCAAGCCAGTTAGCAGATTGCTGTTTTGATTCACGCGGTGTGGACGAAAATAGCTTTAATTTGATACGGCTATTTTGTAATAATGACTAAAGAACATAATAAGTGGGGGAATTATGAATAGAAGAATACCGGTTTATTACTTTTTGTTGCTCGTTTTTTCTGCTTCTGGATTTGCCATGGAAAAACCACGACTCCAGTACACTAAAGCAAAGCGGGATATTTCCAAAAAAACGATGATACTTCAAGAGGAATCGCGTATTTTTGGTTTTATTAAGAAAAAAAATCCGGCTAAAGTGAAAGAGTGCTTGGAAAATCTCTCAACAGCGTCCCTTTCCTCCGATTTTTTAATTGAAAATGAGACGGGAAATACGCCTTTAATTAAAGCGGTAAAAGTTTGGGAAAAAGCGATGATAAATAAAGAAGAATCCAAAGGGGTACTAAGGGCTATCATTACCCATTCGCCGCTTCCTGATCCAACGATAAAAAACAAAAAAAATCAAACCGCGATCGATTGTGCAAAGAATCAAAAATTAAAAAAAGCACTTGAGACCATAGCTCATGGCAAAAAAGAGATAGAGCAAGGCCAGCAGGAAATTACCACACTTCTGGCTGAGCAGGCTCGAAAAAACTCGGTTTGGAGTGAAGAGGTTTTAGGAAAAGGTATGGAGCCGCAGCCTGATAGTTGGGATGAGCCTTCCAAAAAAGAAGATTCTCAAAACTAATCTTTTCCAAGCGTTCAATTAGATACATTCCAATTGGTATCATCCTTTGATTACACTAAAACTAAATGGAAAAAAAATGGGGGTGTTGGCATGGCTAGGAGAAAAAAAGTGACAGCGCTTTTCGTGAGCGCTGTTTTGTTTTTTGAAATAGTGGCAATGGAGGAAGATTCAAAACTTAAAAGAATCCAGAAATTTCTAGGTTTGGGAAAGAAAGAGGACAAGATAGTCACGCGCCCGCGGCAGGTGCATAGAGAGTCATCTCAGGAGAAGCCGATAGCTATTGATCAAATGGCAACGCTACAGCTCTTTTCTGCTATCGGAGAGAATGATCCAGATCAAGTAGAGCGTCTGTTTAACGACAATGTGATCTATATTAATTTCCAAGAGGGTAAGAAAAAAAATACCCCTTTGATGGCAGCAGTTATGAATTTCGAAAAGCAAAAAGATAAAAAAAATGAAAAGGCTGATGCAAAAAAAGCGTGGAAAATCATTTGTCTTCTGTGTGATCCAAAATGGTCAGGCGAGATCGATTTACAGCTTCTTAATGCCGATCAAAAGTCCGCAAAATCGTTAGCGCAAGAATGCGCCCAGAAGTATGAAATGCCTCAGCTTGTGAGCGCTATCGAAATGATCGAGCTTAATAAAAACTGTGCGGAAATTATGAATAAAAATATGAAAGCTATGAGGGAAGATCCTGATAAAAAAAAAATATTCGAAAAACTTGTTGGCGTCCGTGAAGATTCATTTTATATGACTTTCTTGGGTGCAGCAAAAAATAAATTAATGAGTAGAAAGGATTCATTAAAAACCAAGGAAGCGCAGCCAGAGACCCAGGTTGAGAAAGAAGAACTATCAACCGATGGCAAGCCTGGTCTGCCATAGTTACGACTCGCAAATCGCTTTCTTGCGATTTGCTATGCCCATTTACTAAACTAACACTCAAAAAGCTACTCCAAAACGGGGGAGAGGGGAAAATGAGTTTAGTTCGATCCAGAATTATTAGCATACTAGCGGTTGGCCTTGCGGTGGCGTGTGCCACAATTTTTGTCTGGCAACGCCAACAATGCACGGGGCCGTACTCATTATGTGATTCTGCAAAAAAAGAAAATCTCGTTCCTGTTGCCATTATTGGCGGTGGACCCGCTGGGCTCAGTGCTGCCGTTTACACTGCCCGGGCACAATTTAGAACGGTTGTTTTTGGTGGCATGGAACCGGGTGGAGAATTAACCGGCGTAAAGCTGATCGAAAATTGGCCAGGAAGGCAAGGATCTACGGGTGCGCAACTGATTGATGATCTAACTTCGCAAGCAAAACATTTTGGCGCAATGTTGGTCAACCAAGCAATTACGAAAGTTGATTTTTCGCAGTGGCCGTTTGTTTTAACATTAGACGATGGAACTATTATTCATGCATTGGCGGTAATTATTGCTTCAGGTGGCATAGCGCGGCGCCTCGATATTCCGGGTGTTGAAAGATATTGGGGAAAAGGGGTGGGTAGCTGCACCATATGCGAAGCACCTTTCTATAAAGACAAAGACGCTGCGGTTGTGGGGGGTGGCGATACGAGTGGCGAGCGGGCGTTGCAGCTTGCGGCGTACGCAAAAAATGTTTATTTAATTGTTCGGGAGCCTCGGCTTCAAGCGTGTGCAACCGTGCAGGATTATCTAAAAAAAGCGAAGAACATCCATATTTACGTTAATACAAAGCTTGAACAAATTAGCGGTGACGATGATGCTGTGACTTCCATGGTTATCCGCGAGGGGAAAAATTCAGCCCAGCAAATTCCTATTAACGGCCTCTATTTTGCAATTGGTTATATTCCAAATTCTGCATTATTTAAAACCAAGCTAGCGGTAGATAATCAAGGATTTATTAAGGTAGAACCACAAACACAAAAAACTACAGTGCCAGGAATTTTTGCGGCAGGAAATGTTGCTGCTTCTGATAAAGAATATGGAAAAGCGGGTGTTGCGAGCGGAAGTGGCGTTAAAGCTGGGATGGACACGATCGCATTTCTGGAAAAAATTGGTTTTACGCAAGAGCAAGCGGAAAAAACGGCTCCTCGCTTTTATCAACCACCAACTATGAACGATGAAAATACGCTGAATAAAAAAAGTGTGCTTTCCGATTATTATTCAATAGAATCGGTACAGAATTAAAGTTGTTATACGCCGATGCTCGTTTAATAAATGGGAAATTGGGCACACAATTTTTTAACCTCTTTTTTTATCGCACTCATGTGTTGAACCGATTCGTGATGTTCCAGTGCGTCGTGAATTAAGAGCGCAACTTGATGCATATCTTCTTCTTTCATTCCGCGGGTTGTAAGCGCTGGGGTTCCAATTCGAATGCCGCTCGTTAATAAAGCGGGCTGCGGATCGAAAGGGATGCAGTTTCGATTCAGAACGATATGCACTTGATCTAAAATTTGTTCCGCTTGTTTTCCATTAATATTTTTGCTTCGTAAATCGAGGACCATTAAGTGATTGTCTGTTCCGCCTGAAACTATTCGATAACCCAACTCACTGAACGCTTTTGAAAGCGCTTGTGCGTTTTTAATAATCTGCTGCTGATAAAGAGCAAAATCGGGAGCGAGTGCAAGTTTGAAAGCTACCGCTTTTGCTGCGATAACATGCATTAATGGGCCGCCTTGCATTCCAGGCATCGTTGCTTTATCGATTTGGGTGGCATATTGTTTTTTGCACATTATCAAACCGCCACGCGGCCCGCGCAATGTTTTGTGCGTCGTGCTTGTGACAAAATCGGCACTTTCAATTGGGCTTGGATGCAGTTTTGCTGCAATGAGGCCAGCAATATGTGCGATATCGGCCATAAAAAGCGCATTTACTTCTTTTGCAATCTGAGCAAACTTTTCAAAATCAATAGTACGTGAATAAGCAGATGCGCCCGCAATAATAATTTTTGGTTTGTGTTGATGAGCCAAGATGCGAATTTGATCAAAATCGAGTTGTTCTGTTTCTTTATTTACCGTGTATGAAACACTTTTAAAGATTTTGCCAGAAAAATTAACATGATGGCCGTGCGTTAAATGTCCACCTTCAGATAGGCTCATTCCTAATATCGTGTCTCCCGGATTGAGGGATGAAAAGTAAACCGCCATATTAGCTTGAGACCCGGCATGGGGTTGCACGTTTACATGTTCTGCGCCAAAAAGTTCTTTACATCGTTCTTGTGCCAGAATTTCAGCTTTATCGACTATATGGCAGCCGCCATAGTAGCGCTTTCCGGGATACCCTTCTGCATACTTGTTCGTGAGAACTGACGCTGATGCTTCAAGAATAACTTTGGGAACATAATTTTCTGAAGCGATGAGGTTCAGCGTTTGTTCTTCTCTTTTTGCCTCTTGCGTAACGACAGCAAAAATTTCACTGTCGACGCTAGAAAGAGCCCGTACTTTTGGGGTTTTTTTGATATGTTCAGCTGTTTGTATTTTATCTTCCATAGCCACTATTGCTCGTAATGAGTTTTTGCTTATCATAAACTAAACTTGTATGTTTGTCATTTAGTAAAAAATAAAAATCAGAAAGAACGCAATCATAAAGATAAATTAAGCTTTACGATCACTATTTATCACAGGAAAGAGTCATGCAATTGCTAAAAAATAGTTTTAAATTGTTTTCACTTCTTTTTTTAATAAGATCGAGTTCGATAATGCGCGCAGAAATTACCTCAATTATTTTTGATATTGGAGGAGTTTTGCTTGAAGGCAATGCGCATTCTTTAATTGACCAGTTGGCTCTATCGAAAGATGAAAAAAAACAATTGTTGGATTTTATCAAATCTGAAGGATGGCGACTATGGGACGCGGGAAAAATAACGCAAGATGAGCTGATTGCTTTAGGCGATAATCGGCCAGCTCTTAAAGTACTGATATCTCTTTTTTTAAGCCCTCAGCGGGCGTTCATTGGTGAAACGCGGGAAGTGGTTAATAAATTGAAAGATCGTGGATACAAATTGTATGTTTTGTCTAATTTTTCCCATGAAAGTTACGAAACATTCATTTTAGGCCGCGCAGAGTTTTTTAATCTTTTTGATGGGATTGTTTGTTCATCAAAACTTGGAAAAATCAAACCCGATAAAGAGATTTTTTTAGAGCTTTTTGGCCGCTTTAAAATTGAGCCAGCTGATGCATTATTCATTGATGATTCTTTGGAAAATATCGAGGCTGGCCAAAAGCTAGGGCTTAAGGGCCTCCATTATTTGCCTGGAACGCTCAAAGAAAAGCTCGCTGAGCATGCTATTTAAAGACGGCAATTAAATAAATACCGCTTTTAAACTACGTTTTTTGATGGTATAATCAAAAATTATTGTTCATAAAAAAGAAGTTTTGTGCTCAGAAAGGGCTAAGCGTGATTTCGGCAGGCGATTTTCGTAAAGGGACAAAAATTCTCTATAAAGGTGAGCCCTATATGGTTGTTGACTTTCAATGGACCAAACCTGGCAAGGGCGGTGCATATGTCAAGGCCAAAATGAAAAATATGATTAGTGGCCTCATCCATGAGGATACATTCCGTTCAGGCGAAAAGCTTCCTCAGCCAGATCTCGAATATCGTCAAATGCAATTTCTTTACAGAGAGGGCGATATTTATCATTTTCTTGATCAAGAATCGTATGAACAATTTTCATTCAATAAAGATCAAGTTGACGAAGCGCTTCCCTATATGAAAGAAGAGATTATTTATACAATTCTTTTCTTTTCTGAGCGTCCAATTGCGGTTACTCCGCCACTCTTTGTTCAGTTGAAGGTAAAAGAAACGCCGCCTGGCGTTCGTGGTGACACCGCGCAAGGCGGCGCGACCAAGCCGGCGACAATGGAAACGGGATTAGTATTGCAAGTGCCGCTGTTTGTTAATGAGGGTGAAACGCTCAAAGTCGACACTCGAGACGGCAGCTATATCGAACGTGTACAAGTATAACAAAAAAGGTGGGCGGTGGACGATCAAATCAAGCCAGAGGCACTGGTTGAAACTGAAATTAATGATGCCCAGGTTGATCAGTGGCGATCATTTAACGATCTTTCGGCGCGCAGTAAGCGTGCTCTCATTTTCCATTTACTTTATGCAATCGATTCGTACGATTCTTCTATTTCGGCTGAAGGTGTTGCAGATATGTTTAATCGTGGATATGAGTTAGATATCCCTCTTGATAGCGATGTAGTGAAAACCTCAGATACGATTGCTGCCCAACATAGCGAACTCGATAAAAAATATTTGCCATTTTTAACCAATTGGCGCGCCGATCGTCTTGGGGTAGCTACAAAGCTTATTTTGCGTTATGCCGTTTGGGAATTAATCAATACCGATGTTTCGTCATCGATCATAATTAACGAAGCAGTAGAATTAGCAAAGGCTTACGCTGAACGGGACGCTTATAAATTCATTAACGGCATTTTGGAAGAAGTTTTGAAAACTATGCCGGGCCGTGCGCAATTGGGGCAACCTGTTGATCAAAAGTAATTAGCGTCTTAGGTTAGATAAAATTTTATTTAGATTTTACTCTATCCAAGGCTTTGATTAATCTTTGGTATCCCAAACCTTTTTTATCAATCATATCGTCCATTTTTTCAAGTGCTTCTTTAGCATTACTTAAGTAGTCATTGAAACTGGTTCCAGCTGAGGAAATTTCGTTCTCAAGAATAAATGCAAGCGAAAGCGCTCGTAGATTATTTATAAATTTTTGTTGATCAGTAGTATCGCTTTTTAGGAACGAAAGAATTTGTACGGCTTGCATTAAGGCTGGAGTAGAGACCTCTTTTTGATCTGCAAACAATAATTGCTGCACTTTAATAAGAGCAATGTTATTTAAGATAGATCTTCTCAGTTCTGTTAGTTTTTTATCATTTTTAATGGTGTTTTTTAATGACGCTAAATACTCTCGCGCATCTTCAATTGTTATATTAACAGTCGGATTATTTAAAATAATATTATTTGGTTTATTAGTTGCTAATTTCGATAAAAATTCGTTGTAGACTGAAAGTAGGAGCAAAACGTTTTTCTGTACTTGCTCGACATTTTTTAAATACGCTATGGCGCCTTCATATTTAGTGTATGCTTCTTTTAGAATTTTTGTATTCCTTGCTTCTAAAATTAAATTATTGGCTAAATCAAGGAATGCTGTTCGTCCCTCAGGCTGATTAGCTTCGAGTTCTGGTATAACTTGATAAAATGAACAGGCTGCTTCCTTGTTATCATTCTCAACTGGGGTCTTGTTGAGTAATTGTGGTATATCTTCATAGTAACCACTCGTTTTGGTTTTGCTGGTTCCCATTGCACCCAGAGCGGCTATGCTCATTGTGCTAAAAAGAATCGCAATAAATTTTAATAAATTATTCATCTAATAACCTTTTTTGCTAAAACTATTCTCATAGAATTATTATAAAGGTTATCAGGATGAGTTCTCAAGAATTTTGGGGAGAAAAGGCGTTTTTTATAAGATTTTATGATCAAGATCGATAGATGGAGAGTTTTTTGTAAAATTTATCTGTTTTGCGTTCACTTTTGTTGTCAAAAGGGACGAAGCCTTTTGATCAAAGTAATTTTTGTCTCCCGTAACAAAACATTCAAGGGATGATAAAAAGCTTGAACTAGTTTTACTTGCTTGAAAATTTTCAAGCACTATTGTTTCATCCGCGGAAATTAGTTTAACATGTTCACCTAAAATCTTTTTAATTTCATCTTTTATGAGCGCATAATGTGTGCAACCTACAATAAGCGTATCAACGCAATGAGTTTTCATCGGTGCTAAATATTCTTCAAGTAATACTTTAATTTTTTCTCTATCAATTTTTGGTGCTTCAATGGTCGGCACTAATTCGGGGCATGCTTGTTCAATGATCGTGAATTGATCATTAAGGGACAACAGCGTTTCTTTGTGGGCGTGGCGTGCAATGGTGGCGGGCGTGGCAATGATGCCAATTTGCCCCGTTTTTGTTTGCGCCGCAGCTACTTGGCATACGCTGTTCATCACGCCAATTATTCTGAGTTCAGTAAATGATTTTTGTAAATCATTAAAAGCAATCGCTGATGAAGTGTGACATGCAATGATGCATATATCTATTTGCTTTGTTATTAAGAAGGAAACAATTTCAGCGCTAAACAGTTTTATTTGTTCCGCAGTTTTGTTTCCATAGGGTAAGTTTGCCGTGTCTGCTACATAAAAATAATCGGCAGCATGCGACGTCATTAATTGTTGAAGAACCGTGAGTCCGCCAATTCCCGAATCAAATACACCGATTCTTTGTTTCATGCGATTACTCGCCCCTTTTAGTTCTGATTCAATTATTAGTATATGCTTGCTGGGATTCCAGGCAAATAGCCTCTTCTTTTATTTTGCTGTCTTCACCCAAAGAAATATATGAATGTCCCGATAGTTTATACAAACTTCGCAATACCATTTGCGTATAGCTCGCTTCTTCCAAATTGAAAGGCTGTGCCTTGGTCCCCACGATTTCTTTCATTGGTGATTCGAGCTGATGAAACGCATGGATTATTTTTTTGCCTGTTAGGTCAAAAGATGTTCGTTGATTTTTAGCGTGAGCTGCTAGTGCGAGCAAGCTGGATTGAATAGGGGAAAGATTTCCTCTCTGTGCCATATCAATTGTATTATTTAATTGCGTTAAATTGATTGAGGTTATCTCGCTTTTGGACAATATAGCGAGCGCTGTCTGCTTATCGTTCATCTCAATGAAAAGAGCATTTTTTGTGCTTTTATCTTCGAGCGGTGCAATTGTACCAGCGTCTGTATTAAAAAAATAAATATTTTTTTTATTAGTTAAGGCAAAAACGCCATGCTTAAAAGGTTTGAGTGAGATCGCATATTCATTTTGCGGCAAGAAAGCGTCTAGTAGCGGTTGCGCTTTAACTGGATCCCATTTTTTTAATGAGGCATCAGTTCCTGCAGAAATAAGAAATCCGTCTTTATAAGTGAGTGCGCAAACACTTTTTGTATGCGTTGCAGTTGAAATGTGCGGATCATTTTTTTTGTTATACCAAAAAGCAATTTTTCCGTCAGAAAATCCGCCAGAAATGATTTCATCTTTATCTCCAAAGGCGATTACGCGAATGTTATCGATTTCCGATTGCGGCCTTGGCATCTGCAAGCATCTTGTTTTAATCTGGGTGCCCTGATGCCGTAGCGTTATTTTAGTATCATTGTGTTCCAATCCAGCAAGGGCAGTTTCTTCTTTATTCAAAATAATAGAAACAATGGGCTTTAAGTTCTGAAAAGAGAGCAATGGTACTCCTTTTTCTAAATCCCATACACAAATTCTGCCATCATTGGCAGCAGAAATCAGTTGTTTTCCAAGTTGTGTAAACTTTAAAGCCGAAATTGAGCCTTTATGATTGTGGAGATTGCGCACTTCTTTGCCTGCAATCAAATGAATTCGGCTACCAACACCAAGAGCAAAATTATTTTCGTGGCATGCAAATGCAGTTATTGCTGCGCCAATAGTATGCGGAATGATTTTTGCATCAAATGGGAATTTCGACACAATAAAATCTGTTGTATCCGGATTCGCTTCGATTATTTTTTCTGAAAAAGCATTTTTTTCAGATTCGGTGATTTCTATGTCGGTAAGTTCTGTTAAAATTTGAGGATTTTTTTTCAAACGCATAGAGAATTGCACAGGCAATAGTTCAGTTGCGCCTTCAGTTAATGGTGCAGGGGCGGTTCCATTTGTTTTTTCCATCGCAGATGAAAGTGCGGAAAGTAAAATAATTGGCAGGAGGATTATTTTTAGCATTTCTGAACGCCCTTAATGGAATAAAGTTGCATTGTATTATGGCGCTTAATCATAATGAATATTGGCTAAAATGCCAATCTGCCAGAATTATTTTTCTAAAAAAAGTAAAAAAAAGGGGCAGCATTTTTGCTGCCCCTAATAAAACGCTTTTTTACACGTTTATTTTTTTAAATGCGGAAAGAAGAATGCAATTTCTTCTGCAGCCGTTTCAGGCGCATCAGAACCATGCACTGCATTTTTGCCAATATCGGTGGCAAACTGCGCGCGAACAGTGTGAGCTTCCGCTTTTTTAGGGTCGGTTGCTCCCATCAAATCACGCCATGCTTTGATCGCATTGTTTTTTTCTAGTGCCATAACGACAACCGGCGCTGAAGAAATAAACGTCGTCATTTCTCCAAAGAACGGTCTTTCTTTATGAACCGCATAAAACTCTTGAGCTTGTTTTGTACTCAATTGTTTTTTTTCCATTGCGACTATCGTAAAACCATTTTTCTCAATAAGATCGATGATTTTTCCGCTGTTTTTTGCCGCAACAGCATCCGGTTTAATAATAGCGAGTGTTCTTTCCATGGTGTTTATTCCTTGTCATCACCAGATTTTTGGCGAGCTGCATGTTTTTCAAGCTCAATTTGCAAGAGAGATTTTGGCTTGATTGCCGGTTCTTCTGTGCGCATCTTGCTTGGTTTTTTCATCATAGCCGGTTTTTCGCGAGGCATTTGTTGATGACGAGAAGATGATACTTCTCTCTCTGCAGGTTCTTCTTTTGTTTTCAAGCTCAGGCCAAGTTTATGATCTTCTTTGGTGATCTTGATAACGCGGAACTCGCTCTTTTGGCCGACTTTAAGCACATCTTCTACTTTTTCGATATTTTGATCTGAAAGTTCTGAAATGTGTACAAGTCCCTCAATACCATTTGGAAGTTTAACGAACGCGCCGAAGTTGATGATTTTTGAAACTTCACCTTCAACGATGCTACCAACTGGATATTGTTGTTCAATGGTTGCCCATGGATCTTGCGTTAGTTGCTTAATACCAAGTGATACACGTTTATTTTGTTCATCAATGCCCAAAATAACCGCTTCAACTTCTTGCCCACGTTTATAAACGTCAGCAGGATGTGCAATATGTTCGGTCCATGAAAGATCCGAAATATGAACAAGGCCATCGATTCCTGGCATTAACTGAATGAAGATACCAAAATCGGTAATATTCGTAATTGGCCCTTTGATTGTTTGACCAATCTTGAACTTCTCACTCACTTGCTTCCAAGGATTATCTTGAAGTTGTTTAATGCTGAGAGACATGCGACGATTTTCTTTATCGATCGAAACGATAACCGCTTCAACCTCATCGCCTACTTTGAAGTGCTTATGCAAGTTTTCGATACGGTCGGTCCATGAAATTTCTGAAATATGAACCAAGCCTTCAACGCCTTTTGCAATCTCAACAAAGAAACCATAGTCAGCGATGCTGGAAATCTTACCTTTGACTTTTCCGCCAATAGCAAGGCCCCCGGCAACTTTATCCCATGGATTTTCTGTAAGTTGTTTCATGCCAAGAGAAATCTTCTCGTTATCTTTATCAAACGAAAGAACTTTTACCGTGATTTTATCACCGATGCGAACAAGTTCGCTTGGGTGAGCGATGCGGCCCCAGGTCATGTCGGTAATATGTAGCAATCCGTCCACCCCGCCGATGTCGATAAATACTCCGTAATTCGTAATATTTTTGACAACGCCTTGAATAACTTGATTTTCAGAAAGGGTGCCCAAGATCTTTTTGCGAGATTCGGAGCGCAACTCATTAAGGAATTTACGACGAGAAATAATAACGTTTCCACGTTTTTTATTAACCTTAATAATGTAAGCGGTAATTGGTTGGCCAACAAATTGATCAAAATCAGCAACACGTTGCAGATCAACTTGTGAACCTGGCAAGAATGCAGGAATGCCAATATCAACGCTCAACCCACCCTTAACTTTGTGAGTAACAATACCCTCGACAGGCTTGCCTTCTTCAAAGAGCTTCATAATAGTGTCCCATGCACGAAGCGCTTTAGCTTGTTCATAAGAAAGGCTGACGTTGCCATCAACGTTTTCTAAATCTTCAAGCAACACTTCAATATCGGTGCCGGGAGTGATTTTCTGTAAATCCATTTTATTAAATTCATACGGTGGAATCAGCCCGTACGATTTGAATCCGATATCAACCAGAACGCCATCATTGTCGGCGCGGATAACTTTTCCCGTAACGATCTTTCCTTGAGAAAGCTTATCTGTTTGGCTTTCATAAAGGGAAGCGAGTTCGGTTTGTTGATCTTGATTGAGTTGGACGGATTCGTCTTGTGCCCAGGGAGTTTGTACTTTGCGGTACTGCTGCGGGCGCATTAATTCTTTAGACATGTAATCCTCTGATCGAGAGATGGTTAGAAGGTGAAACATATACCTATAAAATAATTAAGAAATAGCATACCAAGAGATTGACCAATTGGCAAATTAAGCGCGATTAGATCGGTTTATGCGCACCTTCGGTTTTTTTCTGCTTTTAATTCTCTTGTTTTATCGGTGGCAAATGCGTAATCCTAAAAATCGTTAAAGCTTACGAGCTCTATTTAATCTATTTTAAAAAAGAGGTTAGCGATGGCCAAATACGGCAAAAAATCACAAGCAAAAGTAAAACGCGCGATGGAAGAGATGAAAGAGGGCACGCTTAAAAGCGGAAAAAGCGGCAAAACGGTGACAGACCGTAAGCAGGCGATCGCAATAGGACTTTCTGAAGCACGTGCAGAGGGAGCAAAAATGCCAGCTGCCCCTAAAAAGAAAGCAGCTGTTTCCAAGAAAAAAATTGCGCCCAAGAAGAAGGCTGCTGGAGCAAAACGAAAAACAGCAGCGCGCAAAACTGCTAGCCGAAAAAAGAATGTAAAAGCTAAAAAACGATAGAGAGGAGTTAGGTTTATGATCGGATTAATTATTTTATTACTGCTGTTGGCAGGCGCGACCGGATTTTTAGGTTTTTTCACCACGATGTTTGTAGGCGCTGGCCTGCTTATTATCAAAGTGTTATTTTTTATCTTCGTCATATCATTTATAGCTTCGGTGATACGCCATCTCATGGCCCCACCCCCACCGCACAATCACCACAGATAGCATCAAAAAAAAGAGGCGCTTTTAACGCGCCTCTTAATTCAGAAGTTTTCAAATTATTGAACTGGCTGGATAAATAATAATTTATTGAGTGGCCAGATAAGAGAAGTGCATTCTTTGTTTAATAGCTGGCGCCCATTTGCAACATAGGTTTGCTGATCCATGTAACCCGCAATCTTATGAATTTTATTTTGATAATAGTTGCGAAGTAAAACTAGCCCTAGAAAAGAGCCAAAGGCAACCCAGGGGTGATTGTATATCCCAACACCTATTTGATAAGGTAGCATAATCGGGCTAATTTTAATGTTAAAGCTTGTTTTTTCAGCAAGTTGGTCCAAAATCGCTGCAGCTTCTTGAGTCGGTAGTGCCTGAGCTAGCGGAGCCTGGGTAGAGATAGCCATCAAAGCTATTAAAGCAATAGTAAAAAATTTTTTGAAAAACATGAGAATAACCTCCAAAAGTTCCATTTTATAGTAATTTTGCCATGCCATTTCCAGGGCAAAACCTCTACCCTTCATTCTAATCAATATTGTGAGCTTGTCAATTTCCCTGATTTTGTTATTCTGATAAAGAGGCTAAATAAGGCCTTTTTTATATACATATTTTCCTATCTGAAAAGATCGTGGCTTTTCGCTTCGATGTTATCCTCGTAAGGGATCACCAATAGTTTGTACTAGTGTGGGCCTGCGGGGGCCTAGGATTACCTTACGCAAGGACATTTTATGAGTACAAATTCTGTTGGTTCTTTTAACGATTTTTCTCTCCACGCCCAGATTAAACAGGCTCTCACAAGCCTTGGTTTAACGACGCCAACCCCGATTCAAGCGCAAGCGCTTCCGGTGCTTCTTGATAATTCGCGCACCCATTTCCATGGTCAGGCGCAAACAGGTACAGGCAAAACGCTCGCTTTTGGCTTGCCACTTTTGCAAGACATCGATCCTGCTATAAGAAAAGTACAAGCATTAGTTGTTGCGCCAACTCGTGAATTGGCAGATCAAATTTATCAAAGTTTGATTCAAGTAGCGCGTTATCGCGGTATTTCTATTGTTCCAATTTATGGCGGTATGCCTATTGATCGCCAAATGAGAGAGCTTAATGCAAAGCCTCACTTGGTTATCGGAACACCTGGTCGTCTTAACGATCATATTCAGCGCCGTACGCTCAGCTTGGCCGATATCAAAATCGTTGTTCTTGATGAAGCGGATACGATGCTTGATATGGGCTTTAAAGATGAAGTTGAAGAAATTATTAATATGACCCCAGCAAATCGCAGCATTTGGTTATTTTCTGCGACGGTGAAATCAGGAATTAGCGATTTAATGAAATCGCACATGCCAAATCCGGTTTCGGTTCGCATCAACTCAACCAGTATTGCTAACGCAAGCACTAAGCAGTTTTATGCGGTTGTTTCTCGCCGTCAACGCTTTGAAGCGCTTTCTCGTATTCTTGAAAGTGAGGAAGATATGTACGGCTTTATTTTCTGCCCAACAAAAATTATTACCGGTGAAGTTGCCGAATTACTCGGTAAACGTGGTTACAAAGCCAAACCTATCCATGGCGATATGAGCCAATCTGCAAGAAATCAGGTTATTAAAGGATTTAAGAACCGCGAATTCAGCTTTTTAGTAGCAACCGACGTTGCAGCTCGCGGAATTGACGTTACCGGTATTACCCACGTTATTAACTATGGCCTTCCTGAGGATCAAGAAAGTTATATTCACCGTATCGGCAGAACTGGCCGTGCAGGAAAAGAGGGCGTGGCAATTACTATTATTGATCCGCAAATGCGCTATCGCATTAACTCGCTCGCACGTCGTTATAATGTGACTATTGAACCGATGTCTCTTCCAACGGCTGAAGAAATTAACCAAAAACGTGTACAAAAAATTTACAATGCAATTACCCAGCAAGCAAAAAAAGAACTTTCAAAGCCTGCAGAAGTTGCACTTTCTGAACAGCTTTCATCACTTTCTCAAGGTGAGCTTATCAAAGCGCTTGTAAGCTGCTCGCAGCAATTATATGGTGCAGTAGCTCAAGAAGGCGAAGATCTCAATGTTGCCCCTTCAAGCGATGATCGCGGTGGCGGCGATCGCTCATACCGCCCAAGAAGATTTGGCGGAGGATTTAGCGGCAGCAGAGGTGGCGGACGTCGGAGCGGAGGCTTTAGCGGTGGCCGCAGTGGTGGCGGCAGCAGGGGTTTTAGCCGAAGAATCTACGAAGCGTAAACATTTGTATAGTATACCGAACTAAGAGCCCGGCAATGTTAGTTGCTGGGCTCTCTTCTTTTAGCTGGCCCATTTGGAATATTTCATACTGAAACAAACGATCGCTAATCTGCTATAAAAATAAATCAAAAAAGCACGAGCGGTTTTCGAAGAATTTTATTTGTGGTAGCATCTAATATGTAGGTTATTCCAGGCAAATGCGAGGTTTTCATGTTTAGAGCGTTCAAAGTATTAATAATAAATATGTTTTTTATGGTGAATCTTGCATCAGCAATGCAAAAGCCATTCGGCGCAATCGATTGGAACGATACGCTATCAAAACGATATGGTACTTTAGCTGACTGCATGCGATCTGTAGTGGACGTTTGTACATTTTTATATCGTGCGCCAAATCGAACAGAACTTATTAAATTTATTCCTACATTTTATAAAGAATATAAAGAAAAACGAAAAGAGACGCGTTGCGTTGACGATATTCTCAACCATGTAATGGAAAAATATCCAACAATTTTGGCACAGCATCGTGACAATCTTTATCGCCTTGCAAATCCGCACGAACTTAATATTGAGATGGCAGCGATTGTAAGTGCTCTCAAAGAGCAAGGGATCAAGCAAGCGCTTGTTTCAAATATAGGCGTTGGTTCTTATAATTATATTAGCCAGAAACATTATCCAAGCTTTTTTGCAAATAATTTTGTAGGCGGTTTTTGTAAAAATTTAGTCGACCCAAAAACCAAGGCTGCGTATAGCGCGTTTGAAAAGCATGATCCTCGGTTCTTCATCGGTTTGCGCAAATATTTGAACGATAATAATTTAATCACCGATGGGCAAAATATTCTTTTTATCGATGATAATCCTAACTATATTTCTGCAGCTGAGCAATCTAATGATGACTCACCGATAAAAATTAAATCTATTCAGTTTAAATCTGGCAAGCAGGTTTGGAGTGATCTTCAAGCGAATAAACTTTTGCCACAAGATGCCCAGCTAAGCGACGCTGTTCGAGATGTCCGCATTCGTTTTGGCGTTAATTGATTTTGCAAACGCATTTTCTTAGGCTGAAGTTAAAAAGTGGTTAATACGGATGAGGATCTTGTTGAAGAAGTTTTTTGTTAGTTGCATATGGATTATTGCTGGGCTCGCACTTGCTCTTTCGATCCAAAAAAAAGAATACACTCCGCAAAATGCTGTTATTGCTTGGGATTTTCATGATGTTATTGCCTATAAACCAATCGGCGCAATGACATGGGAAAGTATCAAAATTGTTAGGGATGCGGATAATCGCTGGGAATTAATTAAGCTTCTTTTTTCTCCCACCTTTATCAAAGAACTTTGGTATGGATTGGGTCAAACAAAATCTGGCGATCGTATGATTGAAGAGATCGTCGCGCTTCATCCTACAGAACTTTCTGAGCATAAAGAGAAAATCTATAGCGTTGCGACGCTTCATTATATTAGCCCTGAAATGATCGATATCATTACGCGCCTAAAAGAATTGGGATATGTTCAGGTGCTCGCATCCAATATTGGTCATGAGTCATTGATGAGAATGGAAAAGAAATATCCGCAAGTTTTTTCATTATTTGATGGTTTGTTTTACGATGGCGCTTTCAAAAAGAATGGCGAGCGTTATACCTATAAAGTAAAGCCTTCAATAGAATATTTCCAAGCATTAAAAGAGTTTTTGGTGGAACGTAATTGGGAGCAGTCGCACATTATTTTTATAGACGATCGAAGAGATAATATTGACGCTGCGCAAAATGCTGCGGTTGGAATCGATGGGATTCAATTTATCAATGCGTCTCAATTGCGGGAAGAATTAAAGAAGCGTGGAATGTTAGAAAATAAAAATATCAAAAACGAACAGATGCAAACAACGCATTAAGAAAAGACACGAGCTTTTGTTATGAAACAGAGAAAAAATAGAATGATGATCATAGCGCTGTGCGTGATTAATCTTTTTGCATCGATGACGCATGCCGTCGAAGAGTATCGCAATTGGGATAAGATTATTATTACTGAAGAAACGCTTAATTTTCCCAAAGAGTTTGTGTGGGGCACTGCATCATCCGCCTTCCAAATAGAGGGAAACCAAACCGCGAACGGCAAGTTTTCTGAAAATAATTGGACGCGTGATACATTTCGCCCACAACCCGGCATTGCCGCAGATCATTGGAATAGATACCAAGAAGATATCGAGAATATCGCTCAAGCGGGAATGCGCCAATACAGATTTTCAGTAGATTGGTCGAAAATTGAGCCTAAAAAAGGTGAGATTGATCAAGCTGCAATGGACCACTATGTGGATATTGCGCGAGAGTGTAAAAAAAGAAATATTGAGCCGATTATTTGTTTGTTTCATCACGTTTGGCCTACGTGGTTTGCCGATCAAGGTGCATTTGAAAACATAAAAAATAAAGAAGATTTCAAAAAATTTGCACATCGCGTGCGAGAAAATATGCAGCCAGTGGGTGTGCAATGGTGGATGACGTACAATGAACCCGTTGGCGTTGTGCTCGAATCGTACTTGCGTGGCAAATTACCACCGGGGCACGTGGGGCATTTAATAAAAGCAGGGCAGGTTTTGCGCAATATGCTCAATACGCATGTTGAAATATCCCAAGAGTTTAAGCAACATGATAAAGATGCCAAATTCGGTATTGCCCATATTATGCAGCCACTGAACCCTTATCATGATTATAATCCACTTGAAAAATCTATATGCAATTATTTTGGTGGCCTAAATAACGATACGATTATTGAATTTTTCAAAACTGGTAAATTCAACTGGGGTGGATTGGTTAAAGATGAAAATAAAGCTGCTCCCGCTTCGATCGATTATTTTGGTTTGAACTATTATACGCACAGTTTGATTAAGCAAAATATGAAAAAAACAGCAATCGGATTTGGCGCAAGCGGTCTTGCCATTGCTGCACTTGTGCAAAAGGGATTGATTAAGCCATCGACTGGATTAGGCCTCGGCGTTATTTCTGCCGTTGTGAGCTCGTGTTTGAGTTTATCGATAAAATCTCATCGTGAAGGAACTCCTGTTTCTGATGAGAAACAAATTTATCCAGAAGGATTGAGAGGGTGCATTGAAAAAGCAGCCTCTGTTGGAAAACCAATCTACATAACAGAAAACGGTGTCAGCGACCGTTCTGGTGATAAGCGCGAAGAGTATTTAAAAAAGCATCTCTATATTGTTTCAGAAGCTATCAAAGATGGCTTTGATATTCGGGGATATCATTATTGGAGCTTCATGGACCATTTTAGCTGGAGTACTGCCGGTTTTAAGAAGAAATACGGAATTTACGAAGTTGATTACGAAGGTAATACATTAACGCGCACCTTGCGCGAAAATGCAAAATGGTTTGTCGCTCTAATGCGAAAACACGCAACAACCAGATAAAAACGAGTGGTTATAAAGAGCACCACTGATTTTATGCGCTTTTTTTTGTTTGCGCAAGCGCCCTATAAAGCAAAAGAAAAAAAATAAGTGTGCTCAGAATATCAATTGTAATACTGATGCAATAACCCGCAAAGTTTACGTAGTTCATCGAGTCAAAAAGATTTTGTGCTTTAAAAAGCTTATTTAACGCCTGCCATCCCATTTTTGCCAGAGTTATCGGATTTGCATATGTCAGAAAAGCTTCCCAGTAACTGCTACTTGGCGCCGCTGGCGAAAGCGCAGAGAGTTGCGTACCAAAATAGACCGCAACTGCGGCCCAAGAAACTATGCATACTATTGAAATATAAAGAACCATTCGCCAGCAGATCGCGCCCGCCTTTATTACGAGCTCTTTCAACCAACCAATAACTGGAGTTCTTATGGTTTGCATACAAAGTATGAAGCCCACTAGTGCTATAATAATCGTCGCCATCAGTGCTAATTCGTCATATTCTGAATGCAAATTTAATGATAGGCCGTATTGTGCAGTTCGCGATTCCAAATAATTTTGTGAAATGATAATAAAGTAACGATAGATTGAGAGCGCAGCATTGCTCGGAAAAAGCCCGAGCCATTGTGTGAGCACTAAAAATAAGGTAGCAAGGCCGGCAGAAAAAAAGGATGATCTGCCCAAAAAGTACCATAATTTGATCATGTATTTTCCCCGGAATCTCTAAAAGATGCGGCATTTTTGTTCAATAAATACAATACTGACACGTTGCCAATAAAAAAGGAAGGTAGAGAAAAGCCTAGGCAACTCTCTCTTAAAAGAGTATTCATCAGCACAAAAGCGGATGAATGTTTACACCGTGATTTACTCATCCGGCAGTGCTACTTGTTTGCACTGCTGACTGCTTAATTAATTGGTTTATTGATTATTACGGTTCGATATTGTATTGCTAAAACAAAAAAAACTCATGGAGAAATGTATGAAGCTGCATGTCTTTGCCCCAGTTAACTTTTTTTATGGATTCGTCCTCGCTCTTTCTTTATCTGTGCATGCCGGACAAGAATTCATGGATAGCGTGCCGGAGCGAAATGATTTGATTGGTATTGAGAAAGAAGAAGCTATTGTTCTAGAACATGTGTTGGAGCATATGCTTGGGCAGGTGGGGGATGATGAGAACTCTCGGGAGCTGTTGGTTCGTTGTTATGACGCATTGGTCGAAAATAAGGATATTTCGATAGTCGATCTGCGTGAACTGCTCCCAGCCATGATATCGTTTGTAAAAGAAGAAATGCGAGCAGCAAGGCCCGATGCCGGAGATTCGCTTGGCAACGGCGCACTAAGCGGTTGTAACGGGTGTGGCTGTGATTTGAGCCAGATTCTCGCTATTCTGAATTCACTTCAAGCCAAATTAACTATATTGATCGCGTGTTGCAATGAAGTGCTTATTGATTTACAGGGTACATTTAGTGTGCTAGCAAATCTAAACGTTACCGCGACGGTTGATTTGAGCCCAATATTTACAATGATTTCTGCATGTTGCAATGGTACCTTTTCTGCTATAGCAGATATTAAATCATCGTTAACAGCGATCACGGTAAATCTCAATCCTGTTTTTACAGCGCTTACGGCATGCTGCAATGGCACCTTCTCAATGCTGAATAAAATTGACACAGAAGTAATTGGTACATTCTCATTGCTCAATACGATTATTATAAATGAGCAGGCAACCTTTACCGCACTTGCTGCGTGTTGCAACGGCACGTTTTCTGCAATAGCTGATATTAAATCATCGTTAACGGCGATTACGGTAAATCTTAATCCAGTGTTTACTGCGCTTACTGCATGCTGCAATGGCACCTTCTCAATGCTGAATAAAATTGACACAGAAGTAATTGGTACATTCTCAGTACTTAATACGATCATTATAAATGAGCAGGGAACCTTTACCGCACTTGCTGCATGTTGCAACGGCACGTTTTCTGCAATAGCAGATATTAAATCATCCTTAACGGCGATAACCGTTAACTTAAATCCCGTATTTACTGCGCTTAATGCATGCTGCAATAGTACTTTTTCAATGCTGGATAAAATAGATAGAGAAGTAATTGGTACTTTTAGCGTTATTAACGCATGTTGCAACGGCACCTTTAGTGCGCTTGCAAATTTAACGGTAACTGCAACTGCCGATTTAAGTGGAGTATTTTCTGCTCTTTCGGCATGTTGCAATGGTACCTTTTCTGCAATAGCCGATATTAAGTCATCGTTAACTGCGATCACGGTGAACCTCAATCCGGTGTTTACTGCATTGGCAGCATGTTGTAATGGAACCTTTAGCGTACTTGCAAATCTCACAGTAACAGCGACTACCGATTTGAGTGGAGTATTTTCTGCTCTTGCGGCATGTTGCAACGGTACTTTCAGCTCTCTTGCTAATTTAAGCGTGACCGCCACGGCCGATTTAAGCGGTGTGTTTACGGCGCTTGCTGCATGCTGCAATGGCACTTTCTCTGTACTTAATCAAGTAAATAATAATGTTCTGGATGTTTTAGAATCGGTTGGCGTAGTAATATTCAATCAGAGAGGAACTTTTTCAGCGCTAGCTGAATGTTGCAATGGTACATTCAGTGCGATCGCAGATATTAAATCATCGTTAACTGCTCTACAAGTGAACTTCAGCCCAGTATTTACGGTGATCAACGCAGGATTTAATGGCACTTTCAGTGCGCTTGCTGCGTGTTGTAATGGTACGTTCTCTGCAATTAATCAACTATCAATTAACCAACAGGGAACGTTTACTCTCATAAACGCAGGATTCAACGGGACTTTTAGTGCCCTTGCTTCATGCTGCAATGGTACGTTCTCGGTCTTGAATAGAATCTTGCTGGACAATCAAGGATCGTTCACTCAAGTTGCAGTAGGATTTAATGGCACTTTCAGCGCTCTTGCGGCGTGTTGCAACGGTACGTTCTCTGCAATCAATCAACTATCAATTAATCAACAGGGAACGTTTAGTCTCATAAACGCAGGATTTAACAGCACTTTCAGTGCAATAACAGCTTGTTGTAATGGTACGTTCTCACTCTTGAATAGAGTCTTGCTTGATAATCAAGGATCGTTCACTCAAGTTGCTGCAGGATTCAACGGTACCTTTAGTGCGCTTGCTGCGTGTTGCAATGGTACCTTCAGCTCATTGTTTGATATTAAAAATACCCTTACAGCGTGCGGAGCAATACCAATATTTACGGCAACAATAATTACAGTTTCGGGGAATTATTGTTTAGCAAACGATATCGTGGGCACGATCACCATTAGCGCGAGCGAAGTTTCACTCAACATGAACGATAAAACAATCTTTGGTGGCGCTACTGCTATTCCTCTGATAATAGGATCGGGCAACACAAATGTTATAGTCGGTAATGGAACGCTTCAAAATTCATCCATTCGCGGCGCACTCATTACCACGTGTACCGAAATCACGCTTACAAATGTAAACTTTGTATCTAACAATGCTGGCGTTCTTATCTCTGCCTGCGGAGATGTAACTGTCTCCAATTGTTTCTTTTATAACAATCAAGCCCGCTTGGTTGATATTGCAAATTCAAACAGAGTAAAGGTGATCAATAGTAGTTTTTCTAATAATACTGCTGCCTCATTGGGCATAAGCATGATTGATATAAACGGAGGATCGCGAGACATTACTATTGATAGCGATCAAATTGCCATGAATAGCACCTATGAGTCTATTATATCATTAAGAAATAGTTTAGGTGCAGATATAAGTATTACTAACTGCGTCATTCAAGATAACACCCTCGCGCCCAACCCTGCATCAGCATTCGGGTCCTGGGTTATGCGTATTCCCGGCTTGGCACCAGCATCAGCTTTTCCATCTAATCTTTTAATTCAAAACTGCTTAATTCGCGGTAATAGCCAATCGGCCGGCGGTACATTCTTATTGATTGACATGGCTTTCTTAACCGCTAATGGATGGAATGTGAATAATAATACCCTGCAAAACAATACTGCTGACGACATGCGTGCATTAATAATTGGTTCTGGCACAGGTGTGCTTGCCTATAACAATGTTTCAAATAATGTCGGTGCTATTATTACTTCTGAGGGGATCAGATATACATCTAGAGGAGTTGCAGCTTCAAGAATCATCGCTAATCAAGTTCAAGGGCATGCAATAAATTATAATCCCGGAACTGGCATACCATTAGTTCAAATTAGTTTTGCGACCGGGGGAACGACAACGGTAAGTGCAGGAAATGTAACTCCTTTCCATAACCTTGAAATGGTTCCATAGCTTCCGCCGATCACTCAATCTGCTATTACATAGAGCCCTCTCATTTGAGAGGGCTTTTCATTTTATTTAAATGATAATCAATGAACTATTTTCTTGATTTTAGATTGCCGTATTTGTATTGCTTAATCGATCATACAAAAGAAGTAAAAAAGGATTACGATGAAGCAGATTTTTTCTATTATTGGTCGCAAAATTTTAATTGGATTAATGCTGACCTCTTCGGCCGTATTTGGCAATCAAAGTCGCGAGCAAATTCTTGATAAGGGGGGTTTTGCCCCAGAGCTGGTAACGCACGAAGAGTCGACGGTGATAGAACATGCGCTTGAACATATGTTGATGCGCATGGCAGAACATAATGAAGAGCCGACCGAAAGTTTATTGCGTCTTTATCAAGCGGTAACGGAAAACACTGAAATTAAGATAGAAGATCTGAATGAGCTGCTGCCGGTGATGGTTGAATGTATGAAGGCAGAGCAAGAGCGCGCAGCG